>MNEG01000072.1 GCA_001917585.1 Candidatus Rokubacteria bacterium 13_1_40CM_68_15
CGCCTAGAATGGCTGCGTCCACGAGGGCGAGAACGCTGGCGGGAGCGGACTTTGCCGATCGGCACCGTTGGCCGCTCGCGAGAGGCCGGTTGGTGGCGGCGGTGGGCTGCAAAGGCGGGATCTGAGGCGCCTCATGCTGCTCGTTGGCGATATCGGGGGCACGAAAACCGACCTGGCCGTCATCACACCGGAGGCCGGCCCGCGTGCACCGCTGGCTTTCGCAGAGTTTCCCAGCGCGAGCTACACAGGCCTGGAAGCGATTGTGCGTGAGTTCCTCGGCCGGGTCGCGCTGCCGGTCACACGGGCGTGCTTCGGTGTCGCGGGCTCCGTAATCCGCGGGCGCGTGAAGACGACCAACCTGCCGTGGGTGATCGAGGCAGAGGCCCTCGCGAAAGCCTTCGGGCTCGAATCGGTTCGTCTCCTGAACGACCTCGAAGCCATCGCGTGGGCCGTCCCGCTCCTGCGCCCGGTCGATCTCGTCCTGCTCAACGCCGCCGCGCCCGTCACCGGCGGCGCCCTCGCGGTCATCGCGCCGGGCACCGGGCTTGGGGAGGCGTTCCTCACGTGGGACGGGTCACGATATATCGCCCACGCTTCGGAGGGTGGCCACGCCGACTTCGCACCGACCAATGCGAGCCAAATCGGGCTGCTTCAATACTTGCACGAGCGCCACGCCCACGTGAGCGTCGAGCGTGTGTGCTCCGGTCTCGGAATCCCGTACATCTACGACTATCTTCGCGACACCCACTACGCGCCTGAGTCACCGGACGTGTCCGAGCGTCTTGCGCATGCGGCGGATCGTACCCCGATCATCGTCGACGCCGCCCTTCATCCCACGGCACCGTGCAAGCTATGTGTCGCCGCTCTCGACACCTTCGTAGTCGTCCTCGGGGCGGAAGCAGGGAACCTGGCGCTCAAGGTCCTCGCGACGGGCGGCGTGTACCTGGCCGGCGGCATTCCGATGCGCATCCTCCCGATACTGGCCGATGGCCGCTTCATGCAGGCGTTCCAGCGCAAGGGGCGGTTCGCCGAGCTCCTTGCGTCGGTGCCGGTCCACGTGATCGTCAAGCGCGCCGCGCTGCTCGGTGCCGCGAGTTGCCTTCTGGAGGACACGCACGAGAAAGGACACGAGCCATGCAGCTCGGCATGATCGGACTGGGGCGAATGGGCAGCAACATGGTGCGTCGCCTGCTGAGGGCGGGTCACGAATGTGTCGTCTATGACGTCCATTCCAAGCCCGTCGACGCGCTGGCGCGGGAAGGCGGGGTGGGAACGTTCTCGCTCAATGAGTTCGTGGGCAAGCTCGCGCGGCCGCGCGCCGCCTGGCTGATGGTGCCGGCCGCGGCGGTGGACCAGACGCTTGAGCAGCTCGTCCCGCGGCTCGAGGACGACGATGTCGTCATCGACGGCGGCAACTCTCACTACCACGATGACATCCGTCGCGCGAAGGCACTCAGACCGAAGGGCATCCACTACGTCGATGTCGGCACCAGTGGCGGCGTGTGGGGGCTCGAGCGCGGCTTCTGCCAGATGATCGGCGGCGAGCCGGAGGTCGTCCGGCGCCTCGACGCGATCTTCGCCGCGCTGGCGCCCGGCATCCCCGCGGCGCCCCGGACGCCCGGACGCGAAAAGCTCGGCGGCACCGCCGAGCGGGGCTACCTCCATTGCGGCTCGAACGGGGCCGGCCACTTCGTGAAGATGGTCCACAACGGGATCGAGTACGGCATCATGGCAGCGTACTCCGAAGGCTTGAATATCCTGCGTCACGCCAACATCGGGATCGCGCGGCAGGTCGTCGACGCCGAGACCACCCCGCTGCGCAATCCCGAGCACTATCAGTACGAGATCGCGCTCGCGGACGTGGCGGAGGTGTGGCGGCGAGGCAGCGTCATCGCCTCGTGGCTCCTCGACTTGACCGCGGCCGCGCTCACCAAGGATTCCGATCTCGCCGGCTTCGAAGGCCGCGTCTCGGACTCCGGCGAAGGACGGTGGACGCTTGCCGCCGCGATCGACGAAGCCGTCCCGGCGCCCGTCCTGAGCGCGGCGCTGTACCAGCGCTTCAGCACCCGCGGCGAGGCCGACTTCGCGGACAAGCTGCTGTCCGCGATGCGCTACGAGTTCGGCGGTCATCGGGAGCAGGCGGCCGGGCGCCCGGGGCCCCCGTGATGCCGGCGCCACGCTCGGACGCGCTCGCGCTCTTCGGCGCCACCGGCGACCTCGCCCACAAGAAGATCTTCCCGGCGCTCCAGGCGTTGATCAAGCGCGGCCACCTCGATGCCCCAGTTATCGGCATCGCCCGGTCGCCGGGGAACGTCGAGACCTTCCGCGCCGACATCGGCGAGAGCCTGGAGAAGTCTGGACGGCTAGACCCGGCGGCGTTCGCGAAGCTCTCGGACCTGCTCGGCTACGTCGCCGGCGACTATCGCGCTCCGGCGACGTGGGCCGCGCTCCGCGCTGCGCTGGGGAAAGCGTCCCGGCCGCTGCACTATCTCGCCATCCCACCGAGCCTGTTCCCGACCGTCGTAGAGGGGCTCGGAGCGTCGCGGTGCGCGGTGGGTGCACGCGTGGTGGTCGAAAAGCCGTTTGGACGCGACCTCGCCTCGGCCCGGGCGCTCAATCGGACGCTGCACGCGGTGTTCGACGAGTCCGCCATCTTCCGTATCGACCATTACCTCGGTAAGGAAGCGGTGCAGAATCTCCTCTATTTCCGATTCGCGAACTCGTTCCTCGAGCCGATCTGGAACCGAAACCACGTCGACCACGTGCAGATCACCATGGCCGAGTCGTTCGACGTCCAGGGACGCGGGCGCTTCTACGAGGAAGTGGGAGCGATCCGCGACGTCGTCCAGAACCATATGCTGCAGGTCGTCGGCTTCCTCGCCATGGAACCGCCCGCTGGCGACGGCAGCGAAGCGGTTCGCAACGAACAGGTGAAGGTTTTCCGGTCGATTCGGCCGTTGACGTCCGAGCGGGTGGTGCGCGGCCAGTTCCGCGGTTACCGCAATGAGGACGGCGTGGCGCCGGACTCGACGGTCGAGACCTTCGCCGCCGTCGAGGTCGAGGTCGACTCCTGGCGCTGGGCCGGCGTGCCGTTCTATATCCGCGCCGGGAAGGCTCTGCCGATGACAACGACCGAGGTCATCGTCGAGCTGAAGCGCCCGCCGCAGGACGTTTTCCACGAGCGGCATCTCGGCCATCCGAACCATCTGCGCTTCCGTCTGAGTCCCGAGGTGATCATCGCCGCCGGCGCGCGGGCCAAGGTGCCGGGCGAGTCGATGACCGGCGAGGCCGTCGAGCTCTCGGTCCGTCACCAGGCCCCAGCCGAGATGCAGCCTTACGAGCGTCTGATCGGCGATGCCATGGGGGGGGACTCGACGCTCTTCGCGCGCGAGGACGCCGTCGAGGCGGCGTGGGCCGTTGTTGATCCGGTTCTCGGATCGCCAACGCCCCTCTATCCCTACGAGCGCGGGAGCTGGGGACCCGTCGAGGCTGATCGCATCGTCAAGCGCCACGGCGGCTGGCACAACCCCGTGCCCGTCACGGGAGTCGGCCGATGACGAGCCGCCATCCGGTCGCGTTCCTGGTCGACGTGGACAACACGCTCATCGACAACGACCGCATCGCGGCCGATCTCAAGCGACACCTCGAGCGCGAGGTCGGGCGCGAGCGGCAAGAGCGGTACTGGGCCATCTTCGAGGCCTTGCGGGCCGAGCTGGGCTACGCGGACTACCTGGGCGCGCTGCAGCGCTATCGGGTGGAGTACCCACACGACCCGCACCTGCTGACGGTGTCCGCGTTTCTGGTGAACTACCCGTTCGCGAACCGGTTGTATCCAAATTCGCTGGACGTCCTCGAGCGCTTCCGTGCCTGGGGACCCACGGTGATCCTCTCGGACGGCGACGCGGTCTTCCAGCCGCGCAAGGTCGAGCGCTCGGGATTGAAGGAAGCAGTCGACGGAAATGTCCTGATCTACATCCACAAGGAGCGCGAACTCGACGACGTCGAGCGGCGGTATCTCGCCGACCACTACGTGCTGGTCGATGACAAGCTGCGGATACTGACCACGGTGAAGCAGGCGTGGGGAGTTCGGGTCACGACCGTCTTCCCGCGGCAAGGACACTACGCACACGATCCGAAGGCGCTCGCCACCTATCCGCCAGCCGACGTGAGCGTGGAGCGCATCGGTGACCTGCTCGCGTACGACCTGCCCGCGCTCCTCGCCGCGGCGCCGCTGATGACCCCAAGCAGAACGAGGCAATGATGGACCTGCATCCTGCGCGAGCCGCTCCGGCCGGAGCACATCAAGCCACGCCTGCTCGGGCACTGGGGGACGTCGCCCGGGCTCAGCTTCATCTACGTCCATCTGAATCGGCTCATCATCGAGAGCGACGCCGACGTGATCTACCTCGCGGGCCCGGGCCACGGCGGACCGGCGATCGTGGCCAACGTCTACCTCGAAGGCACGTATTCGGAGATCTACCCGAGCGTCTCGCAGGACGCGGAAGGCATGCATCGGCTCTTCCGGCAGTTTTCGACGCCGGGAGGCGTGCCGAGTCACGTGAGCGTGCCCACGCCGGGGTCGATTCACGAGGGTGGTGAGCTCGGCTACGTGCTCGCTCACGCCTTCGGCGCTGCATTCGACAATCCGGACCTGCTCGTGGTTGCTGTGATTGGCGACGGCGAGGCTGAAACGGGACCGCTGGCGGGATCGTGGCCGGGAATCCATTTTCTGAACCCTGCGCGGGACGGCGCAGTGCTGCCGATCCTGCATCTGAACGGCTACAAGATCTCCGGCCCCACGGTGCTGGGCCGGAGCACCGACGACGAGATCGCGAATCTGCTGAGCGGCCACGGCTACGAGCCGCACTTCCTCGAAGGCAACGACCCAAAGGACATGCACGCGCGCTTCGCGGCCACGCTCGACACGTGTTACGCGAAGGTTCGCGGGATCCAGGAAGGGGCCCGCCGTCGTACCGGCCCGGTCGGTCGGTCACGGTGGCCGGCGATCGTCCTGCGCACGCCCAAGGGATGGACGGGGCCGAAGGTGGTCGATGGTCAGCAGGTCGAAGGCACGTTCCGAGCGCATCAGGTACCGTTGCCGGCCGTCAAGGAGAACCCTGAGCACCTGCGGCGCCTCGAGGCGTGGATGAAGAGCTACCGTCCCGAGGAGCTTTTCGATGCCGAGGGCCGTCCGGCGGCGGCGCTCGCCGCGCTCGCGCCGAAAGGCCACCGCCGCATGGGCGCCAATCCGCACGTCAATGGCGGGCGGGTGCTGAGGAACCTCGACCTTCCGGACTTCACGGACTACGCGATCTCGGTCGGTCGTCCCGGCAGCGAGCGCCACGAGTCGACGCGTCAGCTCGGAAAGCTGATGCGCGACGTGTTCACGCGGAATGCCCGACAGCAGAACTTCAGGCTGTTCTGTCCCGATGAGACCAACTCGAATCGACTGGGAGACGTCTTCGCCGTCGAGAACCGGTGCTCGATGGACGCCGTCCTGCCCACCGACGACCACGTGTCGCCGGACGGCCGCGTGATGGAGGTGCTCAGCGAGCATAACTGCCAGGGCTGGCTCGAAGGCTACCTGCTCACCGGACGTCATGGCCTCTTCGCGACGTACGAGGCCTTCGCCATGGTCTCGGCCTCGATGACGGTGCAGCACGCCAAGTGGCTCGAGGAAAGCGTCAAGCTCGACTGGCGCGCGCCGATCGCCTCGCTCAACATCCTGCTCACGTCCACGTGCTGGCGCAACGACCACAACGGCTTCAGTCATCAGGGGCCCGGGCTCATCGACGTGGTCCTCTCGAAGAAGGGCACCGTGTCGCGGATCTACCTGCCGCCCGACGCCAACTGCTTGCTGTCGGTCGCGGATCACTGCTTTTCGAGCCGGAACTACGTGAACCTCATCGTGATCGACAAGCAGCCCCAGCTCCAGTGGCTCGACATGGAAACGGCGCGGGAGCACTGCGCGCGCGGCGCGTCGGTCTGGCGATGGGCGAGCAACGACGACGGCGGCGAGCCCGATGTGATCCTGGCTGCGGCCGGCGACATCCCGACGATGGAGGTCGTGGCGGCCGCGTGGTGGCTCAGGCGGCACGCCCCTGAGATGAAGGTCCGCGTCGTCAACATCGTGGACCTCATGACGCTCTTCACGCCCGACGCCCATCCCCACGGCATGGACGAGCAGCGCTTCGTCGAGCTCTTCACGCGGCACACCGACGTCGTCTTCGCGTTCCACGGCTATCAGCGCGCCATCCACGAGATCGTGCACGGACGACCCGGCGCCGAGCGCTTTCATGTGCGCGGGTTCAACGAGGAGGGCACGACGACCACCCCGTTTGACATGGTGGTCAAGAACGGTATCAGCCGCTACCACCTCTGCATCGAGGCGCTCCGGCGCGCGCCCCGCATGGCGGAGCGCGCCGCGCCCCTCATCGAGCGGTGTACGGCCATGCTGGCGCGACACGAGACATATGTCCGCGAGCACCTCGAAGACATGCCCGAGGTGCGTGAGTGGGTGTGGACCAATGTGTGAGGGACACGACATGACGGAGCGCAATCTCGACGAGCTCGCGATCAACACCATTCGCTTCCTCTGCGTCGATGCAGTGCAGCATGCCGGTTCCGGCCATCCGGGACTGCCGATGGGCGCGGCGGCGATGGCGTACGTCGTGTGGACCCGGTTCCTGCGTCACAACCCGTCTGATCCGAAGTGGCCGGACCGCGACCGCTTCGTGCTGTCCGCCGGGCACGGCTCGATGCTGCTCTACTCACTCCTCTATCTGACCGGCTACGACGTCTCCCTCGAACAGATCAAGCGCTTCCGACAGTGGGGCAGCCTCACACCCGGTCACCCTGAGAGCCACCTCACACCAGGCGTCGAAGCGACGACGGGGCCGCTTGGCCAGGGCATCGCGAACGCCGTTGGCATGGCCATCGCGGAGACGCACCTGGCGGCCGACATGATGGAAGGCGTCCAATCCGAGGCGTGCTCGCTCGCCGGCCACCTGAGGCTCGGCAAGCTGATCGCCCTTTACGACCAGAACGCCGTCTCGCTTGCCGGATCGACGTCGGTGACGTTCACCGAGAACGTCGGCGCGCGGTTCGCCGCGTACGGTTGGCATGTGCAGCAGGTAGACGACGGCAACGACCTGGCGGCGGTGGACAAGGCGCTTCGCGCCGCGCAGCAGGCCGCCGATCAACCGTCGCTGATCGTCCTCCGGACGATCCTCGGCTATGGCGCTCCGCACAAGCAGGGGACATTCCAGGCGCACGGCAGCCCGCTCGGCCCCGACGAGGTTCGTGCGGCCAAGCAGAATCTCGGCTGGCCCGTCGAGCCGGCGTTCTTCATTCCCGACAAGGCGCGGTCACACTTCCGATCGGCGCTCGAGCGGGGCGCTGCCCTGGAGCAGGACTGGCGTCGGCGGCTGGCGGAGTACGTGGCGGCCTTTCCGGACCTCGGCGCCGAGCTGGCGCGACGCCTGGCGGGCGAGTTGCCGCGCGGTTGGGACGCGGACCTCCCGACCTTTCCCGCCGATCCGAAGGGACTCGCCACGCGCAAAGCGTCTGAGAGCACGCTGCAGTCGCTCGTGGCGAAGCTCCCCGAATCGTCGGTGGCTCGGCTGACCTCGATCCCTCGACCTTCACGTGGCTCAAGACGCAGGGCGACTTCGAGCCGTCCTCGTTGCCGAAGGACGGAGCGCAGGGGGTGATCGGAGGCGTCTGGGGTTTTGCGGGGCGCAATCTCCACTTCGGCGTGCGCGAGCACGGCATGGGCGCCATCGTGAACGGGCTCGCGTATCACGGCGGCGTCATCCCGTACGGAGCGACGTTCCTCGTCTTCTCGGACTACATGCGTCCGCCCGTCCGACTCTCCGCCCTCGCGCGCCTCGGCTCGATCTGGGTGTACACGCACGACAGCATCGGCCTGGGCGAGGATGGTCCCACGCACCAGCCCGTGGAGCACCTGATCGCGCTCCGCGCCATCCCAGATCTCCTCGTCATCCGGCCCGCGGACGCCAACGAGACCGTCTGGGCGTGGTGGGTCGCGATCCAGAACCGGCACCGGCCGACGGCCCTCGCGTTCACCCGCCAGAACGTGCCGACCCTCGATCGCTCGATCTACGCATCCGCCGAAGGGTTGGTGTGCGGCGCCTATGTGCTCAACCCGCCGTCAGAGGCGTCACAGCGGCCGGACATCATTCTGATCGCCACTGGTTCCGAGGTCCAGCACATCGTCGGCGCCGAGCCTGTCCTCGCGACGAAGGGCATCAAGGCGCGGCTGGTGTCCATGCCGTGCTGGGAGCTCTTCGAGGAGCAGCCGGCCGAGTACCGCGAACGCGTGTTGCCGTCCTCGGTGACGGCGCGGTTGGCCGTTGAAGCGGGCCGCTCGCTCGGGTGGGAGCGTTGGGTCGGCGCCTGCGGCGCGACGGTATCGCTCGACCGGTACGGCGCCTCTGCGCCTGGTGACATCGTGATGCGTGAGCTCGGGTTCACGACGGATCGAGTCGTGCGCGCGGCGGAAGGTCTGGTTGCGGCCGCGCGCGAGAAGAGCGGGCGCCGGTGACGACGCGCGAGATCCTCTGTCTCAACGTCGGGTCGTCATCGCTCAAATTCGCCTTGTATCGGATGAGCGACGAAGCGGAGGCGCTGCTCGCGAGCGGCGTGGTCGAACGACTCGGCCAGCCGGATGGTCGTTTCTGGCTGGGGAGTCCGCATGGCGAGACGTTGGCCGACATGTCCGGCGAGTTCCCCGAGCATCGCGCGGCCGTGCGGCAAGTATTCGACTCCCTCGAGAAGCATGGATTCTCCGCTCCCGATGCTGTCGGGCACCGGCTCGTGCACGGCGGACCCGATCACACAGGGCCACAGCGGATCGACGCGTCGCTGCTCGCCGCGCTTCGCCGGCTGATCCCGCTCGCGCCGCTTCATCTTCCCAGCGAGCTCGAGGTCATTGCTGCGGTCGCGGCGCACTTTCCCGATCTCCCGCAAGCCGCGTGTTTCGACACAGCCTTCCATCGAACCATGCCCGAGCTGGCGCAGCGGCTTCCGCTTCCGCGCGACCTCTGGGGCGAGGGGCTGCGACGGTACGGCTTTCACGGGCTCTCGTACGAGTACGTCGTCAGCGTGCTCGGTGCCGCCGCTCGGAGGAGGACGATCATCGGCCACCTCGGCAACGGCGCGAGTCTGGTTGCCATTCAGCACGGTCGCCCGATGGACACCACTATGGGACTCACGCCCATCGGCGGCGTCATCATGGGCACGCGCAGCGGTGACCTCGATCCTGGCGTCCTGCTGTATCTCCTGCGAGAAAAGGGCTACGATGCCTGCCGGCTCGAGCATCTCGTCAACGAGCAATCGGGCCTCCGCGGCATCTCGGGGACCGCCGCGGACATGAAGACCCTGCTCGCGCGACGCGAGCAGGATCCGCGGGCCCGCGAAGCCGTCGCGAGCTTTTGCTATTCGGTCCGCAAGCACATCGGCGCACTCGCGACGGTCCTCGGCGGCGTCGAGACGCTGGTCTTCACGGGTGGGATCGGGGAGCGGGCCGCGCCGGTTCGGTGGGAGATCTGCGAGGGGCTCGAGCACCTCGGTGTTCGGCTCGACCCGTCGCAGAACTCACAGCACGCCGCGACGATCAGCGCGGTGCACAGCGCCTGCACGGTCAGAGTCATCCCGACGAAGGAGGACCTGATGATTGCGCGGCACACACGGGCGGTTCTCTCTTCCGGGCCGACCAGGTAAGTCATGGCCAGCATCGCTCTCCCGCTCACGCAGCGTCCCGAATGGAAGGCGCTCGAGGACCATTACCACAAGCTCCAGACCGTCCACCTCCAGACGCTGTTCGGAGAAGACCCCGGGCGGGGCGAGCGCTTTGCGATCGAGGCCGCCGGGCTGTACCTTGATTACTCGACCGACGCGCTCATCAGGCGGTTCCACGCATTCCGTAAGGAGTCATCATGAGTCTCGGCTATGTCGACCCGCTCTACATGTTGCCCTTCGACCACCGGGCCTCGTTCGAGAAGGGCCTGTTCGGCTGGCAGGTGCCGCTGAGCCCGGCGCAGACGGCCGAGGTTGCCGCCGCCAAGCAGGTGGTCTACGCGGGCTTCAGGGCCGCTGTCACCGGCGGGGTCCCGAAGGATCGAGCGGCCATCCTGGTCGACGAGCAGTTTGGCGCCGCCATCCTGCGCGACGCCGCCCGGCGCGGTTACATCACCGCGGCTCCGGCGGAGAAGAGCGGACAGGACGAGTTCGACTTCGAGTACGGCGCGGAGTTCGCCGCGCACATCGAGGCGGTCGACCCGACGTTCTGCAAGGTGCTCGTGCGGTACAACCCCGGCGGCGACGCCGCGCTCGACGCGCGTCAGGCCGGACGCCTCCGGCGCCTCTCCGAATACCTCCGCCAGCGGAATCGCAAGTTCATGTTCGAGCTGCTGGTGCCGCCGGAGCCGGCGCAGCTCGATCACGTGCGTGGAGACCGACGCGCCTATGACCGCGAGGTGCGTTCGGTGCTCATGGTCCAGGCCATCCGGGAGCTGCAGGAAACGGGTGTCGAGCCCGACGTCTGGAAGATCGAGGGGCTCTATCGCCGAGAGGATTGCGTGACGGTGGTCGAGACTGCGCGCCGGGATGGACGCCGCAACGTCGGCTGCATCGTGCTCGGGCGTGGCGCCGACGATGAACAAGTCGCCGAGTGGCTGCAGACCGCCGCGACTGTTCCCGGGTTCATCGGCTTCGCGGTAGGCCGCACGACGTTCTGGGATGCACTCGTGGCCTGGCGGGACAAGCAGGTAACAGAAGACACGGCGGCGGCCCGGATCGCTGCGACGTATCGCCGGTGGGTCGATATGTTCGAAAACGCTCGTGCGAGTTCCAGCCAGCGAGGCGGCGAGAGGAGAGCGTCATGAGTGCAGAGCCTCAGGGTCCCGAGGGACCCGATCTCACGGCCGGCGTTCCGATGGACTCGCTCGCCGACGGCGCCCCCGTTCGCGGCCGTGTCGATGGCGAGGCCGTCATCCTCGTGCGGCGCGGCCAAGATGTCTGCGCGATCGGCGCGACATGCAGCCATTACGGGGGCCCCCTCGCCGAGGGGCTCGTCGTCGAGGACACCGTCCGCTGTCCCTGGCACCACGCCTGCTTCAGCCTCCGCACCGGCGAGGCCCTGCGGGCGCCGGCGCTGAACCCCGTGGCGAGCTACGAGGTCGCGCAGCGCGACGGCTCAGTGTTCGTCACCGGCAGACGCGACAAGCTCGGCAGCGTGCGGCGCCGCACGCAACGCGGCGCCGCGCCGACGTCGGTCGCGATCGTGGGCGCCGGCGCCGCGGGCAACAGCGCCGCGGAAGAATTGCGTCATCTCGGGTTCGACGGAGACATCACGCTGATCGATCGAGATGAGCAGGCGCCCTACGACCGGCCGAACCTCTCCAAGGACTACCTCGCCGGGAACGCGCCTGAGGAGTGGATCCCGCTGCACCCACGCGCCTACTACGAGGAGCTCGGGGTGGAGCTGCTGCTCGGTCGGAGGGTTACGAGTCTCGATCCCACCGGCAAGCGCCTCGCGCTCGACGACGGCACGACCCGTCACTTCGGCGGGATCGTGCTCGCGACGGGCGCCGAGCCGGTGCAGCTGACACTCCCCGGCGACAACGGCCCGCGCGTGCACTACCTCCGCACGCTCGGGGACAGCCGCGCCATCATCAAGGCGGCCGAGGGCGCGCGACGCGCCGTAGTGCTGGGGGCGGGCTTCATCGGGCTCGAAGTGGCTGGGTCACTCCGAGCCCGGAACATCGAGGTGCACGTGGTCGCGCCGGGCCGGCGCCCGCTTGAGCACGTGCTGGGTCCGGAGCTGGGTGAGTTCGTCCGCACGCTGCACGAGCAGCACGGCGTTGTCTTCCACCTCGGCCGGACGGCGAGCGGCGTCGCCCCGGGGACCGTCGTTCTCCAGGACGGCGAGCGGCTCTCTGCGGACTTCATCGTCGCCGGCGTCGGCGTGAGGCCCGCGACTGCACTCGCCGAGAAGGCCGGACTCCAGATCGACAACGGAGTTGTCGTTGACGCCTACCTCGAGACAGGAGCAACCGGCGTCTTTGCAGCGGGCGATTCCACTCGCTGGCCGGATCCTCGAGGCGGCGGCCTCGTACGGATCGAGCACTGGGTCGTGGCCCAGCGGCAGGGCCAAGCCGTCGCTCGCACGATCGTCGGCGACCGCGCGCCCTTCACCGACGTGCCGTTCTTCTGGAGCCAGCACTACGACATCTCTATCAACTACGTCGGCCACGCCGCGCGCTGGGACGCCATCGAGGTCGATGGAAACATCGAGCAGCACGATGCCAGCGTGCGCTATCGCGCGGACGGCCGCCTGCGGGCGGTGGCCAGTATTTTCCGCGATCGTGAGAGCCTGGAAGCTGAGCTCGCGATGGAACACGAAGTGTGGAGCGGCACGTGAGCCTGAGCCAGGCGACCTACCGAGCCTCCTCCATGGGACAGCCCCTCTCTCCCGTGGTGACTGACATCCCGTGTCGCACGCCGGCGGCCGCGCCGGACGACTGCCGATGACCGCCCGCAGCCCGGTCGTATTCCTGGTCGATGTCGACAACACGCTGTTCGACGACGATCACATCGCGACCGATCTCAAGCGACACCTCAGGCAGGCAGAGGGGTTCGCGGTGGCCATGGCGAAGATGTCGCTCGGCGGCCACATCGATAAGGTGGTCGATACGATCGAAGGGGACTGGCGGAATATGTGAGAGTCGAACTGAGCCTGCGTCTGCCATTGCTGACGTCAGCCCGCAGAACGACACGCGGGTCGCGTGCATCCGCATGACGGCAACGGGGGTACCCGTATGACAGGTCGCGTGATTCCACTCGGTCGGATCGCGGGCATCCCGATCCGCCTCGATTCGTCATGGTTCCTCATCTTCGCGCTCGTGACGTGGACCCTGGCCGCCGGCTACCTACACGAGCTGAGTCACTCGCTGGTGGCGCGACACTTCGGGACCTCGGTGCAGAGCATCACGCTCTTCATCTTCGGGGGCGTGTCTCGTCTCGGCGGGGGACCGGCGAGCGCAACGCGGGAGCTCCTGATTGCTGCTGCGGGGCCGGCGGCCAGCCTGCTGCTCGCGGCGGTGTTTGGTGTCCTCGAACCCGCGGCCAGCGCGCTGGCGCCCGCCCTTGCGCTGCTGAGGTACCTCGCATACATCAACCTGATGCTGGGGCTCTTCAATCTCATCCCCGGGTTTCCGCTGGATGGTGGGCGCGTCTTCAGAGCCATCGTGTGGGGCGTGACCCATGACGCGGATCGGGCCACCCGGGTCGCCGGAACCGTCGGTCGGGTCGTCGGCTACCTCTTCGTGCTGTTCGGAGTCTGGCAGATCCTCGGCGGCAACTTCATCAACGGGCTCTGGATCAGCTTCATTGGCTGGTTCCTCGAGAATGCGGCAATGAGCGAGATGCAAGGCCAGGCGGTCCTCGAGATCTTGACCGGCCACAAGGTCCGCGAGGCGATGCGCCCCGACTACACCTCCGTTCCCGCCGACCGAACGCTCCAGCAGCTCGTGGATGGGCATGTGCTCGCCCATGGGCAGCGCAGTTTTCTGGTGGAACGTGACGATCGTGTCGTGGGTCTCCTGACGCTGCATGGGATCACGAGGCAGCCCCGACCGTCGTGGCCCACGCTCAGGGCCGAGGACGTCATGATCCCGAAGACCGAGATGCGAACGACGAGGCGCGACGCCGATCTGCGCGACGTCCTGGAGCATATGGATCGTGACGGCGTCAACCAGCTGCCGGTCATCGAGAACGGCCATGCCCTGGGCATGGTGAGTCGCGAGGACATCATTGGATTCTTGCGGGACCACGTAGGCAGCCCTCGATGAGGGGAGACGAGGTGCCAGTGACATGAGCCATGCGTTCCCGCCGGACGAACGAGCGGCTTTCTACCACGTGATCGAGACGCGACGCGACATCCGTGCCTTTCGCTCCGACCCGATCCCGGAAGACATTCTCATGAAGATCCTCGGGGCCGCCCATCATGCCCCATCCGTCGGACTGATGCAGCCCTGGAACTTCATCGTGATCCACGACCGGGCGACCAAGGCCCGCGTGCACGCCCCTCTTCCTGCAGGAAAACCAGGCCGCCGCCGCCAACTACGAGGGCCCACGCGCCGCCCTCTATCGCACGCTAAAGCTCGAGGGGATCGAGGACGCGCCGGTCAACGTCTGCGTCACCTGCGACCGGACACGGGGCGGGCCCCACGTGCTCGGACGAAACACCATCGTCGACACCGACCTCTTCAGCACCTGCTGCGCGATCGAGAACCTGTGGCTCGCCGCTCGCGTGGAGGGCATCGGCGTCGGCTGGGTTAGCATCCTCAACAATGACGAGCTCCGGCGGATCCTCGGTATTCCCGAGCCCGTGGTGCCCGTCGCCTATCTTTGCATCGGCTACGCGCAGGAGTTCCTGGACGAGCCAGAGCTGCAGCGGCGCGGCTGGGCCCATCGCCTGCCGCTTGGCCGCGTGATCTACCACGAGCGCTGGGAAGGCGAGGGCCTCGGATCCAGGACGCCAGATGCGCGGCCATGATGCGGACGCCATCGACACGGAGAGACGCACTGCGTGGAGACCACTCGGGGGGCGCGTTGATGACGGTGACCGGAATGTCGACCAACGTCGAGGCGGTCGTCCGCCTACGGCGTCGATTCGGAGGAGGCGCTCGCCGCACTGATTCTCGTGGCCCTCGCGGCTGGCCTCGTGGTAGCCGGGATTCCGCTGTGGTTTCGACTTGAGCAGACAACCCGGGATGAGCAATTCGTCAGCCGGCCCAGGCTCCTCAACGGCCTCCACGCGTAGCCAAACCATGAGGCGCTGAATGATCCGCGACCGCATCGGCGATGAACCTCGAAAGGGCTCACTCGCAGCCGACACAGCGACCGCCAGCGTCGCCTACGAGTATCTAGCGTGGGCCACGGTCTGGCTCCTCGTGGGGACCGTGGCGGGTCTCATCCCGGCGATCAAGCT
>MNEG01000155.1:0-1775 GCA_001917585.1 Candidatus Rokubacteria bacterium 13_1_40CM_68_15
CGAAGAGACCGAGCACGCCGCGTGGGGCGAAGAGCAAGATGACGATGAGCACGGCGGCGTAGATCAGCTCGCGGTAATCCTTGAAGCCCGACAGGACTTCGGGAAGGCTGCCGATCACGATCGCGCCCACGACGGGACCCGCCGTCGTGCCGATGCCGCCGACGAAGAGCATCGTGAACAGGAGCACCACCATGTAGAGACCGAACGCCTCGGGACTGATGTAGCTGACGAAGTGACCGAAGAGCGAGCCGGCGACCGAGGCATACGCCGCCGAGATGGCGAGCGCCTGGATCTTGTAGCGCGTGACGTCGATGCCGAGCGCGCGGGCGGCGTCCTCTCCTCCGCGAATGGCCCGCAACGCGAGGCCGAGCCGGGAGTGCACGATCAGCCACGCGCTGCCCGTGGCGACGGCCACGAGCAGCCACACCGCAACGAAATACCCGCGTGGCGTCGTCATCACGAGACTGCCGACGCCGAGCGGAGGAATGCCCGAGATCCCCGTGAAGCCACGCGTGAGGCCTTCGAGCTGGACCGAGAGCACGTACGAGATGAGCCCGAGCGCGAGCGTGCCCATGGCCAGGTAATGCCCGCGCAGGCGCAGCGTGGGATATCCGACCAGCGCGGCGGTGGCCACGGCGAGGCCAGCGCCCGCGACGAGAGCGACAAGCGGCGGCCAGCCACGATCGGTCGTGAGGATGGCGGAGGCGTAGCCGCCGATGGCCGCGAAGGCGTTGTGGCCGAACGAGATCTGCCCGGTGTAGCCCGTGAAGATGTTCAGCCCCACCGCGATGATCGCGTAGATGCCGGCGAGGACGAGCACGGTGAGCACGTAGTCGTTGGCGAATCGCAGCAGAGCGAGCCAGGCCACGACGGCGGCGGCCATCACGATGCGCGACGTCATACCGTGCCGAGGTAGAGCGCGGCCAGATCCGTGGCGGAGCGGAGCTCGGACGGATCGACGGTCGCCACGAGCCGTCCCGTACGCAGCACGTGAGCCCGCCGCGCCATCCGTAGAGCGAGCGGCGCCTTCTGCTCGACGACGAGGATCGTCAGGCCGCGGCGGTTCAGCTCGCCGAGGATGACGAAGATCTCGCGCGCGATGCGCGGGGCGAGCCCGAGCGAGGGCTCGTCGAGCAGGAGCAGGCGCGGCCGCGACATGAGGGCGCGGGCGATGGCCAGCATCTGCTGCTCGCCGCCCGACAGCGATCCCGCACGCTGATCGCGACGGGCCGCGAGGAGGGGGAACAGCTCGTGCACCCAGCGGAGGTCCTCGGCGACCTCGATGGCCTTCGCACGGCCGCGGCGGGCATACGCGCCGAGCGCGAGGTTCTCGGCGGTGGTGAGCGGTCCCAGCACGCCACGGCCCTCGGGCACCAGCGCGATGCCGGCGGCGGCGCGGCGCTCCGTCGCCCACGCCGTGATGGACTGGCCGTCGAAGACGATCGCCCCGCGCGCCGGCGTGAGGGCCATCAGCGCGCGCAGCAGCGTGGTCTTTCCCGCGCCGTTGGGGCCGAGCACGGCGACCAGCGCGCCCGGCTCGACGTCGAAGGTCACCTCGCGCAATGCCTCGATGGCGCCGTAGCCGGCGTCGAGACCGTCGACCCGGAGGAGCGGACGGGTCACTTCAGAATGACGACCTTGCCTCCCACGATGTGGGCGAGGACGATCGGATTCTCGCGAATGCCGTAGTGCGAGTCGGCCGAGAACGTGTAGACGCTGCTCGTGCCGCTGTACCCGCTGACCATCTCCAGCGCGTCGCGCAGCCTGGCGCCGTC
>MNEG01000155.1:1943-9852 GCA_001917585.1 Candidatus Rokubacteria bacterium 13_1_40CM_68_15
CAGCGGGATCCGGAGCCCGAGCTGGCGCATGTTCTTGGCCGCGGTGATGGTGGCCGGGCCGGCGCCCATCTTGAGGATGGCTTCCGCGCCCGCCGCCTTGAGCTTGCTGAGTTGCGCGGAGAGATCCGTGTCGTTGAACTTGTACTGCTCCACGCCGACGATGGTCAGGCCGTAGTTCCCCGCCTCGCTCTCCGCGATCTTCTTCTGGAGATTCGCGTACGGCGTCGGGTCGTAGAGCACGCCCACCTTGCGGATCTGGGTTTTCTTCTGGAGATATTCGAAGCGGGGGAGCACCTCGAACGGCGGAGGCGGGAACATGGAGAAGATCCAGCGCTTCTCGTCGGCCTTCATGTCGGGCGGATAGATCCCGCAGATGACCAGCGGCACGGAGCTGCGCATGGCCACGGGCGCGGCGGCGGCGTTGCCCGCGGAGCTGCAGCCGTTGAGGAGGATGGAGACCTTGTCCGAGACGATGAGCTTGTTCACCGCCGTCACCGTCGGCTGTGGCTCCGAGCGGTTGTCCTCGACGATCACGTCGAGCTTCCGCCCGAGGACGCCGCCCTCCTTGCTGATCTTCTCCGCGGCGACCCCGACGCCGTCGCGCCAGCCGCGGTCGATGCTGGCCAGGTAGCCCGTCATGCCGCCGGCGATGCCGATCTTGATCGCCTCGCCCGACTGCGCGAGCGCGAGCGACGGCGCAGCGAGGACAGCGAAGACGACGGCGAGCCAGGCCATGGGGTGTCCTTTCGTGGCGCTCATTCGGATCCCTGGTCGATGCACGCTATGTCGGCAAGCAGAGGTAGTCAAGGGGACGACACGCTGACCAGATGGCACGCTACGTCCTCGCAACGGCGCCTTATTTGCTTCGCTCTGCGCGGGGGTCATTTTCGTTGCGAGACGTGTTCGGGCAACGAGACGAAAGTAGGTCCCGAGGCAACATACACACGATTGGCAGCGGGAGGTCAGGCATGGGCCAGAAACTGTTTTCTGCTTGCTGGAGAGTTTTTTCCTTTCGGGGAGTAATGGTCGCGACTGTCGCGGTGGCTGGTTTGGTGGGGTGGCCCACGGCCGGCAGTACACAGACCGTGGCCGGACACGCGAGTGCGGTGCAGGCAACCGTTCTCGGAACCACGACCGTGCTCTCCGACACCGGAATGCTCGCGGGTAGCGATGACGCGCGGCAAGCGTCTCAGGTTGCAGGGGTTGTCCCCTCGTTGCTCAGTGCCGAAATTCTTCACGCGACCACGATCGGTTGGTTGGATCAGGCGGCCGCCGAGGCGTCGCTCGCGTCCCTGGGTGTGACCGTAGCCGGGAATGGAATCTCCGCCGGGTTCGTCATGGCGCGGACGGTGGCGGTCCTGGGCGGTGCGGGCGCTGGCGACACAACCATCGATGGCCTTTCGATCAATGGTGTGCCTATCGCCGTGACGGGACAGCCGAACCAGACGATCCCCATTTTCGGAGGCCGTGTCGTCGTCAACGAACAGCAGCCGCTGTTCCCGAGCGGCATGACCGTGAATGCCCTTCACATCGTGATCGATGGCGTCGCCGACGTGGTCATCGCCTCGGCAACGGCGGGTATCTGATGCGCCCCCGGGCGAGCGGTTTGAAAGCCGTGCGCGGGATCATTCACAGTGTGGCGATAGCCCTCCTCGTCGTCGCCGGCCAGCCGGTGAGTGCGAGCATCAAACCCCCGCCGGGGGGTCAAATCCCTTGTGACTTCGTGACGGGCGGTGGCTTCATCGTTGGCTCCGGCTCCACGACACCCCCGACGTCCTCCCTGGCGGAAGGTGCCAGGGCGAATTTCGGGGTCGGGGGCGGCGTCAAGAACGGCGCCTTCTGGGGCCACCTGGAGTACAACGACCACAGCACGAGTCCACCGATGCAGGTGCACGGAACGAGCGTGACCGGGTATTTCTTGGGGACCAACCCCAATGGCAATGGTCGGATCATCACGGGCACAGCCCGGATCAACGGCACCGACGGCTTCACCTATATGGTCGAGGTGACCGACAACGGCGAGCCGGGCCGGGGCATCGACGAATTTTCCATCACTCTCAGCAATGGGCTCGAGTTTTATGAGGCTGGATCCAACTATGGCGACGGCCCCATCGCCGGCGGCAACATCCAGCTCCACAAAGCGAATCCTTCCAACACGCCGCCTCTGGGGTTTACGTGCTCGTAAGATCTTAACGATCGATCGGTCACTTCGATCAGCGTGCACGGACTGGCCCGAAATCAAAGAGTTAACCGTCGTCCCCCACGAGGGCACAAGGACGCGGGAGCACCGACTTGGACTAAGGTCCTATAGACACCGCGGGAACCACGCGCCCAAGATCGCTCAGGCATCAACAGCGAGAGCACCACGAGCGGGCTCAAGGGAGGTTTCCGCAATGAAACCAGAACGTGCCGCGAACATCAAGTATGGAGTCTGGGGTTTGATCGGTGGAGCCGTCATCGCAATGATCGTCGGCTTCGCCTGGGGTGGCTGGACGACCGCCGGCACGACCCAAGAGATGAGCGACAAAGCGGTCGTGTCGAGTCAGGCGGCCATCTGCGTCGCCCAGTTCGTGAAGCAACCCAATCACGACCAGAAACTCAAGGAATTCGGGGAAGTCAGCACGTGGACGAGGTCCGAATACATCGAGAAGGGCGGCTGGGACAAGATGCCCGGTCAAGAAAAGGCCAGCTCCGCGGTAGCCCGAGCATGCGCCGACGGGCTCGCGCTTCTCGTTAAGAAATAACGACCCGTCTCGGGTCGAGTGCTGGTGACGGGCTGGGACAGTTGAGGCCGGTCAGCCGCGGGCCGGCCTGAACTGCTGTTCGAGAAGACAAGGCGGGTGTCGATCTTCGCCACCTGGTAGGGAACACTGGTTCCCGCGCGTCCACCGGCTCGCGCGGAACGCCCCGGCCCCGCTCCGCTCTTCGTGGCGGGGCGCTTGCACGTTGCCGCGCGATTGACTTCGTCCCGACGCCGCGGTACAGGAACGGTTCGTGACTTCTGGCCCGGCCCTGCTCGTCGGCGTGGACGTCGGCGGCACCTTCACCGACCTCGTGCTGGTCGACGAGGCCACCGGCGCCGTGCGCGTGGCAAAGGTGCCGACGACCGTCCGCAACCAGGCGGATGGCGTGCTGGCTGCGCTCGCCGAGGCGGAGGCGACGCCCGCCGACTTGAAGGTCGTCGTTCACGGCACGACCACGGCGACCAACGCGTTGCTCGAGCGCAAGGGGGCGTCGACCGGGCTCATCACCACGCGCGGATTCCGCGACGTGCTGGAGCTAGGCCGCCGCACCCGGCCGACGCCATATGGCCTCAAGGGCACGTTCGAGGCGCTGATCCCGCGCGAGCTGCGCGTCGAGGTCGCCGAGCGGATGGACGCCGAGGGGCAGGTCGTCACGCCGCTGGCCGAGGACGAGGTGCGGCGCGCGGCAGCGTGGCTTCGCGAGCGAGGCGTCGAGGCGCTGGTGATTCACTTCATCCACTCGTACGTCAACGACGCTCACGAGCGTCGCGCCCGCGAGGTGGCGGCCGCCGAGTGGCCGAACGCCTACGTGACGGTCGGGGCCGAGCTGCTGCCCGAGTACCGGGAGTTCGAACGCGGGACGACGGCCGCCATCAACGGATTCGTCCAGCCGGTGATCGACCGCTACCTGCGCCGGCTCGCCGGCGAGCTGGCCCGTCAGGGCTACCGGCACGAGCTCCTGGTCATGCAGGGCAACGGCGGCACGATGTCCGTCGACGTGGCCGCGCGTCACGCCGTCAACACGCTCATGTCGGGGCCGGCGGCCGGCGTGAAGGCCGCCGCGTTCACCGCGCTCGCGGCCGGCCACGCCAACGTGATCTCGTGCGACATGGGCGGCACCAGCTTCGACGTCGGCGTGATCGTCGGCGGCGCGCCCGCGGTGAGCGCGGACAAGGAGATGGGCTACGGCCTGCCCGTCCGCGTGCCCATGATCGATATCCACACCATCGGCGCGGGAGGCGGCTCCATCGCGCGAGTGTCCAGCGCGGGGATTCTCCAGGTGGGACCGGAAAGCGCGGGGGCCGAGCCCGGGCCGATCGCCTACGGCCGCGGCGGCCAGGAGCCGACCATCACGGACGCCAACCTCCTCCTCGGCCGGCTGAATCCGGACAAGCTCCTCGGCGTGACCGGCGGAGCACGACTGGACGAGGTGCGCGAGATCGTCGACAAGAAGATCGGAGCTCACCTGTCCCTCGATCCGGTGGCGGCGGCCGCGGCGATCGTGCGCGTGGCCAACGACAAGATGGCCGGCGCCATCCGGCTCGTGTCGCTGCAGCGCGGGCGCGACCCTCGCGACTTCGTCCTGTTCGCGTTCGGCGGGGCCGGGCCGCTCCACGCCGTGGCGCTGGCCCGCGAGCTTGCGATTCCGAAGGTGCTGGTGCCGGCGCGCCCCGGGATCACCTCGGCGCTCGGCTGTCTCGTGGCCGACGTCCGACACGACTTCGTGCGGACGATCAACCAGGGACTCCTCCGCATGGACGTGACCGAGGCGCGCGCCATCCTGACTGCCCAGATCGGCGAGGGGCGGCGCCTGCTCGCCACGGAAGGCGTCGAGGTCAGCACGGTCACCGTCGAGCACCAGGCGGACATGCAGTTCGTCGGTCAGACCCACGTGCTGACGGTGCCGATCGGCCGGACAGACTTCTCGCGCGAAGAGCTGGCGGAGACGTTCGAGCGCGCCTACCGCGAGCGCTTCGGCGTGGAGCTGCGCGAGATGCGGGCCCTGGTGATGAGCCTGCGCACCGCCGTGATCGGCCGCCGCCGCCCCATCGCGCTGGACGGCCTCGCGGGGGTGGCGACCGCGGCCGGGCCGATCGCCACACGACGAGTGTGGTTCGAGACGAGTGAGGTCTCGCCAGACCGCCGAAGAGGGGGTGTGGGGGAAGCCGTAGGGGCCCCCCACTCGACAGAACCCGCAGGGGCCCCCCAATCAGACAATCGCTGGCACGACACGCCGATCTACCGGCGTGAAAACCTGTTAGCGGGTATGACGCTGACGGGTCCGGCCATCGTGGAGCAACTCGACGCCACGACGGTGATCGAGCCGGGCGATCACGCGCGAGTGGACGCGCTCGGCAATCTCGAGATCACGGTGCGTGGGGCGTGAGATGATCTCCGCTCGCGGGGTACAGAAGCGCAGGCTCCCGGAGGAGAACACTATGACGACGAGTCGCACGTCCTTCGTGTACGTGGGTCTGGCAGGTGAGACCGCACCCGGCCGGCCGGTCAAATCCGGCCTCTATCGCATGACCTCGGGTGATGATCGGTGGGAGCTCGTCACGCGTGGCCTCCCCGAGGCGCCTGCGATCCGGGCCATCGCCACGCACCCGGAGCACGCGGAGGTCGTGTATGTCGGGACGCAGGCTGGCCCCTATCGCAGCACGGATCACGGAGAGCACTGGGAAAGGCTCGACGTCCTGGATCACGGCTTGCCCGTTTGGTCCCTGTTGTTCGATCCGCGCGACCCCCGGGTGCTGTACGCGGGGTACGAGAACTGCGAGATCTTTCGGAGTGACGACGGTGGTGAGCGCTGGCAGCAGCTGCCCGTGACCGTCCGCTTCCCCGAAGTCACGGTGGCGCCCGGGGCCAATCCGGCTAAACGTGTCCTCGAGCTGGCCGCCAATCCCGCCAACCCCAGCGAGCTCTACGGCGCCGTCGAAGTCGGCGGCGTCATCCGCAGTCTCGACGGCGGTGAGCACTGGGAGAACATGAGCCATGGGCAATACGTGAACGACGACACCGTGGACATGCACGGCGTTCTGGTCGGGCGGTGGCGTCCGGGGATGGTCTTCGCCATCGGCCGCGCTGGCCTGTTCAACAGTGCTGACCAGGGCGGACACTGGGCGAGCGCCCGGCTCGAGCCGCTGAATCCCAAGGGGCAAACGTATTGCCGTGACATCCGCGAAGTCCCAGGTGATCCGAAGACCATCTGGGTGGCCGGCGGCTCGTATTTCGAGAGCGACCTCGGCGCCCTGTTCCGCAGCACCGATGGCGGCTCGAGCTGGGGACGGGTGGACATGGGCGTCAAGCCAAAGACCACGATGTTCACGATCGCCTTCGACGCGCGCCAGCCCAAGCGCATGTATTGTGCGACCAGCGGCGGTGAAGTGTTCGCCAGTGCGGATGGCGGCCAGAGCTGGGCCGAGCGTCCCTTGCCGCCCGGGGCCACGCAGGTCTACGCCATGGCGTGTGCCTGAGCAGCCTCGTCAGGACGGTCTGATGGTGGCGATCGACCCGGTCACGCTCGTCGTCGTGCAGAATGGCCTCCAGCAGGTGGCCAGCGAGATGGATCTCACCTTCGAGCGGGCCGCGTTCTCGCCGGTCATCTCCGAGGGCTTCGATCGCTCCGACGGCATCTACGACCGCGACACCGGCGACGTCATCGCGCAGGGCGAGCTGGGGCTGCCGATCTTCGTCGGCGTCATGCAGTTCACCACGCGCGCCGTCATCGAGCAGAAGCGTGACGTCGTCCCCGGCGACGTCTTTCTCGTCAACGACCCGTACTGCGGCGGCACCCATCTGATGGACGTCAAGATGGTGAAGCCGTTCTTCCATCGAGGCCGGCACTGGGCGTGGCTGGCCAACACCGGTCACTGGCCGGACACCGGCGGCTCGGTGCCCGGCGGCTTCTCGACGCGCGCCACGGAAGTGCAGCAGGAGGGGCTGCGGTTGCCGCCAGTGAAGCTCTTCCGCGCCGGCCAGATTGACGACGACATCCTCCAGATCGTCCTCGCCAACATCCGCGTGCCCGAGGAGCGGATCGGCGACATCAAGGCTCAGGTCGCGGCGCTCACCGTCGGTGAGCGGCGGCTCACCGCGCTGCTCGATCGCTACGGCGCGGACACGGTCTCGGCCTGCATCACAGAGCTGCGTCGGCGATCCGAGCAGATGATGCGCGCCCACATCGCCAAGATTCCCGACGGCGTCTACCGCGGCGAGGCGTTCGTGGACTCCGACGGCGTCGAGCCCGATCCGCTGGCCATTCGCCTGACGATCAAGAAGGACGGAACCGATCTCCACTTCGACTTCTCGGAATCGAGCCCGCCGTGCCGCGGCCCGCTCAACAGCGTCATCGCCACGACCAAGGCCGCCGTGTACCTCGCGATCAAGCACGTCTTTCCCGACGTGCCGATCAACGCCGGCTGCTTCGAGCCGCTCAAGATCGCCGACCCGCACGGGACCTTCCTCTACGCGCGCTACCCGCGGCCCGTCTCGGGCTGCGCCGCCGAGGTGAGCTCGCGCATCGCCGAGAGCGTCTTCGTGGCGCTGGCCCGCGCGATCCCCGACGACCTCTTCGCGGCGCCGGCCGGCACCAGCGGCAACTTGACGCTGGGCGGCTTCGATCCGCTGAAGGAGCGGCACTACATCATGTACGTCTTCTCGGGCGGCGGCTACGGCGGCAGCGCCGAGGACGACGGCCTCACCAACGGTTGCTCCACCATCGGCATCTCCAAGACTCAGCCCGCCGAGGTGCTGGAGCAGCACTACCCGATCCTCTTCGAGCACTACGCCTTGCGCGAGCGCTCGGGCGGCGCCGGCCGGACGCGCGGCGGTTTTGGCGTCGACTATAAAGTGCGTGTGCGCCGTGGCGAGGCGCTGCTCTCGTTCCTCATGGACCACGGCCGCTTCGGCCCGCCGGGGCTCTTCGGCGGCAAGGACGGCGCCACCAACGAGGTCGTCGTCGAGCGCCAGGGCGCGGTCTATCGGTCACCACACTGGTCCAAGGACGAGGACATTCGCGTGAGCGCCGGCGACGCGGTGCACGTGCGCACGCCTGGTGGCGGCGGCTACGGCGATCCGTTCAGGCGCGACCCCGAGCTCGTGCGTCGCGATGTAGCTCGCGGTTACTACACCGTCGAGGATGCCGAGCGTGACTATGGAGTGGT
>MNEG01000011.1 GCA_001917585.1 Candidatus Rokubacteria bacterium 13_1_40CM_68_15
GCTCCCTCGTTGATGGGGCGTCCCATTCGCTTAACCAGCTCACTCGGCGGAAAGTTCGAGGGGAGAACGGAGACGGAGACCCAAGGCGGTCGAGAACGGAGGTAGCGGATGAATCGGGGGCTCCCCGCGCCCTGGAGACGGTTCGACTCCGCCGTAATAACCGTAATAAACCTGGGCAAAAGCGGCCTCCCCCGGCACAATTCCTTCTCGGTCAGGACCCGGCTGGCCGAAAGCTCCCGACGAGTATCAAACTGTCGGCCTGTCGTATGTATCGCGTTGGCGCCAACTTGTCAAGCCAACTGACCGGCCCGCCGATGGTTGAGAGTTTATCCACAATCCTGTATTTGCACGGCGTGGCGCGGCTGCGCGGTGACAGCCCATGAAGAATGATAGGTCGGTCCAACTCCCGCGAACCCACTTGCGCCTTACTGGGCGCGTGCACCGCACCCGGAGGCAATAGCAAAGCGCTCGCCGATCAGGGAAACGAGCGCGGCGAAGGCTCAGCCTTCCCGCATGCGAGGAGTCGAAGTCGATTCGACGGCTCACACGACCGTTCGTGCTCGTTACCGCCTTCGTCCATGCTGCAATTGGTGATGCCGAGCCGGCGAGGGCCAGCGCCTGCGAGGAGTCCAGGTAGGTCCGGATGCAGGCGACGACCACACGCGCTTGGACCGTGATGACATCGATGCCCATGACCGCGATACGGAACCAAGCGTCGATGACGATGCCCTTGTTCGAGAACTCGATCAAGAACCTCACTTGGCTGCCGGTCGGGCTGGTTCTCTCGACAACCACGCCGCACTCCCCTCGTCGCAGGCTCGATAGTGAACGGCGCTATAGGGGCAAGGGCGTTGCCAGGCGCGGTTGACGATCTTTCAAGGGCTTGAACGTTGCTGTGGGCACGACTTTGCCCAAAGTGGTGCCCCTTCGAGGGCATCAGAATACGGTGGCGTGAGCGGGGCGAGGAGACCTCATCCGGCAAGATCACTGTAGCCGAGCCAAGAAGCGCCTGCTCGCCCGAGTCGCGGAAGGACCCCGAGCAGCACATCGGTCACAGCGCGACGCTAGGCAGAGGAAGCAGGTGGCCAAAGGAGTCCTAGAGACGATCGCTTTGTAATGCTTGCGGAATCTCTCGGCGAGCTCGGCTACAGCCTTCAGCGTGAGACGTTCGTCTTCGAGCAGCGCCTTGTTTCGTTGCACGAGCCCGAGGTCGCGGCGGCTGCCCAGCGTCCGCCGCCGGTCAGGCGGCCGGGGCGGGGATCAACGCGCAACCGCGACTCCCGTCGAAGGGGCACGCGACCGTCGACGGCGTCGAGCCGCGCTTCAGCGCGAACGTGCAACCGTGCTCGCAGCGGACGGCGATGGTGGGCCGGGCGCGCCCACCGCTGCGGGGGCGTGGCGTTGGCACAGCGGCCGGTGACCGTGGCGCCGGCGAGGCGGGCCGCGCCGCCGTCGTGGTCTCGGCGACAGTCGCAGAAAACTTCAAGTAGGTCGGTATCGACACCACCACGACCCTCGCCTCCACGCCGATGAGCTGAATTCCCGCGATAGAAAAACGCACCCCGGCGTCTATCACCAACCCTTTGTCGAGGACCCGGTCGAGAACCTCGATAAAAGAGCCGTGCGCGCTACTTCTCTCGACGACCACGCTACACTCTCCTCGGAGGGCTCGATAAAAGCCCAACCTTACTGCAAGCAAGCCTCTTGCCACGCGCGGGTCACGATGTTTTCGGGCCTTCAATGTTAGCTGCGGGCAAGACTTTGCCCAAAGTGGCTGACCTTCAAGGGCATCAGAATGCTGTGTTGGCTCCCAAATGCGGGATGTCCCGGCGCTGCACCTGCGACGTCTTCGACCGCCGTTCGACCAAGGTTCTGAGCAAAGCGACGCGTCGCGACCGGAAGCACGAAGCGCGTGGCGTGCTACATCCCGCCGTCTCTGTCATAGATTAGATGAAGTTGGTCGGGGCGAGAGGATTTGAACCTCCGACCCCAGGACCCCCAGTCCTGTGCGCTACCGGGCTGCGCCACGCCCCGACTTAACCAAATCAACTGTTTGGCACACGGGATTCTATCACCCCGGTGCTCGATGCAACACAGGCCTTCCGTCACGCTCACGGAAGCGTGCCCCACCCTTGACGCCGGAGGAAATGGATACCGATCCCGGAGCGGGGCATGTTACAAGCGTCGGGGAGCCTGAGGCATCGTGAGACTGCTTGCGGCTGCGATCGTTTCGGCCGTCGTCCTCGGGAGCAGTCACCTGGCGTGGGCCCAGGCCAGCGCCACGCTCGGCACGGCCGGGTTGTACCTGATCCCCTCGTTCAAAGTGTCCGAAGCATTTGATGACAACATCTTCGCTTCGAGTACCAATCGCGAGTCCGATTTCATCTCGCGCTTTTACCCAGGGCTGCAGGCCGGCTATAGCTCCGACCCGTTCACGCTATTGCTGACTGGCGGATTCGAGGCTGATATCTTCGCGAAGCACCCGGAGCTCAACGACCCGGTGACCGGATGGAATGCGGGGCTGAACCTCCGATACCTCCCGATCCGCCGGCTGACTCTCGGTGCCAACGTTGCCTACACGGAAACCAAAAGCCTGCCGACTCTGACCCAGACCGTTGCCGATCTCACCCTCGCGAACCCACTCAACCCGGCGAACACCGTCCAGCAGGGGCGTCAGAAGACCACACTCCTCAACGCGTCCTCGTCCGCCGTGTATCAGTTCACGCCGCTCACTTCGGGGACGTCCTCGATCTCCTATACCGACAGCACGTTTCAGGGGGGCGCCTCGAATACCGCTTACGGGGCGCAGGTCGGCGTGTCCCGCCAGTTCACCCTACGCGACACCGGCACACTCGGCGATATCCAGAACGTCTTCGAAAGCCCGGGGTCACCCACGACCTACACCAATGCCCCCACGGTGGGCTGGACGCATCAACTGACACCGCTCACCACCCTCGGTGTTCAGGCCGGGCCCCAATTTTCCTCTCGTGGCGGCGTCGGCGCGTACGCCAACGCTTCCCTTTCTTATGGATACAAGATCGCCGACAACGTGGTCAGGGCCTCGGTGACGTACGTGCACTCTCAAGGCTTCGTGGTCGGACAGGCGGGCCCGACGACAACGGACACGTTCTCGAGCGGTCTCGCATTCGAGCCCTCCCGATCCCTGCAGGTGAGCGTAGGGACAACGATGTCAAAATTCTCGGGGAGCACGAGCTCGAGCGGTACGAGCACGTCGAGTACTACGACGAGCAGTACATCGAGTACTACGACACATGGAGTGACGGCGGGCGCCTCGTACCAGCTTCTCAGATGGCTCACCGCGCGGACCAGCTACAGCTTTTCCCTTCAGGAACGGAGTCCCGGCGGCAATATCCCCCACAACCTGATCCTGGTCGGTCTCGACATCAGTTATCCGTTCCGCATCGATCGATGACCCGTCCACCACCACCCTTCAAGCGTTCAGCCGCGCCCGCAGCGTGGTCAGACGCTCCCGAATCCGCCGGAGCGCGTCGCTGTAGGCGTGATCACGCAGCCCGAACTGGAGCTGCTCGGTGCCCCTGCGCGACTCGGCGAGCAGGCGCTTCTTCGCGCCCTCCAGCGTGAGGCGCTCGTCGTAGAGGAGTGCCTTGATCCGCTGCACGAGCTCGAGGTCCCGTCCGCGGTACACACGCTGCCCCGCCGGGTTCTTCTTGGGCCGAAGGAGCTTGAACTCCGACTCCCAGTAGCGGAGCACGTACGCCGGGACGCCCGTGATCGACTCCACCTCGCCGATGCGATAGTAGAGCCGCTCGGCGCCGTTCGTCGTCAGCTCGGCTGCGTGCTGTTGATCCGTTGCTTGAGCCCCTTCGACGGCTTGAACGTGAGCACCTTACGGGCGGTGATCTCGATGGAATCGCCCGTCTGAGGATTGCGTCCCCGCCGCGACGCCTTGCGCCGGATGCGGAAGTGGCCGAATCCGACGATCTTCACGTCTTCGGTCTTCTCGAAGCACCGGAAGATGATGTCGAACACCGACTCGACGACGGACGCTGATTGCCGCTTGGACAGTCCGTGATTGGCGACGGCGTTGATCAGGTCGTTCTTGGTCACAGCGTCCCTTCACCCCCTTCCGTCACTACGAGCCGCCGCGCCCCATGAACGGCTTGTAGCCCTTCCCCTCCAGCTCCTTGAGGGTGGCCAGCGCGGCGGCGCGATCGGCCAGGCCACCGACGCGCACACGATAGAGTGTCTCGCCCGCCGAGGCGCTGGCGGACGCACTCGCCGCCGATGTGTCAAGTGCCCGCTCACCTCCGGCCCGGCGCACCTGCACCTTGAGGCCGCCGGTGGCGAGGTCGCGCGAGAGCGCCACCGCGTCGCGAAGCGGCAAGCTCGGCTTGACCACGACACCACCGGCGACGGCGTCGGCGGCCAGGCCCTTGGCCGAAAGCTTGGTGGTCAGCTCGCTCGGTGTCGAGCCCGAGACGAACACGTTGTATCGATCGGCCGCACCACCGGTGTCGGCGGACGCGGCGGGCGCGCCGCCACCGCTGTCCTTGACCGATTCCACGACCGTGTAGTTCTGCTCACGCAGCCGAGCCGCCAACGCTCTGGCTGTCGCCTGATTCTTGAACGCGCCGACCTGGACCCAGTACGAACCGCCACCGCTCTTGCCTGCAGCGGGCGATGTCTTCTGAGTGATCCTGGAGCCCGCGGGCTTCGTGGGATCGACGGCCGTCGCCATCTTCGGCGTCTCCGTCCCTGGTCTCGTTGTGTCCATCGCCGGCTTCCTGGCTTCGACCGGCGGCGGCGTGTCGACTTGCTTGCCGGGGATCGCACCAGCGGTGGCTGGCGGCGCGATGGCTGGCGCGGGAGCCGTCTGAGCGCTCGGTGCTGACGGCGGCGGCAGCGACGGCGACATTGCTGCCGGCTCGGGCGCCGTCGGTGCGGGCGGCTGTGACGCTGGACGCGGAGGCGCCGACGCAGCCTTCTTGACCACCGGCGGGTTGACGATGTCCAGCACGTAGGGAACGGCAACCGCCGCGATGACGCCGAGGACGAGAATGACGATCAGCGCGCGGAACCACAGGGCCGAGAAGATGCTGCGGGGCGGCTCTTCGTCGTACACGTGCTCTGGTCCGTCCATTTCAGCCATGCGCGTCATCTTAGCATGGACGTTGGGCTTTTCCGGCCATCTAACGCGCGTGGGGCGAATCGTACCTCGCCCATCCAGGCCTCCGCCGTCGAGCCCGTGTCGTTGGCGTCCGTCATGAACGCCACCATGCCGGCGCGCGGCGGCCTGGTGTTGAACAGCGCGACGTAATCGTCGTGCACGTTGCGCTGGTAGTGGCGCCACGCACCGACCTGCGCGTGTCCCGATTCCACGACGATGATCTTGACGTTGGGTGCCTTGGCGCTCGTGACGACGGCACCGGCAGGCGCCGTCGTGTCCCAGACGTAACCGACGACGTCGCTGGAGAGCGTCGGCGCCGGCCACCGCGGAAACACGACGTAGAGCTGCGCGGCCTGATCGTCGGTCCCGCCGTGACGGACGTCGCCGCGCGCCGGCAGGCGCACGACCTTCCACGACCACGAGAGCATCGGCGCTCGCTCGACGTCCACGACCACGTCGCGATAGAGGGCGAACGAGGTGCCGTCGCTGCGCAGTCGGATGGCGGCGCTGCCCTCGGCCCGCACCAGCTCGACGTCGGCTTTGCCCACGAATTCCTTCAGCTCCCAGCCACGCGGAACGCCGTAGGCGGGCAGCCGAGACGGAATCTCGTCGGCGACGGGAACGAGCAGCCGGCCCTCGGCGTCCGGAGCCAGCATACGTCGCTTGACGGCGACCGGCGACACCACCGGACGGTCCGTCCGCGCGAGCCCGGGCAGCGGTGGCAGCGGGAACGCGCGAGCCGTGATCTGATCGGCTCCGCTGCCGAGATAGAACGAGCGATGGACGGGACTCGCCAGGAGCACGACGAGGGAGGTGAAGACGAGCAGGCCGAGGACCACGGCCAGCTCGCTCACGCCAGGCCGGCGGCGGCTCATCAGCGACGCGCTCTCGGGCGACGAGCCTTCGGCCCGACCGCCTTGCGGAAGGAGAGCCGGATCGGCGAGCCCGCGAACCCGAAGGCGTGCCGCAGTGATTTGAGCAAGTAGCGCTCGTAGGAGAAGTGCACCTCGCCCGGCCGGTTCACGCGGAGCGCGAACGTCGGCGGCTCCACGCTGACTTGCGTCGCCGACTGCAGCGTGAGCGGCACGCCGGCGATGCTCACCGGCCTTCGGGCCAGCGCCTCCTGGAGCGTGGCGGTGATTTCCTGCGCCGGCACGCGGTGGCGCGCCTCGGCCGCCACGTCGTCGATGGCGGTGAACAGATCGGCGAGGCCGTCGCCCTGGACCGCCGACGTGAAGCAGATCGGCGCGTAATCGAGGAACGGCAGGCGGTCGCGCACCTGGTCGACGACCTCGGCCTTGCGCACCATGCCGCTGGGCACGAGGTCCCACTTGTTCACCGCGATCACCGTGGCGCGACCGGCCTCCTTCGCGTAGCCCGCGATGTGAGCGTCCTGCGCGGTGAGGCCTTCGCTCGCATCGATGACGAGGACGGCGACCTGGCAGCGCTCGAGGCTCTTGAGGGCCATGACGACGGCCAGCTTCTCGAGCGGCTCGTTGACGCGGCCCTTCCGCCGGATCCCGGCGGTGTCGATCAGAACGTACGGGCGGTCGTCGCGCGTGAACGGAGTGTCCACGGCGTCGCGCGTGGTGCCGGGCTCGGTGTGCACGAGCACGCGCTCGTCGCCCACCATGGCGTTGACGAGCGACGACTTGCCGACGTTGGGCCGGCCGATGACCGCGATGCCCGTGCGCGCGACCGGTCGTTCGGCCGCCTCGGATTTCGGTGAGAGCTCGCGGACGCGCTCGAGCATCTCGGCCACACCGCGGCCGTGCTCCGCCGAGACCGCCAGGGGCTCGCCGAAGCCGAGCCGGTAGAGGTCGCCGAGCGCCGCCTCCTGCCCGCCCGCGTCGACCTTGTTGGCGATGAGCGCGACCGGACGTCCCGCACGGCGGAGGATCTGAGCGATCTCGGTATCGAGCGCGGTCGCGCCCTCTCGCGCGTCGACCACGAAGAGGATGACGTCGGCCTCGTCGACGGCCACCAGCACCTGACGCCGTACGCCCTCGACGAGCGGCTCGACCGAGGTCGGATCGAATCCGCCCGTGTCGATCACCGTCGCCTGCCAGCGCTCGAACTCCACCCGGCCGTAAAGCCGATCGCGCGTCACGCCGGGCACGTCGCGGACGAGCGCCTGCCGGCGGCCGACCAGACGGTTGAAGAGCGACGACTTGCCGACGTTCGGCCGGCCGACGATGGCGAGGGTCGGCCGAGGCTGCGTGGCGTTCACCGGTCTATCCGACCAGCGCTCGCAGCAGGGCGCGAGCGGTCGGCTCGACCACGCGGATCGAGACACCGAGGTCGCGGGCGAGATCGGTCGGCGCGACATCGTCGAGGAAGACGCCGTCGCCGTCACGCACGGCCACTGCGGGCACGAGCACTTCCTCGCCCAGACGATCGAGGCCGGCCAGGTGACGCTGGACGTCCTGCCCGGTCAGGAGCCCGGCGACCGTGATCGTGCGACCGAAGAACTCGTTCGCGATGGGGACCACCTGCGCCACGACACCGCGCGAGGCCAGCGGCGCCAGCCACCGCGCGAGCCGCGGGCCATACAGCGCTCCGGTCACGACGGTGACCGTTCGCGGCGCCCTCGCCGGCGGTACGCGGGGCAGCGCCCGTTCGAGCTCGTCCTCGAAGCGACGTACGAGCCCGATGCCGTCCTCGGCCACCGCGAAACCCTCGTAGGCGTCGGCGGCCGGCAGCGGAGCTTCAGCCTGGAGATAAACCTCGTCGGCGGCGAAGACGAACCGACTCCCGAGGGCCGCCAGGAATTCCCGTTGCCAGCGCTCGACCGTCGCCACGAGCGCCCGCGCCTCGTCCGCGGTCAGGAGCCGGAGCTGGGGCAGGCGCTCGCGGTGCCGCGTGAGTCCGACGGGCACGATGGCCGTGGTCGTCACGTGCGGGTACAGGCGCTGAAGGTCGACGATCGTGCGCTCGAGGTGCGCGCCGTCGTTCCAGTCGGGGCAGAGCACGACCTGGGCGTGCATCCGGATCCCTGCCCTCGCCAGCCGCTCCATCCGCGGCAGGATCTCGGCGCCGTGCCGAGGGCGGCCGAGCAGCGCGTGACGCAGTGACGGATCGGTCGCGTGGACCGAGACGTAGAGCGGCGACAGGCGTTGCGCCTCGATGCGCTGGAGGGCCGCATCGTCCAGATCCGAGAGCGTGATGTAGTTGCCGTGCAGGAACGACAGCCGGAAATCGTCGTCCTTGACGTAGAGGCTCTTCCGGAGGCCGCCCGGGTTCTGGTGGATGAAGCAGAACACACACTTGTTGGCGCACGTCGCGATGTCACGCGGTTGCGGTGCGACCAGCTCGAGGCCGAGGTCGCCGCCCTCGCGCGTCACGTAAACGCGGCGGGCCCGGGCGTCACGCTCGACCGTCAGCCGGAGCCGGTCGTCGGCGGCGTAGAACTGGAAGTCGATCGCGTCGCGGAGCGGCGTGCCGTTGATGGCGAGGATCCGGTCCCCAGCGCTGAGCCCGGCAACGGCGGCCGGTGAGCGTCGCCGAACCAACGCGACGACGACCCCCTCGGCGCGCTCGTTACTCGCGGAACAGGCTAGACTCATGCTCCTCGTGCTCGGCGGCGTGGGCGGCGTTCAGGAATCGCATCCCCTGCACGATGTACTGCAGCCCCGACACCACCGTGAAGATCGCGGCCACCCACACGATGGGCTTGGGCGACAGCGGCAGCTGGAACCACCGCGCGCCGAGGCCGGCGAGGACGGTGAGGATCTGGAAGAAGGTCGCCGCCTTGCCGATCCACGTCGGCCGCGGATAGATCCGGACGCCGACCATGTGGACGATGAGCGCGCCGATCAGGAGCATCGCGTCGCGCGTGATGACGACCGCGGTGATCCAGAACGGCAGCGCCTTGAGGTAGGTCAGCGTCACGAACGACGCCATGAGCAGCATCTTGTCGGCCATCGGATCGAGGAACGCGCCGAGGCGGCTCTGCATTCCCTGGTAGCGCGCGACCCAGCCGTCGAGGAGATCGGTGAGCGCCGCAATCGAGAAGACGAGGAGCGCCCAGCCCGGCTTGCGGTCGACGAGGAGCGTCACGAAGACCGGGATCAGGAGGATGCGAAGAACGGTCAGCCCATTGGCCAGGCCCATACGACCGGACCAGTGTACCTCAGACGCGGTAGGCGGCGAGCGTACCAGCCACCGCCGGGGGCAACTCCACCTCGAGCTGGACGTGGCCGTCCTGGTCGTCCCGGTTGAGGACACGGCCACGCTTGTAGCAGAGGGCGAGTGCCGCGCCATCCCGGTGCGGAATGCGCAACGTGAGCGAGCCACGGAGCGGGCTCACCATGCCTTCGATCACGACGCGCAGCCGGTCGAGCCCGGCGCCGCTGACGCCAGACACCGCGACGGCTGGCCGGGCGGCGAGCAGCGTCTCGACGGCGCGCGGCTCCGCCACGCGGTCCATCTTGTTCAGGACGAGCACCGTCGGCCGATCGGCCACCTCGAGCTCGGCCAGCAGCGTCTCCACCGCCGCCATGTGCTCGGCCAGCGCGGGATGACTGGCATCCACAACGTGGAGGAGGACGTCGGCCTCGGCCAGCTCCTCGAGCGTCGCGCGGAACGCCGCCACGAGCTCGTGGGGCAGCTTGCGGATGAACCCGACCGTGTCGCTGAGGATGAACGCCAGACGGCCGGCGCCGTTCACCAGGCGCGCCGCGGGATCGAGCGTCTCGAAGAGCCGGTCGGCGGCGGCCAGATGAGCCCCCGTCATGCGATTGAGGAGCGTCGTCTTGCCCGCGTTCGTGTAGCCCACGAGGGCGACGACCGGCAGACCGGCGCGGCGGCGGCCTTCACGTTGCACGCGCCGGTGAACGCGGACGTGCTCGAGCTCACGGCGGATCTGCATGACGCGGCGCCGGATCACGCGACGGTCGGATTCGAGCTGCGTCTCACCGGGACCTCGGGTGCCGATGCCACCGCCGAGCCGCTCGAGGTGAGTCCACTGCCCGACCAGGCGCGGGAGCAGATACGTGAGCTGAGCCAGCTCGACCTGGAGCTTGCCCTCCGCGGTGCGCGCGCGCTGGGCGAAGATGTCGAGGATGAGCGCGGTGCGATCGATCACCTTGAGACCGAGGGTCTGCGAGATGTTGCGCTCCTGCACCGGCGTCAGCGGATCGTCGCAGATCATGAGGTTGGCCCCGGTGGCGCGGCCCGCCTCGGCGATCTCGTCCACCTTTCCGCTGCCGAAGAAGAGCGCGGGCGTGGGCGAGCCGCGCTCCTGCACGACGCGGTGGACGACGGCAGCACCGGCCGCGGTGGCCAGTCCGCCCAGCTCGTCCAACGACTCCTCGACCTCCCATCGGCGCTGGGCGGGGAGTCGGAGCGCGGCAATCACCGCGCGCTCCTGCACCGCGCGCGTGATCGCCACGCCGTTGCGCCGGCCGTTCTTCACCCGATCAGGCCTCGCTCGGCCAGCCGCTCAGCGATCAGAGCCGCCACGCCGTCAGGGCCGCCTCCGAGCGCCACGTCCAGCCACTGGACGTCGGGCTCGCGGGCGAACCATGTCCACTGCCGCTTCGCGTAGCGCAAGGTATCACGCTGCATGAGCCGCGTCGCCTCAGCGGCGGTGAGCTCGCCGAGCAGGACGGCCACGAAATGACGATAGCCGATGCCTTGCATCGCGGGCAGCGTCGCATCGTAGCCGCACGCGAGCAGTGTGCGTACCTCGTCGAGGAGCCCCGCGTCGACCATCTCGGCGGCCCGAGTGCGGAGCCGGCGGGCCAGCTCGGCACGCTCCATCGTCAAGCCGACGTGGAGGACGTCGTACTCCCGAGACCGCCGCCACAGGTCCTCCCGGGTTCCGGGGGTCGGCCCCCCCGCCCGTGTGAGCTCGAGCGCGCGCATCACCCGCACGTAGTCGTTGGGATGCAGACGCCGCGCCAGCGCGGGCGCCTCGCGGCTCAAACGCTCGTGGAGGGCCTGGCGGCCCTCGCGGGCGGCCAGCGCGTCCAGGTCCCGGCGGAACGATGGATCGGCCGGCGGTGCCGGATCGAGGCCACGAAGCAAGGCCCGGATATAAAACCCGGTGCCGCCCACAACCACCGGCAGCTTGCCGCGCTCGCGGATGGCCGTGATGATGCCGCGGGCATCGCGGGCGAAGCGCTCGGCGTGATAGCGGTCGTCGGGATCGACGATGTCGACGAGGTGATGGGTCACCGCGGCGCGCTCCTCCGCGGTCGGCTTGCCGGTGGCGACATCCATCCTTCGATAGACCTGACGCGAGTCGGCGCTGATGACCTCGAGGGGAACGCGTTGGGCCAGGGCGACGGCCGACGCCGTCTTGCCGACGCCGGTTGGCCCCGCGATGACGAGCAACGGAATCTTCATTCGCTACCTAGAGCCTACCAGATACGACGAACCTCGCGCCGGACGTCCTGGAGCGAGATCCGGCTCATCGTCGGCCGACCGTGAGGGCAGAAGTACGGCGTCGCCGTGGCGCCGAGCTCAGCGAGTAGTCGCTCCATCTCCTCGCGCGCCAGCGGTGTGTTGGCCTTGATGGCGGCGCGGCACGACACGAACGCCAGCGCGCGATCGACGATGGGCTCGCCGGCCTTGGGCCCGGCCAGCTCGTCCACCATTGCCTCCATGAGCCGTCGCGGCTCCTCACCTTTCAGGACGACCGGCACCGCCCGGAGCACGACACTGTCGCCGCGCTCGTCGAAGGCGAAGCCGAGGCGCTCGAGCGCAGGGCGCCAGCGCCCCAGTTGCGCCCTCGCCGCGGGCGCGAGATCGAGCGGCTCGCCGAAGAGCAACGCCTGCGAGACCGGCGTGCCCGCGGCCGCCTCCGTCTGTAATCGTTCGAAGATCACGCGCTCGTGCGCGGCGTGCTGGTCCAGGAAGAAGACCTCGGTGTCCGAGGCGGCAACGATGAACGTGTCCTGCACCTGGCCGAGCACGCGTCCTAGCGACGTGGCGTAGGTCGCGGTCGGCTCGGCGAACAGCGGGGCCTGGCCAGCTTCGCCGACGAGGGCGGATCCCGAGGAGGCGTCGAGAGGGGCAAACGTGGGCGCCTCGGACAGGGTCCCCACATCGGGAACGACGGCGCGCCGTCGCAGGGTCTCACCGAGCGCGGCGCCGATCATCTCGTGCACCAGCCGCGGATGGCGAAAGCGCACCCACGCTTTGGTCGGGTGCACGTTCACGTCCACGTCGGCGTGGGGCAGCGTCACCGACAGCACGACGAAGGGAAAGCGGTCACGCGGCAGCAGTGGCCGGTACGCCTGGAGCACCACCTGGAACAGCGCGGGATCGCGCACCGGCCGGTGGTTCACGAGCGTGATGATGTCGTCGCGGCCGCCCCGCGTCAGATCGGGCGGGCTAGCCAGGCCGCGCACGCCGATCGCGTGCTCGTGGCGATCGACGGCCAGCAGCCGCCCGGCCACCTCCCAGCCCCACAGCGCGCCGACGCGGTCGCGAAGATCCTTCGCCGGCGGCGCGTTGAGCACGCTGCGGCCGTTGCTCGTGACGCGGACGTGAACGCCGGGGTGCGCCAGCGCGAGATGAGTCAGCGGGCGCAGGCTCTGGGCGAGCTCGGTCGTCACGGCTTTAAGGAATTTGAGCCGGGCCGGCGTGTTGAAGAAGAGGTCCGTCACCTCGACGGTCGTGCCGCTGTCGACCGGCACGGTGAGGCGCTGCGCGATGTCGCCGCCGGCGCCGGCCACGCGCGTGCCGTCGGCCGCGCCGCGCGCGCGGCTCGTGATGACGAAGCGGGCCACGGCGCAGATGGCCGGCAGCGCCTCGCCGCGGAAGCCGAGCGTGGCGATCGCCTCGAGATCGGCGTCGGCCGCGATCTTCGAGGTGGCGTGCCGTTCGAGCGCGAGGGCCAGGTCCTCGGCGGTCATGCCAATGCCGTCGTCGGTCACGCGTACCAGCGCGGCGCCCCCGTCGCGCAGATCGACGCTGACGGTGCGGGCATCGGCGTCGAGCGCGTTCTCGACCAGCTCCTTCACCACCGAGGCTGGCCGCTCGACGACCTCGCCGGCCGCAATCTTGTTGATCAGGTGTTCCGGGAGCTTTCGAATCCGCCCGAGCGTCATACCGCAAACTCTCCGGAACGCGTGTAACGCCGCGCGCGAGCCGGGGGGGCCATCGGGGGGGATGTCTCATCCCCCCCGATGTGATCAACCAAGGGCAATGAAAAAACCACACGCGTCGTCACACGCCCTCCGGCTTTCGAACACGGATGGATTCAACGCCAGCCTGCCACTTCGCGAGCAGATTCAGCGCCTCCATCGGAGTGAGGTGCGCGAGATCCAGGTGGGCCAGCTCGGTCAGCATCGGGTCGGGGGGCGCCGTCGCGAAGAGGCCGAGCTGCTCGGCGTCGCGCGCGTCGGCCGTCCGCTCACCGGCCGCTTCGAGCTCTGACAGCAGCGCCTTGGCTCGCGCGATGACCGGCTCGGGCAAGCCGGCGAGTCGCGCGACCTGGATGCCGTAGCTCCGGTCGGTGCCGCCCGGCCTCACCTTGTGCAGGAAGATGATCTGATCGTTCCACTCGCGCACGGCGACGTGGAAGTTTCGGACGGCCGCCAGCCGATTCGCCAGCTCGGTCAGCTCGTGGAAGTGCGTCGCGAAGAGCACCTTGCATCCGGAGCGCTCGTGCAGCGCCTCGACGACGGACCACGCGATCGCGAGGCCGTCGAACGTCGAGGTGCCGCGCCCGACCTCGTCGAGGAGGACGAGGCTCCGCGCCGTGACGTTGTTGAGGATGGTCGCCGTCTCCACCATTTCGACGAGGAACGTGCTCTGGCCACGTCCGAGGTTGTCCTGGGCGCCGACACGCGTGAACAGCCGATCGACGAGGCCCAGGCGCGCCTCGCGCGCCGGCACGAAGGCGCCCATCTGGGCGAGGATGACCAGATGCCCGGTCTGGCGCAGATAGACGGACTTCCCCGACATGTTGGGCCCGGTGAGAATGACGACGCGTGCGTCGGCATCGAGCGCCAGGTCGTTGGGCGTGACGGGTTCCGTCGAGCGAGCCTCCAGGACGGGATGGCGGCCGTCCACGATCTCGATTCGATCGCTGGCGTCGACGACGGGCCGCACGTGGCCGCGCAGGTGCGCGACCTCGGCGAGGGCGAGCAGCACGTCGAGCCGCGCCAGCGCGCGCGCCGTCACGAGCAGCGGCCCGGCCTCGGCGGCGACGCGACGCCGGACGTCCTCGAACAGCTCGTACTCGAGCCGCCGGCGGCGTTCCTCGGCGCCGAGCACCTTGGTCTCGTACTCCTTCAGCTCCGGCGTGACGTACCGCTCGGCGCCCGTGAGGGTCTGGCGTCTGACGTATTCAGCAGGAACGTGGGCGGCCTGCGCATGGCTGACCTCGATGCCGTAGCCGAAGACGCGATTGAAGCGGACCCGGAGCGACGACAGGCCGGTGCGCGTGCGCTCGCGCTCCTCCAGCCCGGCGATCCACTCACGCGCCTGGCGCGAGTCCTCGACCAGCGCCGTGAGCGCATCGCTCCACCCGTCGCGGATGAGCCCGCCCTCGTGCAGGACGAGCGGCGGCTCGTCTACCAGCGCCTGCTGGAGCAGCGTGAGGAGCGCGTCGAGCGGGGCGATCTCGTCGCGGGCGACCGCAAGCAGCAGCGCAGTGGTGTCGCCGAGACGCGTACGGATCTCCGCGAGTGGCCCAAGGCACACGCGCAGGCCGACCAGATCGCGGGCGTGAGCGACACCGAGCGTGGCGCGGCTCGTCAGTCGCTCGAGGTCGCCCACGTGCTTGAGCAGCCCACGCAGCTGGGCGCGCGCGGCCGGGGCCTCGATCAGCGCCTGGACGGCGTCCTGGCGGGCGGCGATGGCGTCGAGGTCGAGCAGCGGGCGCAGCAGCCACTGCCGCAGCAGACGAGCGCCCATGGGGGTCGTCGTCTCGTCGAGGACCCCGAAGAGTGTCATCCGTGGATCGCCGTCACGCGTGTCGATCAGCTCGAGCGTCTGCACGGCGGTGGGATCGAGCGTCATCGCCTCGCCGCTGGCCAGCCGCGCAAGCCGCGTGAGATGGCCGAGCGCCTCGCCCTGGGTCGCGCGGACGTAGGCGAGCGCAGCGCCGGCGGCCTGGAGACCAACGGTCATGTCGCCGACGCCGAACGGCGCGAGCGTCGCCACGCCGAAGTGAGTGCAGAGGTCACCCACGGCGCGACGAAGGGCGAACGCGGCCGGGTCCCAGAAGGTCAGGGTCGCTCCCGTCGCCTGAAGTCGGCCCAGGAGATGGCCGGCCTCGCGCGCCGTCTCGGGCATGACGATCTCGCTCGGCCGTCTCATCAGCGCCGCCGCCAGCACGGTATCCGCGTCGCCGGCGTCCTCGCCCGCCCAGAAATCGCCGGTGGACACGTCGAGCAGCGCGACGCCGGTGCCCTCGCGCGCGCGGACCACGGCCAGGAGGAAGTTGTTGGCAGAGCCCGCGAGGAACGCGGTGTCGGTGATCGTTCCCGGCGTGATGAGTCGCACGACGTCGCGCTTGAGGAGCTTCTTGCCCTTTCCGGGCGCCTCCAGCTGCTCGCACAGGGCGATCTTCTGCCCGGCGCGAATCAGCCGCGCGATGTAGGTCTCGGCGGCGTGATGAGGGATTCCCGCCATCGGCGAGCCCTGCCGCGACGTGAGCGTGATCTGCAGCAGCCGCGCGCCCAGCTCGGCGTCCTCGAGGAACAACTCATAGAAATCACCGAGGCGGAAGAGCAGCAGGTAGTCCGGGTAGCGCTGCTTGAGCTCCCGGTACTGGCGCATCATCGGCGTGACCGCCGACGGATCAGCCACCCAGGCGTCCTTTGAGACGGGTGTACGTCGCGTCGAGCGCCTCGGGCAGCACGCGCGACTCGCCCAGCGTCGTCATGAAGTTGGTATCGCCGTTCCAGCGCGGCACTACGTGGACGTGCAGGTGCCCCTCGATGCCGGCGCCGGCCACTCGCCCCTGGTTCACGCCGATGTTGAATCCCTCGGCCCGGTATTCGTCGGTCAGGGCGGCCGTCGCCCGCCCGGCCAGGGCCATCGCGTCCGCCAGCTCCTCGGCGGCGGCCTCGGTCAGAGCGCCTACGTGGCGGTTGATCACTGCCATGAGATGGCCGGGAGTATATGGATAGGCGTTGAGGATCAGAAACGCGCGGGAGCTGCGCTGGAGGATGAAGTACTTGGCGTCGTCACCGGCAGCCAGCGCGTGGCAGAAGATACACCCGACCGCGGCGCTGGACCCTCCCACGTAAGTCATGCGCCACGGCGCCCAGAGGCGATTCACGCCGCCGGGCCGTGCCTCACGTGTTGACGAGTTCCCTGAGGCGCTTGCCGACCTTGAAGAACGGCACCCGCTTCTCGGGCACGTCGACGGCGCTGCCGGTCTTCGGGTTACGTCCCTTGCGCGAGTTCCGGTAGCGGATCCGGAAGCTGCCGAAGCCACGAAGCTCGACCTTGTCGCCCTTGGCCAACGCGTCAGTAATGTTGTCGAAGATCGTGTTGACGATGGTCTCGGTCTCTTTTTTCGTCAGGTTGGAGAGCTTGGAGACCTCGTCGATCAGCTCGGCTTTTGTCATCTCGCACTCCCGTGTCCCGAACCTAGCACGCAGATTTCGAGAATGTCAACTCTAATAAGGGGTTAGGCCGCGCCCGCCTCTCAATCCATGAGGTAGAGCGGTGTCTTGAACATTGGCAAGGCCGGCCCGAGCGTCGCCCGGGCGATCCCGAGCTGACTGCGGAGCAGATCAAAGATCGAGATTCGCCGGCGTGGCGGAATCACCTTCGGTGGGACGCGGATCCCAGCGAGTTGAGCCGCGCCGTTGACGGCATCTTCGAGGCCGCCGATCTCGTCGATCATCTGGAGCGCCTTGGCCTGCGTTCCCGAGAAGATGCGGCCGTCAGCGAACTGCGTGACCTGCGCGCGATCGAGCTTGCGGCCCTCGGCGACGGCGCCGATGAACTGTGCGTGCACGTCGTCGAGCAGGGCCTGGAGCACGCGACGCTCTTCGGGCGTCATCGGCCTCCCTGGGTTGCCGACATCCTTGAAGTGGCCGGCCTTCACCACCACGTAATCGACGCCGACTTTCTTCATGAGCTGCTCGAAGTTGGCCATCTGCATGATCACGCCGATGGAGCCGGTCAGCGTGCCGGGATTGGCGTAGATCCGGTCGGCCGCCACCGCGACGTAGTAGCCGCCGGAAGCGGCCACCGCCCCGAGCGAGGCCACGACGGGCTTGCCGCCCTGGCGCAGGCGTCGGAGCGCGTCGTGGAGCTCCTGGGATGGCCCGACGACGCCCCCCGGACTGTTGATGCGGATCACCACGGCTCGCACCTGGGGATTGTCGCGATAGCCCTTGAGATCCTTGATGAGGTCGTCAACGTCGAGGATGACCCCCTCGAGCTCGACGATCGCCACCCGCGGACCGAAGTAGCTGCCGGCGGCGGCTCCGTCGCTGCTCCTCGTGAGCACGCCGCCCGTGACGGCCAGGAAGAGGCCCACCACGACGAGCCAGATCACGAGCGTCACGGCGACGATGGTGAGGCGACGCGCCACGCTACCGGCTATTCCTCGTCGTCGTAGTCATAGTCGTCCCGGCGTTTCTTCTTCCCCCTCCCCCGGCCCGGGGCGCCGCGGTCGTCGGGCTGGGTCAAGTCCACGGCGTGAGCCAACTCCTTGAGGGACAGGCCGATGCGCCGCTCGTTGGGATCGACGCGGATCACCAGGAGCGTCAGCTCGTCGCCGACGTTGACGACCTCGGCCGGGCTGCCGATCGGCCGGTTCGACATCTGCGAGATATGGAGCAGGCCGTCCACGCCGGGCTCGAGCTCCACGAAGGCGCCGAAGTCGGTGAGGCGCACGATCTTGCCGGTGACGCGCGATCCCATCGGGAAGCGCTGGGCGACCGTCGACCACGGGTCGGGCTGGATCTGCTTCAGCCCCAACGAGATTCTCTTGTTGTCGCGGTCGATGTTCAGGATCTGCGTTTCGACTTCCTGGCCCTTCTTCAGGACTTCCGAAGGGTGCCCGACGCTGCGCGTCCACGACATGTCCGAGATGTGTAGCAGGCCGTCCACTCCCGGCTCCAGCTCGATGAACGCGCCGAAGTCGGTCAGGTTGCGCACCCGGCCGCTCACGCGGTTGCCGGGCTGATAGCGCTCCTCGATCGTCGTCCACGGATCGGCTTCGACCTGCTTCATGCCGAGCGAGATGCGCTTGGCGCCGCGGTTGACGTCGAGGACGACGACGTCCACCTCCTCGCCCACGTTGACGAGCTTGGATGGATGGCGGACGCGCCGCGTCCAGGACATCTCCGACACGTGCACGAGCCCCTCCACGCCGGCCTCCAGCTCGATGAAGGCGCCGTAGTTGGTGAGGCTGACCACGCGCCCGCGCGCCTTGTGGCCGGCCGGGTACTTCTGCTCGACGTTCTCCCAGGGGTCGGACTGCTTCTGCTTGTAGCCGAGGGAAACGCGGCCGGTGTCGCGGTCGAAGTGCAGCACCACGACGTCGACCTGATCGCCGACCTGGAAGATCTCCGATGGGTGGCCGACGCGGCCCCAGCTCATGTCGGTGACGTGCAGCAGCCCGTCGATGCCCCCCAGGTCGATGAACGCCCCGTAGTCGGTGATGTTCTTCACCGTGCCCGTGAGCGTCATCCCCTCGTGGAGGACTTCCAGCGTGTGCTTCTTCTTCTCCTCGCGCTCCTCCTCGAGGACGGCCCGCCGCGACAGCACGACGTTGCCGCGCCGTCGGTTGAGCTTGATGACCTTGGAGCGCACATGCTGGCCCACCAGCGAGGCAAGATTCTTCACTGGACGCAGATCGACCTGAGATCCGGGCAGAAACGCCTTGACCCCCACGTCCACCGCCAGGCCGCCCTTGACCACTTCGACGATGCGTCCCTCGACCGGCGTACCTTTGTCGTAGGCCTGGGTGATGGCGTCCCAGACGCGGATCTTGTCCGCCTTTTCCTTGGACAGGACGATCAGGCCTTCGGAATCCTCCTTCGCCTCGAGGTAGACATCGATGTCCTCCCCGACCTTGGGCAGGTTCCCGCGGAACTCCTCGATCGGGATCGCGCCCTCGCTCTTGTAGCCGACGTCCACCAGCACCTCGCCGGTGCCGATGTGGACGACTCGGCCGCGGACGACCTCGCCTTCCTCGAACTCGGCCATTCGCCCGGTCCCGTACACATCCTCCATGCGCTCCTCGGCCGCCCAGGCTCCCTCCTTTCGTGGTTCGCCGAGGTTGTTGCGCCGTTCATGCTTCTCCATGCTGCCCGCTCCTCCCGTAAATGTATTTGGACGAGGGTAATACGGCTCCTCCCGCACCTGCCTCGCCCACTTCCTGCGAACGTTCCTTCAGGCGCACGATCGCCGCCATCATCGCCTGGCTGGCGGCTTCATAGGCCTCCTTGCGGCTGCCCCCGCCCTGCTTGGCAAAGCTGATTGGCTCGCCGAACCACACCGTGACCCGGGCGGGGCGCGGGAGCCTGTGCCCCCGGGGCCAGGCCCGCCCGCTGCCGCTGATATATACAGGAACAACGGGCGCTCCGCTGAGAACCGCCAGCATACCCGCACCGGCCTTGCCTTGCCGCAATTCCCCTTCGGGCCCTCGCGTCCCTTCCGGGAAGACGAGGAGCGCACCGCCGTTTTCGAGGACACGCAGCGCCGTGCGCAGCGCCGCCGGATCACCGCCCTCGCGGCGTACGGGCCGCGCGTTGAGCCGCCGGATCAACCCGCCGAACAGCGGGATCCGGAACAACTCCGCCTTGGCCATGAACGACACCGGCCGCGGCGCGGACCCGCCAACCAATGGCGGGTCGAGGAGGCTCGAGTGATTGGCGACGAGCAGCACCGATCCTGTGCGGGGCACGTGCTCGATGCCCCAGCCCCGGAGCCGGAAGAGCACCCGCATCACGACGACGGTGAGGAACTTCAGGACCGCGTACAGCATCGCTGTTCGATCTCCTGCATCATTCGGTTCACGACCTGTTCGGCCGTCAGGCCCGTCGTGTCGATCGCGACGGCGTCGTCGGCCTTGCGCAGCGGCGCCAGCGCGCGCGTCTTGTCCTGCACATCGCGGGTGCGGATCTCTTCCAGCACCGCCGGCAAGGCCATCGTCACGCCGCGGGCGGCCAGCTCGGCCTGTCGCCGGCGCGCGCGCTCTTCGTCGCTGGCGTCGAGGTAGAACTTCACGTCGGCGCCGGGGCACACCACCGTTCCCGTGTCCCGTCCCTCCAGCACGACGCGGCCACCCGTCGCCATCCGGCGCTGCAGTGGCGTCACCTTCGCGCGAATCGGCGCCAGCATCGTCAGCCGCGACGTCAGCGCGCTGATGACCGGCGTCCGGATCTCACCACTGACGTCGCGCCCATTGATCAGCACGCGGTCATCGTCGAGCGTGACCTCGATGCTGTCCAGATGGCGGCGCAGCGCCGGGCCATCCTCCGCGGGCAAACCCGCCTGGGCCACGCTCCAAGCGAGCGCCCGGTACATCGCCCCGGTGTCGATCAGGCGATAGCCCAGGCGCTGGGCGAGCGCCATCGACACCGTGCTCTTGCCGGCGCCCGCGGGGCCATCGATCGCGATGATCAACTTTTCCAGATTCATTCGGCTCGCGCTATTGTCGGGACCATTTCACCGCTCGCCTCGGCCGGCGGCCGGCCTGCGGCTCGCACTGCCCAAGCCATTTCACTGCTCGCCTCATCCGTCGGACGGCTTCGGCTCGCACTACTCGTCCACCTGGACACAGCATTGCCCCGCGAGGGCATTGAGCAGGTCGGCGAACTGGGGAAAGGACGTGGCGATGCACTCGGTGTCGTCGATGATGGTCTCGCCCTCGGCCACGAGGCCGGCCACGGCCAGCGCCATCGCAATGCGGTGGTCGCCGCCGCTCGTCACGCTCGCACCGCGCAGCCGCGCCGGCCCGTCGATGACGAGCCCGTCGGGCCGCTCGCTCACGCGGACGCCCATGCGCCCCAGCTCGCGCGCCAGCGCTGCCAGCCGGTCGGATTCCTTCACCCTGAGCTCGGCCGCATCCTTTATTTCCGTGCGCCCCTCGGCCAGCGCCGCGGCCACCGCGAGCACCGGGACCTCGTCGATGAGTCGTGGAATCAGCGCGCCGCCGATGTCGCTCGCGCGCAAGGCACTGCTGCTCACCGTCACGTCGCCGCGCGGCTCGCCGGCCGCGGTCCCTCGCGGCCCCTCCGATGTCTCCCCACCGTGCCGCGCGATCTCCATTTCGACGCCCATGGTGCTGAGCACGTCGAGCACGCCCGTCCTGGTGGGATTGAGCCCGACGCCCGCCACGGTCACGCGCGCGTCCTTCACGATGGCCGCCGCGATCAGCGGGAAGGCGGCGGACGAGATGTCGCCGGGAACCATCACCTGCGCCGCCGACAGCGGCCCCGGCGTGAGCGTCGTCGTGAGACCGCGCCGCTCGATGCGCGCGCCGAACTGGCGCAACATCACCTCGGAGTGATCGCGCGAGGCCGCCGGCTCCGTCACCGACACGGGCGCGTCGGCGTGGAGCCCGGCGAGCAGCACCGCGGACTTCACCTGCGCGGAAGCGACCGGGGACTCGTAGGCGAGCGCCTTGAGCTGCGCCAGTCCGTGGACGCCCAGAGGCAGCCGGCTCCCATCACCGCGGCCGACCACCGTCGCGCCCATGCGGACGAGCGGCTCGGCCACGCGCTTCATCGGGCGCCGACGGAGCGACTCGTCGCCGGTGAGAAACGTCCAGAACGGCTGACCGGCGAGCACACCGAGGAGGAGCCGCGCTGTCGTGCCCGAGTTTCCGCAGTCGATCACGTCGACCGGCTCGCTGAAGCCCCGTCGGCCGACACCGGCCACACGGTACTCGCCCGGTCCCTTGCGGGTCACCTCGGCGCCCAGCGCTTCCACGGCCGCGATCGTGCGCAGGCAGTCCTCGGCCTCCAGGTAGCCGCGAATGTCAGTGGTGCCTTCCGCGAGTGCGCCCAGGAGCGCGGACCGATGCGAGATGGACTTGTCGCCCGGGACCTCGATGCGCCCGGAGAGGCGCGGGACGGACCGTACGCGCAGTCTCACGGGAGACGCTCCCGTCGCGCCTTGATGCGCGTCAGCGCCGCCCGCAGCCCGTCGCGATCGCCTCGCTCGACCAGGCGCACCAGCTCGGCGAGGGCGGCCTGAGCGGCAGCCGTCGCGTGAATGACGGCCGTGCGATTGGCCAGGAAGATGGCCTCCCACATGTCCACGTCGCCGGCCGCAATGCGCGTGGTGTCCTTGAAGCCACGCGCGGCCACGTCGAACGCCGCCGGATCGAAACGCTCGACGGCATCGACCAGCGCGCACGCGACGAGATGCGGGAGATGGCTGATGGCCGCCACCGCGCGGTCGTGAGTCTCCGGATCGAGCATCACCACGCGGCCGGCGCCCAGGCTCTCCCAGAACGCCGTCACCGTCTTCACCGCGCGTGGCTCGCTCGTGTCCGTTGGGGTGACGATGACCGTGGCGCCGCGGAACAGATCGGCGCGCGCCACGCCGTAGCCGCTCTGCTCGGATCCCGCCATGGGATGGCTGCCCACGAACGTCAGCGGGCGCTTCGTGGCCAGGCGGTGGGCGGCGGCGACGATGGCGGCCTTGGTGGAACCGACGTCGGTGATGACGGCGCTCGGGGCCGCCGCTTGCCAGACTTCTGGCAGCTGTCGCTCGATGACGCCGACGGGCGTGCCGAGCACGATCAGATCGGCGTCCTTGACGCCGTCACCGATCGCGGTGGTGACACGATCGAGCGTCCCGTCCTTCAAGGCGGCGTGGAGCCGCCCGACGTCCCGGCCGATCCCCACGATCTCGTGTGCGAGCCCCTGGGCCCGGGCGGCCTTGGCCACCGAGCCACCCAGGAGTCCGACGCCGACGATCGCGAGGCAACCGATCACGGCCCCTTCTTTCCGAGCGCCGTGCGCAGGCCCTTGATGAGCCGCCGGTTCTCCGCTGGCGTCCCCACCGTGATGCGGAGCGTGCTTTCCATGCCGAACGCCGTCATCGGCCGCACGATGACGCCCTCGTGCAGCAGTTTCTGATAGATCTCGGCCGCGCTGCGGCCGACGTCGACCAGGATGAAGTTGGCCCGCGAGGGGACGTACTTCAGGCGGAGCGTCTTGAACTCGTCGTAGAGGAAGTGCCGGCCGGCCTCGATCATCCTCACGCACTCGAGCACGTGGGCCTCGTCGTCGAGCGCGGCCAGCGCCGCAATCTGGCCCAGCGAATTCACGTTGAAGGGCTGACGGATGCGGTTCATCAGCGCGGTGGCGTCGGCGTCGGCCGCCGCATAGCCCACGCGCAGACCGGCCAGGCTGTTGGCCTTGGAGAACGTGCGCAGGACGATGACCTTGCGTCCCTGCTTGACGTAGGACAGCGTGTCGGGAAAGTCGGGGCCCATGGCGAACTCGATGTAGGCCTCGTCGAACACGACGATGGTGCGATCGGGCACCCGGCTCATGAACGTTTCCACCTCGTCGGCGGTGACGATTGTGGCGGTCGGATTGTTGGGATTCGCGATGAAGACCATCTTGGTCAGCGGCGTGACGGCCCGGGCCATCGCGTCGAGGTCGAGACGGTAGTCCTTGAGCATCACCATGACGCGGATGCCGCCGGCCGCCTGCACGATCATCGGGTACACGACGAACGAGGGATGCGGCACCACCGCCTCGTCTCCCGGCTTGAGGAACGTCCGCACCAGCAGCTCGATCAGCTCGTTGGAGCCGTTGCCCAGGATGACCTGATCCGACCCGACTCCGTGCTTCTTGGCCAACGCCTGGCGCAGGTAGAAACCGCTGCCGTCGGGGTACCGGTTCAGCGTGGTGAGGGCGGCCGCGAGCGCCTTCTGCACGCGGTCCGAAGGGCCCAGCGGATTCTCGTTCGAGGCGAGCTTGATGGCGTCGGTGATCCCGAGCTCACGCTCCAGCTCTTCGATCGGCTTGCCCGGTTCGTAGGGGGCGATCCCGAGGATGTGCTCATTGGCCAGGGATTCCCACTGGGTGTGCATGCCCTCTCCTTATGCCGCGGGATACGAGCCCAGGACCTTCAGGAACAGGGTTCGCCCCTCGATCTCGTTCAAGGCTGCCGCCACGGTCGGCGTGTCGCGGTGGCCTTCGAAGTCCAGAAATGTGACGAACTCCCACGGCCGGCTCTTGGCCGGCCGCGTCTCGAGCTTGATCAGGTTGATGCCTCGGCGCGCGAACGGCTCCAGGATGCGGTAGAGGACGCCGGGCTCGTTGCGCATCGCGAACAGGATGGACGTCTTGTCCCGCGTGCTGGGGCCGACGGCTCGGCGCCCGATCACCAGGAATCGGGTGGCGTTGTGAGGATTGTCCTCGATCCGTGGCCGCAGCACCCGCACGCCGTAGAGCTCCCCGGCCAGCTCGGAGGCAATGGCGGCGAGGGTGACGTCGCCCGCGGCCTGCTCGGCGGCAGCGGCGGTGGACGTCACGTCCTGGGTCGGCACGTCGGGCAAATTCTGGGCGAGCCAGCTCCGGCACTGGGCCAGCGCCTGGGGATGCGAGACCACCAGCTTGATCTCGGACAGCTCGCGCGCCTGCGACAGCAGGTGCTGGCTGACGTTCAGGTAGGCCTCGCCGCAGATCAGCGCGTCGGAGTCGACGAGGCGATCGAGCGTGATGTTGACAGCGCCCTCCGTGGAGTTCTCCACCGGCACCACGCCGTACTCCACCCGGGCATGCTCGACGTCCTCGAAGACGTCGGCCACCGACCGGGACGGAGCGTAGGCGGCACCGCTACCGAAGTGCTGGAGCGCCGCCTGATGCGTGAACGTCGCCCGCGGTCCGAGAAAGGCGACCGAGATGGGACGCTCGAGCGCCCGGCAGCCCGACAGGATCTCGCGCCATATCGCACGGATCGACGCCGCCGGCAACGGCCCGCCGCTGGCAACGGACAGGCGACTGACGATCTCGGCCTCGCGGTCGGGGGCATACGACGGCAGATCCTGCCGTCGCTTGAGGTCTCCGATCTGGAGGGCGGCCTCGGCTCGCTGGTTGAGGAGGTGGAGGATTTGGTTGTCTAGGTCATTGATCCTGGATCGCCAATCGTCCAGGTTCATACGGACTCCTGACTGCTCTTCGCTTGCGAATACTGCAGATTATAGGCCATCGCGCGCGCACGGCGCAAGCGTGCGACGCTCGCCAGGAGGAGGCGCCGACGCGGCGGCCCGCAGCGCCCGCACTTCGGCCGCCGTCAGCGAGCGCCAGGAGCCCACGCGAAGCCGGCCGAGCGCGATCGGCCCGAAGCCAACGCGTCGCAGACGGCGCACCGGATGACCGAGCGCCTCGCAGTAGCGCTTGACCTCGTGCTTGCGGCCCTCGCCAAACGTCAGGTGGAGCCGGCTGCCCTCGGCACTCGTGCGCTCGAGGCTCACGGCGAGCGGAACGGCCGGGCCGTCTTCGAGCGTTACGCCACGTCGCCACCGCTCGAGGTCGGTCCGCCGCACGCTGCCGGCGACGTCCGCCTCGTACAGCCGCGGGAGTCCGTAGCGGGGATGTAGCAGTCGGTGCGTGAGGGCGCCGTCGTTGGTGAGCACCAGGGCGCCCTCGACGTCCACGTCGAGCCGGCCCACCGGGAAGAGCCGCGCGTGGGACCGAACGAGGTCCGTCACCACGGGGCGGCCGTCGGGGTCGCTGCGTGCGGTCAGATAGCCGCGAGGCTTGTTGAGGAGGACATATTGCTTGGTCTCGGCCGCCGGCAGCGCACGGCCGTCGACGGTGATGTGATCGCGATCGGGGTCGGCGACGGTCCCGGCCTCGTGGACGACGTCGCCGTTGATGGCGACGCGCCCCTCGAGGATGAGGCGATCAGCTCCTCGCCGTGACGTCAGCCCCGCCTGGGCCAGGATCTTGTTCAGCCTGAGCTTGGCCATTGGGGGCGACGCCCACCTCCGGGATCACCAGCTCGCCTTCCACCTTCGGCAGATCGTTGAGGTCGCGCAGACCGAACGCCACGAGGAACTCGCGCGTCGTCTCGTAGAGGAACGGCCGGCCCGGCGCTTCCTTGCGGCCGGCGACGCGGAGGAGCCGGCGCTCGAGGAGGCTGTCGAGCACGCCCTCGGAGTTGACGCCTCGCACGGCGTCGACCTCCGGGCGGGACACCGGCTGACGGTACGCGATGATGGCCAGCGTCTCCAGCGCGGGCCGCGACAGCCGCGCTTTCGTACGCGTCTTGGCCAGGCGCATGAGCCAGGGCGCGATCTGCGGGCGCGTCACCATGCGGTAACCGCCGCCGACCTCGACGACCGCGAGCGCGCGGTCCTCCTTCTCGTAGCGGACGCGAAGCTCGTCCACGAGTGCGCGCGCCTCGTCGGTGTCGCCGAGCTCGAGGACCTCGCGGATGCGCTCGGCTTCGAGGGGAGTGTCGGAGGCGAAGAGCAGGGCCTCGACGACGTCAGTGGGAGTCGGCAACGGTGGTCCCTCCCTGAAGGTCGGAATCGGCAGTGAGCGGGACGTTGTCCCCCGGGCCATCTTCGCGGCGCTCGATGACGATGTCGCCGAACAGCTCGGTCTGCTGCGTACGGATGCGGCCGAGCCTCACCAGCTCGAGCACGGCCAGCAGCGTGACGACGATCTCGGGCCGTCGCCGCTCGCCGCCCGTGAGCGAGGAGAACAGCAGCGACCAGGTATCGCGCAGAACCGTCAGGATCTCCGTCATGCGCTCCAGCAGCGACATCGGCTCGGGCTGCACCTCGCGCGGGCGTCGACGCGCCTGCTCGCTGATGAGGCGCTTGATCGCCCGCTCGAGCTGATGGACGGACAGGTCCTCGAGCGGCACGTCGTCGGGCGGTGGGAGCTCGCTGCCCGTGCGGCCCCAGACGAGGGCCTGCTGGGCTTCCTGCTCGGCCAGCCACGACCCGAGGACCTTGATCCTCGCGTACTCGCGCAGACGCTCCTCCAGCTCGTGGCGGAGTGCCTCGCCCTCCTCGTCGAGTTGCTCGTCGTTCTCGTCGGGCGGGACGAGAAGCTTCGACTTGAGGTAGATCAGCGTCGCTGCCATGACCAGATAGGCGCCGGCGGTCTCGAGATCCTGGAACTCCAGCGCCTCGAGGTGAGCCAGGTACTGATCGGTGATGGCGCGGACGGGCAGCGCGGCGAGATCGATTTCGTTGGTGCGGCAGAGGTGCAGCAAGAGGTCGAGCGGGCCCTCGAACTGCCCGACGCGAAGCGTGAGGAGGTTGCTGCTCGGACTCTCGCTCGACGCCGTCGTCACGGCGTGAGCGGCACCACTCGCCGCACGTCGTCCATCGTGGCCTCCGCCACCCTGCGCGCCCGGGCCGAGCCGGACTTTAGAATGTCGACGATGCGGTCCGGCTTCTCGGCGAATGCCTGGCGCCGCTCGCGGATCGGCGCCAGTGCCGGCTCCAGGTAGCGCAGCAGCACGTCCTTGCAGTCGAGGCAGCCGATACCCGCGGTCCGGCAGCCCGTCGCACAGTACTCGCGGTCGAGGCCCGGCGTGAAGATCCGATGCAAGTCGAAGACGGGACACACGTCCGGATTGCCGGGATCGCTGCGCCGCTTGCGCGCGGGATCGGTCACCATCGTGCGGATCTTCTGCCTGACCGTCTCCGGCGGATCCGAGAGGTAGACGGCGTTGCCGTACGACTTCGACATCTTGCGGCCGTCGGTGCCGGGAACCTTGGGGATCTCGGTCAGCTTGGCCTGCGGTTCCGGGAACACCTCGGCAAAGATGTTGTTGAAGCGGCGCGCGACCTCGCGCGTGAGCTCGACGTGCGGCACCTGATCGATGCCGACCGGTACCCAGGCCGGCTTGTACATCAAGATGTCGGCCGCCTGGAGCAGCGGGTAGCCGAGCAGGCCATAGGATGGTGACTCCAGACCGAGCTGCTCGACCATCTCCTTGTACGTCGGCACGCGCTCGAGCCACGTCACCGGCGTCACCATCGAGAAGAGCAGGTGGAGCTCGGCGTGCTCGGGCACCAGCGACTGGATGAACAGCGTCGAGCGCTCGGGGTCGAGACCGGCGCCGAGCCAGTCGGCGACCATCTCGATCGTGTTCGCGGGAACCTCGGCTACGTTCTCGGCACCCGTCGTCAGCGCGTGCCAGTTGGCGACGAAGAAGAAGCAGTCGAACTCGTCCTGCATCCGGACCCAGTTGTCGAGCGCGCCGAGGTAGTTGCCGAGGTGAAGCTTACCGGTCGGCCGCATTCCTGAGAGCACTCGCGTCCGCGTCTTCATCGCGCGCGCGTGGCCTCCCAGACCCTGGCCGTACGCATGAACACATAGTACGCGTAGAGTGCGGCCAGAAGAAGCCCTTTGCGCCCGTCGAGGAAGCCGCGCTGCGCGACGTACATCGACAGGAAGCGGCCGAGCGGGCGCAGCACGAGCTCGCGGGCGCGCGCCCGTCCCCCGCCCCGTACCAGCTCCCGGGCCGCCAGCGCCGAATAGCGGTTGGCGCGGTCGAAGAAGTCCGACACACCGTCGTAGCTGCGGTGCACGAGGTGACCACTGAGACGGGCCACGCTGCCGTCCACCTCCACCGACTCGTGGACGTCGCGGTCGAGGAAGCGCCCGCGGCCGCGGCGGAACAGGCGGACCTGCCAGTCCGGATAGAGCCCGCCGTGGCGGATCCACTGTCCGAGAAAGACGTTGCGGCGGGGCACCGCGTAGCCGTCGGCACCGGCGGCGGCAATGAGGACCTTCGAGATCTCGTCGCGAAGCTCCGGTGACGCTTCCTCGTCGGCGTCGAGCGAGAGCAGCCACGTGCCGGTAGCCTGCTCGAGGGCGAAATTCTTCTGGGCGGCGAACCCCGGCCACGGCCGCACGACGACGTGCTCGGTGAACTCCCGCGCGATCTGCACGGTCTTGTCCTGCGACTCGGCGTCCACGACGACGATCTCGTCGGCCCAGGCCACGCTCTCCAGGCACGCCCGGAGCCGGGCCTCCTCGTTGAGGGCGATGACGACGGCGGACAGCCGCGGTCTCACGGGCGTCATCCGAGAAGCTCGCGCGCCGCCGCCGCGACGGCGTCGACGTCCAGCGTCTCGACCCGGCCGTCCGGCGCCTGGAGCGTCCGGTGCCCGGCCCCGTAGGGCCCGTTGCGCTCGGCACGCGTGGGGCCATAGAGGCCGACGCACGGCGTCCCCAGCGCGGCGGCGAGATGGAGCGGCCCTGTATCGGCGGCGACCACGACGCCAGCCCGGCGGAGCAGCGCGATGAGAGCGAGCAGATCCGTGCGCGGAGCCAGCAAGACGTGTGGGCCGCCGACGGCGGCGATCGCTTCAGCGACGGCCTCCTCGCCCGGGCCCCACACCACGATGACACGCGAGCCGCCCCCGGCGCTCAGCGCACCGGCGAGAGCACGGAACCGCTCGATGGGCCAGCGCTTCTCGGCTCGTCCTGCCCCCGGATTGAGAACGACGACCCGGTTGCGCGGCTTCAGCCCGGCCGCCGCGAAGAACTCGTCCATGCGCGCCTCGGCAGCGGGATCGGACGGCAGCCGAAATTCGAGCACGCGGCCGTCGATGCCGAGGGCATCGACGAGCGACAGATACTGGTCGACGATGTGCGGGGCGTGGGCGGGCGGCGTCACGCGCCGGTTCGTCGCCAGCACGCTCAATCGCTCCCGACACCAGCCCGCGTCGAAGCCGATCCGGAGCGGTGCCCGCGTGAGGCCGACGAGGAGACCGCTCTTGATCAAGCCCTGTAGATCGAGGGCCACGTCGAATCGCGCCGCGCGGAGCTGGCGACGCACCGCGAGGATACCGCGCGCGCTCTCGACCAGCTCGCCCGGCGTGCGCGAGCGTCGCCAGCGCCGGGTATCGACGGTGATGACGCGCTCGAGCCCGGGATGACCCGCGAGGACGGCCCCTTCGCGCCGCTCGACGATCCAGGTGATACGCGCCTGGGGAAGCCGCGCCCGCAGCGTCGCTGCCACCGGCAGCGCGTGAACGACGTCACCGAGCGAGGAAAGCTTGACGAGGGCGACGTTCACCTGAAACGCTCGCGGATCACGGCGATGAGGTCGCGTGTGGAGTGATCCTTGGGATCTCCGGTGATGGCGACCTCGGCCCCGATGGCGCGGGCGGCCGCCCGCTCCGGAACCGAGTCGGCCGTGTAATCGGTGCCCTTGGCGTGCACGTGCGGGCGCAGCCGAGTCACCAGACGGTCGGCGGTGTCCTCGTCGAAGACGACCACGTGATCCACCGCCCGCAGGGCTCCCACGATCTCGGCGCGCTCGGCGGCCGGCAGGAGTGGGCGCCCCTGGCCTTTGAGCCGGCTCACGGCAGCGTCCCCGTTCAGTCCCACGAACAGGACGTCGCCGAGCCGGCGCGCCCCTTCCAGATAGCGCACGTGCCCGACGTGCAGCAGATCGAAGCACCCGTTGGCGAGAACAATGCGCTTGCCATCGGCCCGCAGCCGCTCGGCAAGCTTTGCGGCATTTTCGATGTCCATGGGTTGGCCTCGCGACTGCCGGGATCAGTTCCCAGGCTCGCCTCGGGCGCGGGGCCCCAGCCCCAGCCGCCCTGCGGCTCGCACGACGGCCCGCTCGCGTCGCTCAGCTCGCACTATTCCGAATCCAAGGCTCGCCTCGCGACTGCCGGGATCAGTTCCCAGGCTCGCCTCGGGCGCGGGGCCCCAGCCCCAACCTCCCTGCGGCTCGCACGACGGCCCGCTCAGGTCGCTCAGCTCGCACCATTCTGAATCCATAGGCTCGCCTCGCGACTGGCGGGGCCCAGCCCGCCCAGGTCGCTCAGCTCGCACTGCCGTCGAGCGCGGCACGCAATTCGGCGCGGGGGACGGTGGCCGTGCCGCGCTTCATCACAACCAGGCCGCCGGCGATGTTGGCGAGCGCCGCCGCCTGCACCGGCGTGCCCCCGCTTGCCAGCGCCAGCGTGAAGGTGCTGATCACGGTGTCGCCGGCGCCGGTGACGTCGGCGATCTCATCGGTGCCGAAGATCGGGATGAACGACGCACCGCCATCGCGCTCGAGGAGCGCCAGGCCCTGGCTGCCGCGCGTGACGAGCAACATCCCCGCGTTCAGCCGCTCGAGGAGCTGGCGGCCGGCTTTCTCGACGGCGCGCTCGTCGTCCACGGGGTGCCCGGTCAGATCGCCGAGCTCGGCCTCGTTGGGCGTGGCCGCGGTGACGCCGCAGAAGCGCGGCAGCTCGTAACGGCTGTCCACGGTGACGATGGCGCCGCGGGTGCGCGCGATCGCCTGCACGTGCTCGAACACGCGAGGCGTCACCGTCCCGTACCCGTAGTCGGAGACGAGGATCGCGTCGGCGCGAGCGGCCAGCGTCGACAGACGTCCCATCAACGCATCCTCGGTGGCCGGCATGAGCTCGGTCGAGGGCTCGCGATCGAGGCGGACCACCTGCTGGCGCGTGGCCTGGTAGCCACCGGCCATGATCCGCGTCTTCATCGGTGTCGTGCGCCCAGGCTCGACGACGAGACCATCGGTGCTGATTCCGGCGCGATGGAAGAGGGCGCGCAACTCCTCGCCGGCGCCGTCGCGGCCGATCACGCCGACCGGAACGACCCTCGCGCCGAGCGCGGCCACGTTGTGCGCGGCGTTGGCGGCACCGCCGAGCCGCACGTCACGCTCGGCGAATCTGAGAATGATGACGGGTGCCTCGCGCGAGATCCGTCCCGGCTTGCCGATGAGGTACTCGTCGGTGATGACGTCGCCGACGACGACGACCGTCCGCTCGGCAAAGGCCTCGGTAACGGTCAGCAGCCCCGCTGCCGTCATCGGCACCGCCGTTCGATCGTCCACTGCACGGCGTCGAGCAGATCCTCGGCGACGTGGTCGGGCCGTGTAGCAAACGCGTGGCGCCGGTATTCCCACTCACCCAGGCCGTAACCGGTCAGCACGAGGACGCTGCGGGCACCGATCTTCGGCGCGATGGCGAGGTCGGAGGCCTTGTCGCTCACGACGGTAGAGGTCCCGAGGTCGACGCCGAGCTCCGTGGCCGCCTGGAGGAACATCCCGGGCTTCGGCTTGCGGCAGTCGCAGTCGGCGCGCCACGGCGGCTCACCTTCTGTTGGGTGATGTGCGCACACGTAGATCCCGTCGAGATGCGCGCCGGCTTGCTTGAGCTGTGCGGCGAGCTGAGCGGTCACGGCGTGAAGAACGTCCTCCGAGAAGTACCCGCGAGCCACGCCGGCCTGGTTGGTCACCACGACGGCGGCGATGCCGTACTCGTTCAGGCGGCGGATGGCCTCGGCCGAGCGCGGGAGGAGCCGGAGCCGCTGGGGATGATTTACGTATCCCACTTCTTCGGTGAGCGTACCGTCGCGGTCGATGAACACTGCCGGCCGACCGGCCACCTGGGCAGTGTAAGGCGAACTCAGCGGTAACTCAAGGGAAATTGGCGTAAATCCTGGAGAAACCAGCGACCTGTGTGGCGTAGGTGAACGGCTCCGCCGCCCGCCGGGCGGCCGCGCTGGCTGCCTCCTTGCCCGCCTGGGACATCTGGCGAAACCGTTCCACCGCCGCGGCCAGCGCCTTGGCGTCGCGGGGATCGACCACGGCGCCATTCACCCCGTCTTCGATCAACTCGCTGCCGCCGGCCTCGGTAC
>MNEG01000139.1 GCA_001917585.1 Candidatus Rokubacteria bacterium 13_1_40CM_68_15
CGCCGAGCGAGCCAGCCACGCCGAGGAACTTCTGGCCGTGGCCCTTGCCGTCCTTCACCACGGGGTTGTTGAGCATGCCGAGCTCGAAGTCCTTGGGCTGCCCGCCCTTGTCAGGCGGCACGAAGGCCCGGCCCGTGTACCACGAGCCCACCGGGAACATGCACGCCTTCTGTTCGGTGTGGAAGTAACGATGGGCTTCGGCCAGCGTCATGCTGGAGAGCGTCTTGGCGTAGGCACCGAGGTCGATCAGCTCCTTGTAATAACGGAAGACGTCCACGACACGGGGATCCTTCCAGGAGATCTCACCCTGGGCCAGGCGCCGGAAGTCGTCGGCGCCCAGGGTGTCGAGCAGCAGCGCGTTTGGAATGTAGTGGGCGGCCCACTCGCGGTCGGACGCGCCGGTGGCGAAGGCGGCGTAGCCGGCCCTGGCGCACTTGCCCACGACGTCCCTGAACTGGTCCTGCGTGAACGCGAAGCCGGCCGGGACGGTGATGCCGAGCTGCTTGAAGAGCTTCTTGTTGTAGTAGATCTCGTCGGAGGCGGCCTCGACCGGGATCGCCCAGATTCCGGTCTTGCCCGCGGCTCCCGGGCGGGTCCAGAAGGCCTTGCCGAAGGGCTCGATGTTCTCCCAGCGCACGCCGTTCGAGAGGTCAGCCAGCCAGCCCGCCGTCATGAATTCGGGAACGTCCATGTCGTAGTAGAAGACGTCGGGGAACCCCGAGCCGGCGGTGAAGGCGGCCCGGAGGGCCGGCCACATGTTCTTCTTCTCGTAAAAGGTGATGGTCACCGTGTTTCCGGGGTTCTTCTGCTCGAAGCGCCGCTTGGCCTCGAAGAGCACCGCCTTCTTGCTGTCCTCGATCGCCCAGTGACTCCACCACTGGAGCTCGACGGCCTGGGCGACGCCCACCCCCGCCGACCAGACGCACGCGGCGAGCAGCAACGACCGGATGAACCCTCGCATGAAGGCCTCCTTCGGCATGACGATCGGTTCTCATTAGACCGGACGGTCGGCCGCGTCAAGGCTCTTTACATCTCGCCCGTCGATCGAAGGTTCATCCCCGTCGAAGTGCTCATTCTTCCGACGCCCGCGAGGATGGCGTGAAAAATGCCTACGCTCCCCATCAACGGCGGATACAACGGCTCGAGAATTGGCTCGAGCGCGCCGCCGCATATATATATCGTTTTCATTCATATTTCATAACGTAGGTCTGACGCAGGAGGTTGTTATGCCGGAATCATTGCAGTTACTCGCAGTCTGCCTGCCGGACGCTCAAGTCAAGGCGATCGTGGAGGGCCCGATCAGCGCCGTCGCCGATCACCGCGATGGTAGCGGCACCATCACCGTGATGGGGATCGTCATCCAGATCCCCGTGGGCACGCCGATCACGACGCCGACCGCCACCCTGACCATGGCGCAGCTCGCCGACCCGACGACGTTCCCCGGACGCTCCCAGCCCGGGTTCATCGGCGGGGTCGCCGTCATCAATGGCAGCAGTACTGACGGTATCGTCACCGCCAGCGACGTGTTCGTTACACCCGCCCAGAATTTCCTGGTCGGTCAAGTCACTGGAAACCAACCCTTCAAGGTCAACGGGGTCAAGGTCCAGATCCTCAACGACGCCCGGATGCCCGGAGGCGTGATGAGGAACATCTTCGAAGGGTTCCCCGTGGTGCCGGCGTCCGTGCCGATCGGCGGCGCGGCGACGGTCGAGGGGTACATCGGTATCACCGGCACACTCCACGCCACCCGTGTGGAGGTGGAGGGTGGAACGGCCGCCAAAGTGGTGCCGGTCCGAAGCGCGGTCAAGCAACGGGCGAGCTGGGGCCGGCCACTGACCGCCACGTAGGGTGAGACGGCTCCGGCGAGTCAAGGCGCGAGTCTCGATTCGCCGCGAGCCGTGTAATACGATGGCGCGGTGAGTTTCAACGCTGCCACCTTCTTCGTCGACCGCCACGTGGCCGAGGGACGCGGCGCGCGCCCCGCCTTTCGCCATGGCGGCCGGACCATCACCTGCGCCGACGTCGCCGAGGCGGTCAACCGTGCCGGTCAGGCGCTGGCCGGCCTCGGCCTTCAGATCGAGCAGCGAGTGCTCCTCGCCCTCGACGACTCTCCCGCGTTCGTCGCGACGTTCTGGGGTGCGGCGAAGCTCGGTGCTGTCGCCGTCCCCGTCAACACGTTGATGCGGAGCGAGGAGTACGCCTTCCTGCTCGACGACAGCCGCGCCAGGGTGGTCGTCGCCGAGCCGGCGGCGGCGAGGATCATCCGTGAGGTCAGCAAATCGAGCCCCTGGCTTCGCGCGGTCCTCACCACCGACGAGCTCGCCCGCCTCATGGCCAAGGCGCCGAGTGAGCTGGCCCCGGCCGCCACGGTCGACGAGGACATCCTGTACTGGGGCTACACGTCGGGCTCGACCGGACTTCCCAAGGCCGCTGTCCACTCGCATCGCGACTTCGTGGCCGCCGCCGATCTGGTCGGCGTCGGCATCTTCGGCATCCGTCCCGACGACGTCACGTTCTCGGTCTCCAAGATGTACTTCGCCTTCGGTCTGGGCAACACGCTCTACTTTCCCCAGCGGGTGGGAGCGTCGTCCCTGCTCGTGCCCGAGCGGCTCGATCCCGCCCGGATCTTCGACGTCATCGAGGCCGAACGCCCCACCGTGTTCTTCGCCGTCGCCACCGTGTACGCGCGGCTCCTCCAGGTGGCGAACGCCAAGCCGCGCGATCTGTCCTCGCTGCGGCTCTGCGTGTCGTCGGGCGAGGCCTTGCCGCCGGCCGTCTTCGACGCCTGGAACGAGCGCTTCGGCCTTCCGCTGCACGACGTCGTGGGATCGACGGAGGCGCTCCACGACTTCATCGCCAACTCACCGGGCGCAACGCGGCGCGGATCTGCGGGCAAGGCCATACCCGGCTTCGAGGCGCGGCTGGTGGACGATGCTGGTCAGCCGGTGGGGACCGGGACCGTCGGTCACCTCCTGATCAAGGGCCCGACGACGTCGCCGTACTACTGGAACCGCCGCGAGCGCACCCGGATGACCATGCTCGGCGAGTGGCTGCGGACCGGCGACATGTTCTGGCAGGACGAGGACGGCTACTTCTACTTCGCCGGCCGCTCCGACGACATGCTCAAGGTGCGAGGCCTCTGGGTGTCGCCCATCGAGATCGAGGCCGCGCTGGTGGCGCATCCCGGTGTGATCGAGGCCGGCGTCGTCGGCCGGCCCGATGGCGACGGCCTCCTGAAGCCCCACGCCTTCGTCGTGCTGCGCCCCGGACACGGCGCCGTCGAGACCGAGCTGAAGGCATTTCTTCGTGAGCGTCTGGCCGGCTACAAGATCCCTGACCGGATCGAGGTGGTGGAGGACCTTCCCAAGACGGCCACGGGAAAGATCCAGCGCTTTCGCCTGCGCTGATGCGCGTCATCATCGACCGGCTCGCGAAGACGTACGTGGATCGACACGGCGCCGCCGTCGAAGCCTTGAGTGACGTGAGTCTCACCGTGGAGTCCCAGGAGTTCGTCGCCCTGCTCGGGCCATCCGGTTGTGGTAAGTCGACCTTGCTCAATGCCGTGGCCGGACTCCTTCCCGTGTCGGCGGGTGAGGTGATGTTCGAATCGCCGCCGTCGGGCCGGCCGCTGACCGCGATGGTGTTCCAGGAGTTCGCGCTCTTTCCGTGGCGCACGGTGCAGGGCAACGTCGAGTTCGGCCTCGAGGAGCTGGGCATGGCGGCGGCCGAGCGCGGGCGACGGGCGCGAGTGCTCATCGAAACGACCGGGCTGGCCGGATTTGAGGCCAGGTATCCGCACCAGCTCTCGGGCGGCATGCGTCAGCGCGTGGGAATCGCCCGGGCGCTGGCGGTGGACCCGGCCGCGCTGCTGATGGACGAGCCGTTCTCGGCGCTCGATGCGCAAACGCGGCAGCTGATGCAGGAGGAGCTGCTCGCCCTCTGGGAGCGGACGCGCACGACCATCCTCTACGTCACGCACAACATCCAGGAAGCCGTCTACATGGCCGATCGCGTCGTGGTGCTGTCGCGACGGCCGGGACGGGTCCTGGCCGAGATCGACGTGCCGCTGAAGCGGCCGCGGACCGAGGCGATGCAGACCGAGCCCGGCTACCTCGAAACGGTGGAGCGCATCTGGTCGCTGATCAAGGACCAGGCGCGGGCGGCACTCGCGGAACAATGAAGCCCCGGCCAACAATGACCGAGCGCATTCACGTCGTCGACGGTACGCGCTTTCTCGCCCGGCCCGAGCACCGCGCGCTGCGTGTGCTGGGGGTGATCGGCCTCGTCGTGCTCTGGGAGGCGCTGGGTCGGGCCGGCGCCGTGCCTGTGTTGTTCCTGCCGTCGCCGCTCGGCGTGCTGCGCGAGGGCTGGGACATGCTCCGCAGCGGTGAATTGCTCGTGCACATCGGCGCGAGCCTCCAGCGCCTCGCGTGGGGCTTCGTCATCGGCAGCGCGCTCGGCATCGCCGTCGGCGTGGCCGTCGGATTCTTCGCGGTCGCCGAGGCCATCGGCACGCCGCTGATCGCGGCGACGTTTCCCATCCCGAAGATCGCGCTGCTTCCACTGCTGATCCTGTGGCTCGGCCTGGGCGAGCCGTCGAAGATCGCCGTCATCGCGCTCGGTGTGTTCTTCCCGATGGCGATCAACACCTACGCCGGCGTGCGTCAGGCCGACCCGCTGTTGATCCGCGCCGCCGTGGCCTTCGGCGCCGGGCGCTTCAGCGTGATCCGCAAGGTCGTGCTGCCGTCGGCACTGCCGATGATCGTGGCCGGCTTGCGGCTGGCCGCCGGGACCGCGCTCCTCCTGCTGGTCGCGGCCGAGATGATCGCGGTGGAGTCCGGTGTGGGGTTCCTGGTCCTCCATGCCGGCAACATCATGGCGACGACGAAGCTGATGGTCGGCATCGTCGTGCTCTCGCTGCTGGGCGTGCTGTCGCACTGGGGTCTGGGCCGGCTCGAGCGGGCCCTGATTCCGTGGCGGGCGGGCGCGTGAGGGGCGGGAGGTCAGCCCAGGTGCAGGACGTAGCGGATCATCGCCACCCAGAGCAGTGACCCGGAGAGTGCGATGACCGTGCGACAGACCCGGACCCGCCGGGCGGAGACGCGCCGGGGCCGCTGGGGCCGCCGCGACGCCTGGTAGAGACGTGGCAGCGCCCGGTACTCCTCGATCCATGCCTGGGCGCTTGTTTGAGCCACGCAGACGTTCTGAGCAAGTTCCATTCCCGACTCCGCTCTCTTTTGATCTTCGACACTTCACGCTAGACTGAGCCGCTCGCCGAGGCGAGCTTGCCGGCGTGACACTGGAACTGTGCCGAAGGAGGCTCGCTCGGTGCTCCGCGTCCTGATGTTGGCGGTCGTCCTGCTCGTGCTCGATGGCCCCGCCCAGGCGGTCGAGCGCGTCCGCGTCGGGGTCCTCAAGCTCTCCTCGTCGGCCCCCGTCTTCGTCGGGGTGGAGAAGGGCTTCTTCCAGGAGCAGGGGGTGGATCCCGAGCTGGTTTTCTTCCAGGCTGCGGCGCCCATCGCCACCGCGGTGGCCGCCGGCCAGATCGACGTCGGCGCCACCGGGCTGACGGCAGCCCTCTACAACATCGTGCTGGGCGGCGAGCGGATCTGGATCGTCGCCGACAAGGGGCGTGAGTGGCCCGGCTATCCGTTGACGGCCATCGTCGTTCACAAGGACGTCTGGGACGCCGGCGTCCGAGGTGTCCGCGACCTCAAAGGGCGGCGGATCGGCGTGACCCAGCTCGGCTCGACGTTCCACTATCAAATCGGGAACGCGCTGGAGAAGGACGGCCTCAGCCTGAACGACGTCAAGATCGCGCCGCTCCAGGCGCTGACGGCGGCGCTCGAAGCGCTCCGGGGCAAGCACGTGGACGCGATCCTGATCCCACAGCCCTTTCCAGGTATCGCCGAGGCTCAGGGCTTCGGGAAGGTCCTCGCCTGGGCCGGCGACGTTTTCCCCTGGCAGTGCTGCGTCGTCTTCTATGGCAAGAAGCTCGCCGCCGAGCGCGAGCGAGCGCTGGCCTTCATGAAGGGCTACGTCGAGGCGTCGCGCTACTACCACGACGCCGTGTTGCGTCAGAAGGACGGGCGCATCCAGCCCGGTGCAAACCACGACGAGGTCATCGCCATCACCGCGAAGTACACTGGTGCGGCGCCCGACGTGATCCGCGTCGGGTTCCCCTATCAGGATCGCAACGAGCGTCCGCTCACCGAGGACATCGAAAAGCAGATGACGTGGTGGGTGCGGCACGGCTTCATGAAGGCCGCCATCCCGCTGCGCGAGATCGTCGACACCTCGTTCGTCGAGGCCGCGATCAAGGCGGTGGGCGAGTGAGTCTGTCCAAGATCCTGATTGCCAATCGCGGCGAGATCGCCGTGCGTGTCATGCGCACGTGTCGCGAGCTCGGTCTCGGGACGGTCGCCGTCTTCTCGGACGTCGATCGCGATGCGCTGCACGTCCTGCTCGCCGACGAGGCGTACCCGATCGGCCCGGCGCCCGCCGCGGAGAGCTACCTGAACATCGAGAAGATCGTCAGCGCCGCCAAGAGCGCCGGTGCCGACGCCGTCCATCCCGGCTATGGCTTCCTGGCCGAGAACGCGGCCTTCGCCGAGGCGTGCGCCGCCGCCGGGTTGACCTTCATTGGCCCGCCGCCCTCCGCCATCCGTGCCATGGGCGACAAGATCGCGGCGCGTCGTCTCGCGCGTGAGCTGGGCGTTCCCACCGTTCCCGGCACGCTGGAGCCGGTTACCGGGGAGGACGCGGCGCGCACCGCCGCGCGCGAGGTCGGCTACCCGATCATGATCAAGGCGGCCATGGGCGGCGGCGGCAAGGGCATGCGGCTCGTGCGCCGCGAGGAAGACCTGGTGGCCGCACTCCGGATGGCGCGCGGCGAGGCGGGCAGCGCCTTCGGTGACACGTCGGTCTATCTCGAGCGCGCCATCGACGAGCCCCGCCACATCGAGGTTCAGGTGCTCGCCGACGCGCGCGGAAACGTGATCCACCTCGGGGAGCGTGAGTGCTCGATCCAGCGCCGCCACCAGAAGCTCGTCGAGGAGTCGCCGTCGCCGTTCGTGGATGCCACGCTGCGCCAGCGGCTGGGCGAAGCGGCCTGCCGGGTGGCCAGGGCGGCCGGCTACGTGAACGCCGGCACCGTCGAGTTCCTCGTCGACGGGCGCGGCCAGTTCCATTTCCTGGAGATGAACACGCGGCTCCAGGTCGAGCATCCGGTGACCGAGCTCGTGACGGGCCTCGACCTCGTGCGCGAGCAGCTTCTGATCGCGGCCGGTGAGCCGCTCGGTGTGCGTCAGGAGGACGTCACGTGGCGCGGGTGGGCGATCGAGTGCCGGATCAATGCGGAAGATCCATTCGCCGGGTGGCTGCCGTCGCCGGGCACGATCACGGGGCTGCGGCCTGCCTCAGGCCCGGGTGTGCGCGACGATTCCGGCGTCCGCGAGGGCTATACGGTGCCCCGGCACTACGACACGCTGCTCGCCAAGCTGATCGTGTGGGGCGTCGACCGCGATGCCGCGATCGCCCGCATGGCGCGCGCGCTCGCGGAATACAAGATCGTCGGCGTGAGGACCACGCTCCCGGTGCTCGAGCGCATCGTGGCCCACGAGGATTTTCGCGCGGGAAGGCTGTCCACGGCCTTCATCGACCGCCTTCTGCCCGGCCTGCAAGCGGAGCCCGGCCGTCACGGGGACATCGCGATCATCGCGGCCGTGCTCAGTCACTACGAGCGTCTCCGGAGCGTGGCCCCGGCGCCCACGCCGCCGACGTCGCCCAGCGCCTGGCGGCTCGGCGTGAGACCCGGTTGGAGATCGCGTTGACGCCGCTGATCAATCGGGCGAACGATCGGAGCCAGGCCCCACGGAAACCAGCCGATCTGACCAATCGGGGAAACGATCGTAGCGAATCCGCACGCAAATCGGCAGGTCTGATCAATCGGAAAAGCGAACGCAGCCACCCCGCACCGAAACCAGCAGACCTCATCAATCGGGGGAACGAACGGAGCCACGCCCCACGGCAGCCAGCCGATCTGATCAATCGGAAAAACGAACGCAGCCACCCCGCACCTAAACCACCCGATTCGATCAATCGGGAAAACGATCTCAGCCACCCGGCACCTCGACCAGGCCACCTACGTTTCAAGCCTGGCGGGCGCTCCAATCCATGAAATTCGTCGCGACGGCGGGAAACCGGGTGGAGACCGTGGGCGTTACCGAGGAAGGTGGACGCTACCGCGTTCAGGTCGGCGAGCGGGTGTGGGAGATCGATTTCCGGCTCACGTCCCCGGGAATCTACTCGCTGCTCGTGGACGGAGTATCCTACGTGGCGGCCGTCACCGAGCACGATGGGTCGTGCCTGGTGGACGTGGCAGGCGAGACTCACGCCGTGCGCGTCGAGGAGCACACCCGCTACGTGATCAGGACGCGCGGGGCCGCGGGGGCGGGAGCTGACGGTCAGCGATTGGCCGCGTCGCTTCCGGGGCGCGTCACCCACGTCGCCGTCCGGCCGGGCGACCGGGTGCAGGCCGGCGACACGCTCCTGGTCATCGAGGCGATGAAGATGGAGAACGAGTTCAGGGCAAGCGCGGCAGGAACCGTGGCCGAGGTCCGCGTCGAGGCCGGCCAGGCCGTGAACGCCGGCGACGTCCTCATCGTGATCGCCTCATGACGACCGACGCTTTCGGCAACGAGTTCGCACCCGGACTGCCGTACGCGCGCGGGCAGATCATTCGCAGCACCGAGGACGACATCCGCAAGCTCCGCCGGGCGGGGCGGATCATCGAGCGCCGGCTTGCATCGGGCGCCGGGGTGTTCAACTTCTCGGGCCTGGAGCGATCGCTCAACCTCGATGCCAAGGATCTCGCCTGGACCGACGACGAGCTGGCGCCCGCCCTCTACGGCGATCGATTCCGCACGCTCGCCCTCGCGCACGTCGGCGGCACGGCCGAGCGGCACGACGCCATGCTCTTCAATCGCACGACGGCGGCCACCTTCGCCGTGCACCTCACGCTGGTCAAGCCGGGCGACGTCGTCCTCGGCGTCTCGGCCAGTTACAGCCATCCGACCGTCGTGCGCTCGGCCGTGCAGGTCGGCGCGAAGTTCATGGACACGACCACCGTCGAGGCCTTCGCCGATGCGCTGGAGCGCGAGGCGCCTGCCCTCGTCGTCATCACGCGCCTCGCCGTATCGTACGATCTGCTGCCGCTCGACGCGCTCCGGCGCATCGTAGAGCTCGCCCGAGGCCGCGGCGTGCCGGTCTACGTGGACGACGCCGGTGGCGCGCGCGTTGGTCCGGCGATGTTCGACCAGCCGCGGATGCTCGAGCTCGGCGTGGACGTCGGCGCCACCGGCCTCGACAAGTACGGCGTGATCGGGCCGCGCCTGGGGCTCCTGGCCGGCCGGGCCGATCTCGTGTCGAAGATCCGGGCGCGCGCCTTCGAGTTCGGTCTGGAAGCGCGGCCGATGCTGCTGCCGGCGGCGGTGCGCTCGCTCGAGGGCTATCGCCCCGAGCGCGTGCGGGTTCTGGTCGAGTCCACCCGGCGGGTGGCCGCGGCGCTGCGCTCGGTTCTCGGTGCGCGCGTGCACGAGACGCCGGTCACGGCTCAGCTCCGCGCCGACGACGTCCTCGCCATCGCGCTCGAGCGGGCCGGGCTCAGCGCGCCGCCGATCGTCCCGATCGAGGCGCTGGCGTCACTGGCGATGCTGCTACTCGAGGACTACGGCCTCATCACCGTCCACTTCGCGGGATTGCCGCCCGGGACGTCGAGCCTGCTCATCAAGTTCGTGCCGCCCGAGACGTTGGCGGCCGTGGGCGGTCCCGACGCCGTCGCCGCCGCCGTGGACCGATCACTGTCCCGGCTGGCCGAGCTGATACGGGAGCCCGCTCGTATCGCCGCGCTGCTCTTGGGTAACGAGGCCGCCGCCTGATGGCGGCGGCGATCGAGTTCCGGCAGGTCAACAAGTGGTTCGGCAAGCTCCACGTCCTGGTCGATGTCACGCTCGGCGTGGCGCCCGGCGAGGTCGTCGTCGTGTGTGGCCCGTCCGGTTCGGGCAAGAGCACGCTGATCCGCTGCGTGAACGCGCTCGAGCGCATCCAGAGCGGGGAGATCGTCGTCCTCGGGGACTCGATCACGAGCCCGCGCATGAACCTCACCCGCCTGCGCACGCAGGTCGGCATGGTGTTTCAGTCGTTCAACCTGTTCCCGCACATGACGGCGCTCGAGAACATCATGCTGGCGCCGATGAAGGTCCGGAACGCCCCCCGGGAGGACGCCGAGAAGACGGCGCGCGCGCTCCTGCTGCGCGTGGGCATCCCCGACAAGGCGGGCAACTATCCGGCGAACCTGTCGGGCGGCCAGCAGCAGCGCGTCGCCATCGCCCGCGCCCTGGCCATGCAGCCGAAGATCATGCTCTTCGACGAGCCGACGTCGGCGCTCGATCCCGAGATGATCAACGAGGTGCTGGAGGTCATGACCGATCTGGCCAAGAGCGGTATGACCATGATGGTCGTCACCCACGAGATGGGGTTCGCCCGGCGCGTGGCGCATCGCGTGATCTTCATGGACGGCGGCCAGGTGATCGAGGAGGCGGATCCCGAGACCTTCTTCGCCTCACCCAAGTCCGACCGGTCGCGGCAATTCTTATCCAAGATCCTCTCTCACTGAGGAGGTAACGATGAAGCGTGGCTTCGTGGTCCTGCAGGTCCTGGCGCTGCTCCTGTCGCCGCTGGGGCCGGTTTTCGCGCAGTCCCAGACGCTCGACAAGATCAAGGAGAGCGGCGTCCTCACCATCGGCACGCGGACGGGCTCGCCGCCCTTCGCCTACATCAACAAGAACAACGAGTGGGTGGGATTCTCCATCGATCTGGTCGAGCTGCTCGTCATCCCGTCCATCTCCAAGGAAGTCGGCAAGCCGATCAAGCTGACGAAGAAGGAATCGACGCCGCCCACTCGCATCCCGCTGCTCAACTCCAACTCGGTGGATCTGATCGCCGGCACCATGACCGACACGCCGGAGCGCCGCCAGAGCGTGGACTTCAGCCTGACGTTCTTCCTCACCGGCGCTCAGTTCCTGGTGAAGAAGGGCAGCCCGATCCACGGCATCAACGACATCGCCGGCAAGCGGATCGCGACCCAGCAGGGCTCGACGAACGCCAAGATCATCCGCGAGAAAGTGCCGAATGCGCAGCTGCGGGAGTTCCCCGACCAGCCCGCGGCGTTCCAGGCGCTGCTGCAGGGGCAGGTGGACGCCTACACCAACGACGGCATCCAGCTCTACGGCCTCAAGGCCAAGGCGCCGAACCCCACCGACTGGGAGGTCGTCGGCGACTTCTTCTCCGAGGAGCCGTACGGCATGGCCATGCGCAAGGGCGACGCCAAGTTCAAGCAAACGGTGGACGCCGGGCTCAAGCAGGGCTTCGAGTCGGGCAAGTACTTCGAGATCTACGACAAGTGGTTCGGGCCCAAGGGCGAGCTGCCCTATCCCATGTCGCCCCAGGTGAAGGCGTATCTGCTGAAGCAGATCGGCAAGTAGCGAGGCGGCTCCCCGCGGCGTGAGCTACCAGTTCAAGTGGAGCGTGCTCTGGAGCGGCCAGTCCGGGTACTGGCTGCTCCAGGGCCTCATCACGACGCTGGAGCTGTCGGCGCTGGCCTGGCTGCTCGCCGTCGCCCTCGGGATCCTGTCGGGCGCCCTCCGCACGGTGCCGTTCAGGCCGCTCCGAGCCGCCGCCACGTTCTACGTCGAGTTCTTCCGCAACGTCCCGCTGCTCGTGTGGATGTTCTTCTGGTACTTCGGCGTGCCGCCGCTGCTGCCCCGCGGCGTCCAGGACTGGCTCTTCGACCACGGCGCCGAGTTCTGGGCCGGGATGTTCGCGCTCGGCGTGTACCACGGCGCGCGCATGTCCGAGGTGATCCGCTCCGGCATCCAATCGATCCCGCGCACGCAGTTCGAGGCGTCCGTCGCGATGGGGCTCTCGGTGTGGCAGGCCTATCGTCTCGTGATCCTGCCCATCGCGCTGCGCTTGATCGTGCCGCCCATCACCAACGAGTCGCTCAATCTCCTGAAGAACTCGTCGGTGGCGCTGACGATCAGCGTGGCCGAGCTGACGTTCCAGACGCGCCAGATCGAGACGTACACGGCCCGGGCCATCGAGGCGCTGACGGCGGGCACGCTCATCTACCTCGTACTCTGCGTGAGCATCGCCTGGGTCATGAGCTCGCTGGAGCGACGCTACGCGATCCCCGGTCTCATCGCCCGCGTGGGCGGGGCCGGCTGACGGCGATGCTCGACCCCGGCGTCATCGTCCGCAACTTCAAGTTCCTGATCGTCCAGGGCTTCCTCGGCATCGGCAGCTTCGCCGGTGGCACGCTGCGCCTGGCCATCCCGGCGATCGTGCTCGGCTTCGCCCTCGGCATCGTCGTCGGCCTGGCCCGGCTCGCCAACGCCGCCTGGATCCGCGTGCCGGCGGTGATGTACGTCGAGCTCTTCCGCGGTGTGCCGCTGGTCATGGTCATCTTCTGGATGTGGTTCGTCATCCCCCAGCTCCTGCGCCTGCCCATCCCCGAATACGGCGTTGCCCTCACCGCCTTCGTGATCTTCGAGGCCGCCTACTTCGGCGAGATCGTGCGCGCCGGCGTGCAATCGGTCCCGCGCGGCCAGGTGGAGGCGGCGCGGGCTCTCGGGCTCAGTGGCGCCAAGGCGATGCGCTACGTCGTCCTGCCCCAGGCTCTGCGCAACATGGTGCCGTCGCTGGTCACGCAGATGATCGTGCTCTTCAAGGACACGTCGCTCGCCTCGATCATCGGCTACGTGGACCTGACCAAGGCCGCGCAGATCGTGAACAACCGCGAGATCCGCCCCTTCGAGCTCTACCTCTTCATCGCCGTCGTGTACTGGATCTGCACGTACTCGATGTCGCGGATGGCCCGCCGCCTCGAGCGGAGACCCAGCACTGCCTGAGGTGGTGTTGTCCTCCGGCGTGCGCCTGCACTGGCGCGAGGCCGGAGACCCTCAGCGTCTCCCGGTCGTGTGGATCCACGGCGGCTCGGTGGAGGACTCCTCGTTCATGGTCGGCGATCTCGAGCCCTTCTTCGAGCGCGTCCGTGCCCTGTTCCCCGACACTCGCGGCCACGGCCTGAGCCAGAAGTTCGAGCGCGCCGAGGATCTGACCTACCCGAAGAAGGCCGGCGACCTTCTCCTCTGGCTCGACGGGCTCGGTCTCGCGGCGCCGGTGTGGGGCGGGGCATCGATGGGAGCGGCGCTCTCGCTCTGGGTCGCCGCGCACCATCCCCGGCGTGTCCGCGCGGTGGTCTCGATCAGTGGGCCGCCGTTCGCTCCCGTCGCGGCCGACCGGCAGTGGTGGACGGCGCACCGTCCGCTGGTCGTGGCCGGCCGCTTCGAGGACTACTTCGACGCCAACGTGAGCCTGCGCCTGGGCGAGGCCGAGCTGGCCCGGCTCAAGTCGCGGCCGGACCGCTACGCCGCCGCCGTCAATCCGCTCAAGCAGCACACGGTGAAATCGCTGCTGGCCGTGCTGGAGGAGACGTACACTCGTGAGGAGTGGATCACGGAGTGCGCGCGCATCCGCTGTCCCGTCCTCGTCGTGGCCGGCTCCGAGGACCACTTTCCAACCCTCGACATGTCACGGAGGATCGCGGCCACGATCCCCGGGGCGCGCGTGCACGTGGTGGCCGGCGGCTCACACTTTCCGAATCGATCGCATCGCGCGGAGGTGCAGGGCGCGATCGCGGCGTTCCTGGCCGAGCTGGGTCTCGCATGAGACGGGAGCAGCGATGCTGAGCTTCTTCGAGACGGTGAACACCTACTTCGAGAAGGCGGCGGCGCTCACG
>MNEG01000146.1 GCA_001917585.1 Candidatus Rokubacteria bacterium 13_1_40CM_68_15
AACGAGCTGTGGGCGGTCGGGCGCACCTGCTTGTGGCCGAACTGTCTGTTCACCGGTGCGCACTTCGAGTGGCGCGTGCCCATCGACGACGGCAACACGCTCAGCGTGGGGTGGTTCTTCGATCGCGTGCCGAACGAGATGGAGCCGTTCACGCAAGACCGCATCCCCTACTGGTACGCCCCGGTCAAAGATCCGGTGACCGGCCGGTTCATCACGACTCACGTGATGAACCAGGACTTCATCGCGTGGGTCGGGCAGGGCACGGTCGCTGATCGAACGGAGGAGCACCTGGGCGAGAGCGACCGCGGGATCATCATGATGCGCCGGAAGATGCTCGAGCAAATCGAGGTCGTTGGCGCTGGCGGTGAACCCAAAGCGGTACTCCGCGACGCCGAGACGAACCGCAGCATCAGCCTTCCCATCATCGGCCGCGACCGGTACCTCAAGGGCTCGCCGCGCGCGCAGCTCTTTCGGGAGGCGAGCAGCACGCCGGGCCCCATCCTCCCCGAGGGCTTCGTGTTCCTGGCCGGCCAGCCACAGGAGATCCGGGTCGCCTACCGACGGGCGATGGGCCTCGACGACGAATGGCGGACATAGTCCTCGGCATCGGCACGTCGCATACGCCAATGCTGTCACTGCCGGCGGAGCTCTGGCCGTCCTTTGCCCGGGGCGACGAGGGCAACCCGGAGCTGTTCTACGCTTCGCACGGCCGCGTGATGTCGTACCAGGAGGCGTTGACTGGAGCCTCCCCGGAGCTGCGGAAAAGATATGAAGGGCCGGAGCCCTTTCGCGCTCAGGCCGAGGCCTGCCAGCGAGCGCTCGACGAATTGTCGAAGATCCTGCGTCACGTGAACCCCGACATCACCGTCATCATCACCGACGATCAGGACGAGTGGTTCTTCGACGACAACATGCCGGCGCTCGCCGTGTACTGGGGCGACAGCGCGCCGCTGATCCCGCGACGGCCGCCGCCCCGCGCGCGGGACCCCGAGGTCGTCGAGGCCATCGTGCGCGGATACGGCGACATCCCGATGGACGTCCCGGTAGCGAGCCGCCTGGGCCGCTTCCTGATCGAATACCTGATCGAGCACGATTTCGACGTCGCCCAGATCCGCCACGTCAAACAGCCGTACGGTGGGCGAGTGGCCCGCCGTTACCCGACGAGTCGGGGCGAGCTGGACTATGTGAAGGAAACCCCATCGCGCGAGCAGGGACTCCCGCACGGTGTGGCCTTCATCATCAAGCGCCTGTTCGCCAACCACCCGGCCATGATCCTGCCGGTGTTTCAGAACACCTGTTACCCGCCGAACCAGCCGACGCCGCGGCGCTCCTTCGCCGTGGGCCAAGCGATCGCCGAGGCCGTGCGGGAGTGGAGCGAGCCGGCGACGGTCGCCGTCGTCGGCTCGGGCGGCCTCAGCCACTTCGTGGTCGACGAGGATCTCGATCGTCCGCTGCTGGCAGCGCTTGAACGAAAGGACGCGGCGGCGCTGTGCTCACTCCCGCGCCAGCGGCTCTACTCGGCCGCCTCGGAGGCGTTGAACTGGGTGGCCCTCGGTGGGGCCATGCAGCGAACGAGCTTAAAGATGGAGTTGCTCGCCTACGTCCCCGTGTACCGTACGCCCGCTGCGACGGGTGGAGGCTGGGCTTTCGCGCGCTGGCAGTGAGAGTGCCCTGACGCTACTCAGCGAAAGGCCGGCATGACCTCGCGGGCGAAGAGCTCCATTGAGCGCAGCACGCGCGCGTGCTCGAGGTCGCCGAACCAGAAGCTGCAGTTGAAGTGCGTGATGCCCACCAGCTCGCGCAGGCGCCTGATCTGGCGAATGCAGGTGTCCGGCGTCCCGATGACGAGGAAGCGCTCCAGGAGGTCGTCGACGTCGGGCTCGCTCGGCGCCGGCACCGGGACGGCGTGCCCGTTTTCCACGCGCTCGTAGTGGTTGCGCAGGCTGAGCGTGACGCGCATGTTCCAGCGGGCCTGGTCGGCGGCGGCCCGAGCATCGGCGACGCTGTCCGCCACGTAGACGGCGCGCTGGACGCCGATCTGCAGCGGATGCGGCGGCGTGACCTCGGCGACGGCCTTGTCGAAGAGCCGGCGGAACTCGGCCAGCCGGTCGATCGAGACCCCGAAGCCACCCGTGAGCACATTGAACCCACGGCGCACGGCTGCCTCCAGCGAGTCGGGGCTCTGCGCCGTGATCCAGATCGGTGGATGAGGCTTTTGGACCGGCTGAGGGAACACCGTCGTCTCGGGAATCTTGAAGAGCTTCCCGTCGTAGCTGAAGGCCTGGCCCTCGAACGATTTCAAAATGATGTCGACCGCTTCATCCCAGCGCTGGCGGCCGCTCTCGAGCTCGAGGCCAAACCGCTCGAACTCGTAGTGCTGATAGCCGCGTCCGAGTCCGACGTCGAGTCGCCCACCGCTGAGCAGGTCGAGCGTGGCAATCTCCTCGGCGACAACCAGAGGATGGTGGAGGGGCACGACGATGACGGCCGTGCCCACCCGAAGCCGGGTCGTCTTCGCCGCGATGTAGGTCGCGAGCTGGGCGGGGCGAGAGAGATATCCGTACGTCGAGAAGTGGTGCTCGGCCAGCCAGACGTTACGGAACCCCAGGGCCTCCGCGGCCTGCGCCACCTCGACCCCGCGCGAGTAAATCTCCTGGGAGGTGCGGGCCGACGGCGACTGCATGAGCAGGAACGTTCCGAAGTCCATGGAGGCGCTCTCCTTGTCGAGGAAGCGATGATAGCGCGGATCGGCGCGCCGACGCCCGGGGCTCGCGATGGCTTCGCAGGGTCGGTGGGGCTACAATCGGCTGTCTCGAAACGTCAACGATCGTGGCCCATGAACGCAGGGAGGTCGAAGACATGGCTGTTCGCATAGGGGACGAAGCACCGGACTTTACCGCGGAGACGACGGAAGGCAAGATCCGCTTCCACGAATGGATCGGGGACAAGTGGGCGATCCTCTTCTCGCATCCGAAGGATTTCACCCCGGTCTGCACCACCGAGCTCGGCTACATGGCCGGACTCAAGCCCGAGTTCGACAAGCGCAACACGAAGATCATCGGGCTGTCCGTCGATCCCGTCGGTGATCACGAGCGCTGGGTCAAGGACATCAAGGAGACCCAGGGGCACGCCGTGAACTATCCGATCATCGGTGACTCCGAGCTGACGGTCGCGAAGGCGTACGACATGATCCATCCGAACTGACAAGAAGGTCAAAGCGATGCTCATCTATCCGATGAGCACGGGCCGCAACTTCGACGAAGTGCTGCGCCTGCTCGACTCCTGCCAGCTGACGTCGAAGCATACGGTGGCGACCCCGGTGAACTGGAAGCCGGGCCAGGACGTCATCATTCCGACGTCGGTCTCCGACGAGGACGCCAAGAAGAAGTACCCGCAGGGGTTCAAGACGCTCAAGCCGTACCTGCGCACGGTGGCGCAGCCGAAGTAAGTCGCGCGTCGTCGGCCGCGAAGAGGGCGCCCCGCGGCGCCCTCTTGTCCGAGTAGAATCCCGATCCCGAGCGATATGTCGTTTCTGGGCTCGCGTCACTACTCGGCAGGCCAGGGCTTCGGACAGCCGGTGCTCCGCAAGGAAGACCCGCGCCTGATCACGGGCGCCGGCTGCTACGGCGACGACGTCAATCTCCCGGGTCAGGCGTACGCCGCCGTCGTGCGGTCGCCGCACGCGCATGCGCGCATCCGGCACATCGATCCCACCGACGCGTTGGCGATTCCCGGCGTGATCGCGGTCCTCACCGGGCACGACGCCGTCGCCGATGGCCTGCAACCGATTCCGCACCGGCCGATCCCGTCGAACCCCCACGAAGTCCCGCTGCGCAGCCGGGACGGCTCGGCGTTCTTCATTGCGCCGCATCCACCGCTGCCGGTCGACCAGGCGCGGTTCGTGGGCGAGGCGGTGGCCATGGTCATCGCGGAAACGTCGGCGATCGCCCGCGACGCCGCCCAGCAGGTAGTGGTGGCCTACGATCCCCGGCCCGCGGTGACCGGAACGCTGGAGGCCGCGGCGGCCGACGCACCGCTCGTCTGGGACGACGCCACCTCGAACGTGTGCGTCGATTCCGTCGCCGGTGAGGTGGCAGCGGCCGACGCGGCCTTCGCGCGGGCCGCCCACGTGGTGAGGCTCGAAACGCGGGTGAACCGTGTGACCGGTGTGCCCATGGAGCCGCGAGCGGCGCTGGGAGCGTGGGACGGGCCGAGCGGGCGCTTCACCGTGTACGCCGGGTCGGGCGGCTCGTGGCGGATCCGGAGCGACGTGGCCGGCGTGCTCGGCGTGCCGGAGGCCTCGGTCCGCGTCGTCGCGCGCGACGTCGGCGGCAATTACGGGACCCGCAACAGCTGCTACCCGGAGTACGCGCTCGTCGCGTGGGCGGCCCGCCGCCTCGGCCGCCCGGTGAAGTGGACCGGTGACCGGCGCGAGATGTTGCTCACGGACTACCAGAGTCGCGACCTCGTGTCGCAGATGGAGCTTGCGCTCGATGCCGAGGGCAACTTCCTCGCCGTGCGCGGCACCAACACCAGCAACGTCGGCGCCCACGCCGTGTCGTTCATCCCGCTCGCCAAAGGCGTCGCGGTGTCGACGAGCGTCTACCACGTGCCAGCCGCCTCGATGCGGGGGCGCGCGGTGCTGAGCCACACGGCGCCGACGACGCCGTATCGCGCGGCGGGCCGGCCCGAGGTCATGTTTGTCATCGAGCGGCTGATCGACCTCGCCGCGCGCCGGCACGGCTTCGATCGCGTGGCGCTGCGGCGGCGCAATCTCGTGGCGGCCGGGGCGATGCCGTATCGCAATCCGCTGGGCTTGCTCTACGACAGCGGCGACTACACGGCCGCCCAGGATCGCGCGGTCGCTCGCGCCGACTGGGACGGCTTCGAGAAGCGGCGGCTCGAGGCGCGCCACCGAGGCCGGTACCGCGGCATCGGCCTCGCCAACTACGTCGAGCTCAACACCGGCGTGCCGCGCGAGCGCGCCCAGATCGTGGTCCATCCCGACCGCCGAGTCGACGTCGTGCTCGGCACGCTGTCGGCCGGCCAGGGTCACGAGACGAGCTTCGCCCAGCTCGTCGTCGAGTGGCTCGGTGTCGGCCTCGAGCAGGTCCGGCTGATCACGGGCGACACCGACCTCGCGCCGGTCGGCGGCGGCTCGCACTCCGGCCGCTCCATGCGGCTCGGCGCGGTCGTGATGGCGAAGGCCGCGGACCAGATCGTCGAGAAGGGCCGGCGCCTCACGGCGTGGCTGCTCGAGGCGGCCGAGGCCGACATCGAGCTCGCCGAGGGACGCTTTCGCGTCAAGGGCACCGATCGCTCGGTCGATCTGTTCGAGGCGGCCGGCGCCGCTCTGCGACCCGATGCGCCGGATGCCGTACGGGGGCCGCTGGCCGGGATCGGCGACGAGACCATGAGCGTGCCGTCCTATCCTTACGGCTGCGCCGTTTGCGAGGTCGAGGTCGATGCCGAGACAGGCGTCGTCGAGATCGTGCGTTACACGACGGTGGACGACGTCGGCCGCGCCGTGAACCCGTTGATCCTCCACGGCCAGACGCACGGCGGGATCGCGGCCGGCGTCGGCCAGGCGCTGGGGGAACAGTGCGCGTACGACCCGGCCACCGGCCAGCTGCAATCGGCCACGTTCATGGACTACGCCATCCCGCGGGCGGACGTGCTGCCATCGTTCGCGACCGAGATCAGCGAGGTCCCGTCCACTTCCAATCCGCTGGGCCTGCGAGGCGGGGGCGAGGGCGGTACAACGCCCGCGCTCGGCGCCGTGGTCAACGCGATCGTCGATGCGCTGGCCGAGCTCGGCGTGGAGCACATCGAGATGCCGGCTACTCCCGAGCGCGTCTGGCGTGCGATCGCCTCGGCGCGGCCGGGCGGGCCGGCGGCGGGTTCGCGTGACAGCTAGCGACTGGGGGACTGGGCGGCGAGCAGCTTCCCAAGTCGACCGGACAGCTCGTGGATGAGAACGGGCTTCGCCACGACCTCATCGACTCCCGCGTCGGCAAGGTCCTCGTCGCTCAGCAGGACGTCCCAGGCGGTGAGCATGAGGATCGGGACGGATGGCTTGGCCGCCTTGATCTTCGCCGCCACCTGCAGGCCGTTGAGGCTCGGCATGGCGAGGTCGGTCACGACGATGTCCACGGCATGACGACCGAACTGGGTCAGGGCGCTGGCTCCGCTGCGGGCGGTGATCACCGTGAAGTCCTTCGCGAGGACCTCCTCCAGCATGGCCAGGAGCTGCGCGTCGTCGTCGGCGATCAGGACGGTCGGTTTCATACGCCGTTCCGGTGGTGCTGGTCACACCGATCGACGCAGGCCAGCAGCTCACCGACCTGGAACGGCTTGGCCAGGAACGTCGCGCCCGTGGCCTCGGCAAAGCGGCGGACGTGCTCGGTGCGCCCGGACATCAGCACGAACCGGGACACGACGTCCAGCCGCAGGTCGGCGACGCGACGGTACAACCTCAGGCCATCGATGCCCGGCAGGACGACGTCGCACAGGATGGCGTCGTACGTCGAGGACGAGAGCTTCTGCCAGGCCTCGGTGCCGGTGCGGGCGACGTCCACTTCATGCCCTTCCGAGGTGAGGATGTCGCTCACCAGGGCTGACAACGTATCGCTGTCGTCGGCTACCAAGATTCGCACCCGTGCCGGGCTCCTTTCCGAGCGTGGTTTCTTCCTTTGTGGTATCGGCAGGGGCGTCGGTGCTTCGGAGGGGGGTCGATCGTGACGGAAACGCGGACCCGGGTCGTCATCGTCGGAGGCGGGCCGGCCGGCCTCGTGACCGCCATCGAGCTCGGCCGCCGTGGCGTGCCGTGCGTCCTCCTTGAGGAGCATCCCGGCCCACCCACGTTCCCCAAGGCCAACGCCACCACGTCCCGGACGATGGAGCATTACCGGCGGCTCGGCTTCGCGGCCGAGATCCGCGCCCTCGGCCTTCCCGACGACTATCCTCAGGACGTCACGTACTTCACCCGTTACACGCGCCACGAGCTGGCGCGGCTCCGCGGCAGGTCGCGTCGCCAGGCGATCGACCCCCGCGAGCGTGCCGACTCGCGCTGGCCGACGCCGGAGCCGCTGCACCGCACCCAGCAGATGTACGTGGAAGGCGTCTTGAAGAAACAGGCGGAGCGCTGGCCATCCGTCGATATCCGGTTCGGGTGGCGCGCGCTGCGGCTCGACGCCCGCGCCGGTCGGGTCACCGTCGAGGCCCGGCCGGTGGCCGGCGGATCCATCGATCGGATCGCCGGTGACTACGCGGTCGGGTGCGACGGGGCCCGCAGCATGGGGCGAGAAGCCCTCGGGATCCGTTACGAAGGCCTCGCCGCCGAGGACCGCGATTTCATGGGCGGCCGGATGCTGGCCATCTTCTTTCGCGCGCCGGCCCTGTACTCGATGATCCCCGCCGATCGCTCGTGGCAGTACTGGGCGATCAATCCTGATCGCCGTGGATGCCTGTGCGCCATCGACGGCGATGGGCTCTTCGTGATCCACGTGCAGCTGCCGCGCGGGCAGGCCGCGTCACGCCCGTTCGCCCGCGAATCGCTCGCCCTCGCTGCCGGCGTCTCCTTCCCCCACGAGCTGATCGCCATTGACGAGTGGACGGCCGGCTACACGCTCGTCGCGGAGCGGTTCGGCGCCGGCCGTGTGTGGCTCGCCGGCGACGCCGCTCACCTGTTCACGCCGACCGCCGGCCAGGGATACAACACGTCCGTCGACGACGCCGCGAACCTCGCCTGGAAGCTGGCCGCCGTGTGCCAGGGATGGGGCGGCCGCACGCTGCTCGAAAGCTACGAACGAGAGCGTCGGCCCATCGCGCATCGCAACACGCGCTTTGCCCGCGCGATGGCCGAGTCGATCGGGCGGATGATCCTGCCCGCCGCGCTGGAGGACGACAGTCCGGCAGGCGTTACGGCCCGAGCCGAGCTCGGCGTGAAGCTCCATCGACACGCCGCGACGGAGTTCGATATCCCCGGCATCCACCTCGGGGGCTGGTATGGCGACTCGCCGATCGTCTCACCGACCGACGTGGAGCCGCCGGTCGACGATCCTCATCGATACGTCGCGAGCACGTGTCCGGGCGCCCGCGCGCCCCACGTCTGGCTCGCCGACGGGGTCTCCATCCTCGACCGCTTCGGGGTCGACTTCACGCTGGTACGCCTCGGTCACGGCCGACACATGGATGTCGAGCCGTTCATGGCCGCCGCCCGAGAGCGCGGAGCGCCGGTCGATGTGCTCGACGTCGAGAGTGAGGAAGCGCGCGACGTTTACGCGCGAGACCTCGTTCTGGTCCGTCCCGATCACCACGTCGCGTGGCGCGGCAATGCGCCGCCGGTCGATCCTGCCGCGCTCGTGGCGCGGGTCACCGGTCACCTGTAGGAGTGCGTGCGCCATTCCTCGACGAGGGCCGTGATCACCCGGACCGGCACGGGCTTCTCGACGATCCTCACGTTCTGCCCCGGCAAGAGCGCTTTGATCTCCGCGGAGGGTCGGCCCGAGATGAAGACCAGGCGTTGCAGCAAGTCCGGGCGCTTCTCGGCGAGTCTTCGGTAGAAGGCGACCCCGTCGAGGCCCGGCATGCTGATGTCGCAGAGGACGACGTCGTAGGTATCGCTGTCGAGCTTCAACAGCGCCGTGCTCGCGTCGGCCGCGGTGGCCACCGCGCACCCCTCGAGCATCAGACAGTCGGCGAAGTAAGCGGCAACCGCCGCATCGTCGTCCACGACGAGCACGCGCAAGGCACTGCCGTTCACGCGTTCTGTTATCGGCACGGCCAGCGGCGAAGCGGAGGCCACTCCGGGCGGGGCGCCGGCGAGCCGGCCGGCCCGCCTCAGGCGGCCCAGTCGGCGATGAAGACGTTCAGGTCCCGCGGGGAGGCGGCGCCACGGCTCGACGAGAAGACGAGCCGGCGCCCGTCCGGCGAGAACATCGGAAACGAGGCGAACGTCTCCGCATACGTGATCCGCTCGAGGCCCGAGCCATCGACGTTGATGACGTACAGCGCGAAGGATCCCCCGCCCGGCTCGTGCAGGTTCGACGCGAACACGATGTGCTGACCGTTCGGGTGCAGGAAGGGCGCGAAGTTGGCGGCGCCGTTGCGGGTGACCTGACGCAGGCCGGTGCCATCGGCGCGCATCAGGTAGAGCTCGAGCGCGCGCGGCCGCACGAGCGAGCGGGCCAGCAGGGCCCGGTACTCTTCGAGGTCATCGCGCGTCCGCGGCCGGTGCGCACGGAACACGATCATCCGGCCGTCCCAGGAGTAGAACGCCCCGCCGTCGTAGCCCGGCTCGTCGGTGAGGCGTCGGACGTTGCGCCCGTCGCCGTCCATCGAGTAGAGGTCCAGGTCGCCCTGTCGGAGCGAGGTGAAGACGATGCGCCCGTCCGGCCCGATCGCGCCCTCGGCGTCGTAGCCATCGTTGTCGGTGAGCCGCACGGGATGACTGCCGTCGGCGGCGGCGCCGAAGATGTCGTACGTCGGATAGATCGGCCACACGTAGCCGCTCGAGCGGTCGGGCGGCGGGGGGCACGCGTCGCCGCCCAGGTGAGTCGAGGCATAGATCAGCCTTCGCCCGTCGGGAGTGAAGAAGGCGCACGTCGTGCGGCCTCGACCGGTGGACACGAGACGTGCCTCGCTGCCGTCATCGCGCATGGTGAAGATCTGATCGCAGTCGAATGGCGGACGCGTCGACTGAAAGACCAGCCGCGCTCCCGCCCGGTCGAAGTACGCTTCGGCGTTCTGGCCGCCGAACGTGAGCTGGCGCAGGCTGCCGAGATGACGCTCGCGCGGGTCGATCGCGGGCCGCCCGGCCTGCGCCGACGCCTTCCGAACCCGCACGACGTCGCGCAGTGCCACGCACGCCCCGGCCAGCCCCAGCTTGAGAATGCTCCGGCGATCGAGGGCCCAGGCGAGACTCATGCTGAAGATTCTAGCGCCTGCCTCGCCGTGTTCTTTCGTGGTTTAATCGCGCGCATGCCAGATCTGAAACCGGTCGATCTGATCATCAGCGGTGGCTCGATCATGACCATGGATGCCACGCGCCGGATCATCCGGGACGGCGCCCTGGCCATCAAGGGTGATCGAATCCTCGGCGTCGGCAAGCGCGCCGACATTCAGAGCTCGTATCGCGCGGCCCGCACCCTCGACGCGAGCCGTTCCGTCGTCGTCCCCGGCTTCGTGAACTCCCACATCCACTTCTATCACCACATGCATCGGGGGATGGCGCCGGACACGTTCGACGGCAACCAGTGGTCCAACTTCGTCCACGCGCGGGTGGCGCCCATCCTCACGGTCGAGGACGAGATCTGGGCGTCCTACCTCGTCCTCATCGAGCTGATGAAGAGCGGGAGCACCACTTACCTGGCGGCCGGCTCCTACAACCCGGGGCCCGTGCTGGAGGCGATCCCGAAGGTCGGGCTGCGCGGCTTTGAGAGTCGCCGCACGTTCGACCACGTCCACCTGGGGCACACCGCGCTGGCCGAGTCGACCGAGAAGTGCGTCAGTGAGAACGCCCTCGTGATGGAGAAGTACGCGGGCGGCTTCGCCAACAACCTCGTGCGCCCGTGCGTCAACATCGTCGGGCTGGGCCGTGTCACCGACACGCTGATCGTGAAGTCGAAGGAGCTGGCCGACAAGTACGGCGCCATCCTGAACATGCACCAGTGCGCGTTTCCGGAAGAGGTGGAGAGCATCCGGCAGCGCACGGGCCGCACGCCCATCAAGCACCTGGAGCGGCTCGGCGCGCTGGGGCCGAACGTCGTCCTCGTCCACATGCTGCACGTGACCGACGAGGAGATCGAGATCCTGGCCCGCACGCGGACGAACGTCGTGCACAACCCGGGTACGGCGCTGAAGATCGTCTACGGGCTGTCCAAGGGCGGCAAGTTCCCCGAGATGCTGAAGGCGGGAGTCAACGTGGCGTTGGGCACCGACGCCGGGGACTGCGCCAACTTCATGGACATGGTCCGCGCGATGTACCTGGCCGCACTGCTCTTCAAGGACATCCGCTTCGACCCGAGCTTGATGGGCGCCGAGACGGCGCTCGAGATGGCGACGATCAACGGCGCGAAAGCGCTCGGGATGGCCGGCGAGATCGGCTCGCTCGAGCCGGGCAAGAAGGCAGACGTCGTGCTCTTCGACGCCGACGCGCCGGAGTGGCAGCCGCTCTACTGCGAGCCGTACAACCTCGTGTACTCGGCGTCGGGCGGCAGCGTCGACACCGTCATCGTCGACGGCAAGATCGTGATGGAGGGGTGAAGCCGCCCACCCGCTGGCCGATCAGTTGAAGATGGGGGCCCCGAGATGGCCCCCATACCCCCAACCCTCGGAGCGCCCCGGCAAAGCCGAGGCGCTCCTCTGTCTACCCTGATTCGCGCGGGGCCCCGACATGGCCCCCATACCCCCGACCGGATCCTCGATCCGCGCCGCGGTCTAGCCCGACACGTCGGGCAGCAGGCGGGCCGCCGTTGCCGGCCACGAGACGACGACCTCGGCGCCGGGCGCCAGCGCGACGGGCGCCGCCGCGTCGTTCTGACGGTACGCGATGAGCCGCTCCCCCGTCGCGGCGCGCAGATGATAGTGGACGGCCGTGCCGACGTAGACGACGGCCTCCACCCGCGCCGGCAGCGCCGGGCTGTGCGAGGTGCCCGGGGCTCCGACCACCAGCTTCTCTGGCCGCACCGCCACCACGACCTTGACGCCCTCCGCCGGCGCACCGTGCGCGTCGGCGCCAACCGCCACGAGAGCGCCCCCGTCGGTGCGGATCATGACCGCGCCCGGCTGACGCCCGACCACCTCGCCTTCGAGGAAGTTGCAGACGCCGATGAACTCGGCGACGAAGCGCGTGCGCGGCCTCTCGTAGATGTCGTGGGGCGCTCCGACCTGCTGGATGCGCCCCTGGTGCATCACGGCGATGCGATCGGAGAGCGTGAGCGCCTCCTCCTGATCGTGGGTGACAAAGATGGCGGTGATGCCGACCTGTCGCTGAAGCGATTTCAACTCGACCTGCATCGCCTCACGCAGCTTCTTGTCCAGCGCGCCGAGCGGCTCGTCGAGCAGCAGCACGGCCGGCTCCACGAGGAGACAGCGGGCGAGCGCCACCCGTTGCTGCTGCCCGCCCGAGAGCTGGCGGGGATAGCGGTCCTGAAGGCCCGTCAGCCGTACCATCTCGAGCGCCTCGCCGGCGCGGCGCGCGATGTCGGCCGGCGCCGCGTTGCGCATGCGCAAGCCGAACGTCACGTTCTCCATCACGGTCATGTGGGGGAACAAGGCGTAGTTCTGGGCCACCAGGCCGAGGCCGCGGTGATGCACGGGAACGTCGTTCATCACCCGGCCCCCGATGATCACCTGGCCCGCGTCCGGGCGGACCAGCCCGGCGATGATCCGGAGCGTGGTAGTCTTGCCGCATCCGCTCGGACCGAGCAGCGACACGAACTGCCCGGGCTCGACGCGCAGGTCGAGGTCGGCAACCGCCTGCACCGCGCCATATCGCTTGGCGATCGCCCGCAGCTCCACGTCGGCCATCTTCGAGCGGCCCACCGCCGTGCTCATTGCCCGCCCAGCGAGGTGATCTGCCCGATGCCGTAAATCCGATCGAGGAGAACGAGCAGCCCGAGCACCAGCGCGACCTGCACCGCCGAGATCGCGCCGACGATCGGATCGAAGTCCTGGTTCACCAGGTAGCTCATGATGGTGACCGGCAGCGTCGTCGTTCGTGCCGTGGTGAGGAAGATCGAGACGGGCACGTTGTCGAACGACGTGAGGAAGGCGAAGAGTCCGCCCGCCACCAGGCCCGGCCGTAACAGCGGCAGCGTCACGTGCCAGAAGGTTTGCCACGGGCTCGCGCCCAGCACACCGGCCGTCTCTTCGAGGCCGCGATCGAGGCCGCGATAGACCGCGAGCGTCGTGCGCAGGACATAGGGCACCGCGATCACGACGTGCGCGGCCAGGATGCCCCACCCCGCCAGACCGAATCCGGAGGCGCCGAGGAAGAAGAGCATGGCGACGCCGAACAGGACGCCCGGCAGGCTGAGCGGCGAGAGGAGAAACGTCTCCAGCGCGCCCTGGGCGGGCAGCCGATGCCGGACCAGGGCCATCGCCGCCGGCAAGCCGATGACGATCGTGAGCAGCGTGGTGAGGGTGGCCAGGACGACGCTGTTGCCGAGGGCGGTGACGAACGTCGGATTGGACAGCGCGACGCCGAACCAGCGGAGCGAGAGCGCGGCCGGCGGGAAGCGCGCGATCTTGTCGCTCCCGAAGGCGACGCCGACCGCCACGACGATGGGCAGGCTCAGGAAGGCCAGGACCGCCGCGCAATAGAGTCGGAGGATCACCGGCTCGTCACGCCGCGCCACGCACGCGGAAGATCCGGGCCTGCGCGTAGAGCAGCACCACGGACAGCACGAGCAAGAGCATGCCGAGGGCGGCGGCGAAGTTGTTGTTGAGCAGGGTGATCTGCTGGTAGATGAGCAGCGGCAGGACCAGCGTGTCGCTGCCGCCGAGCAGCAGGATCGACACGAAGCTGCCGATGGTCAGCATGAACACGAGAGTGACGCCGGCGCCCACGCCCTCCATGCTGAGTGGCAGGATCACGTGGCGAAACCGCGACCACCATCCCGCCCCGAGCACCGCGGCCGTGTCCTCCAGGCTTTCCGGGATGCCTTCGATCACGCTGGCCAGGGTGAGGATCATGAACGGCAGGAGCACGTGGGTGAGCGCCACGACGACTCCGAACCAGTTGTACATCAACGGCAACGGCCGCTCGACCAGTCCCAGCGCCTGCAGCAGCGTGTTCACAGTTCCCGCACGCCCGAGGAGCACCATCCAGCCGTAGGAGCGAATGACGATGCTGACGACGAGGGGCGAGATGACGAGGAAGAGCAGGACGTGGCGCCGGCGCGAGCGCGTGCGGGCGAGGAAATAGGCGACTGGGTACCCGAGCACGAGCGCCAGCGCGGTCACCGCGACGCCGAGCGCCACGGTCTGGAGCAGGACGCGCAAGTAGAACGCGTCACCGAAGGCCTTGGTGTAGTTCGCGAAGGTCATCGCCGAGCCGGCGGGATTCTGCACGAGCGAGAGGTACAGGCTCTCGTAGAGCATCACCCCGAACGGCAGGACGAAGAACGCCAGCAGGAAGACGAGGAGCGGCGTCAGCAGGAGCGCGGGCATTCCCGCTAGGCGCCGATCTCCCTGGTCCACGCCTCCATCCACTGCGGACGCAGCCGCGACAGCTCCTTCCACGGCACCTGGATCCAGTTCTTGAAGCTCCGGTCCAGCGAGGTGGGATCCTGCTTCTCGCGCGACGCGGCTGGGTAGTCGTTGTTCTGATGGGTCATGTAGTAGCCGGGGAAGTACTGGTTCCACAGCGCCTGGTTCTTCGCGTCGGCGGCGCAGTTGAGATACTCCCAGGCGGCGTCCGACCCGTTCTTGATCTTCATGAAGCAGATGGTCAGCATGGGACTCCCGGGCGCCGGCAGCGCGAACTGGATGTGCCGGTTGCCGGCCGACTGCACGCCGAACGTGCGCCCGTCCGTCCACGCGGCGATGTCGACCTCGCCGCTGGTCAGCGCCGTGCCCGGCTCCGCGTTGCTGGTCCAGAACTTCGTGATGTACGGCTTCATCTCGCGCAGGCGGCGGATGACGGGCGACGGATCGGCGAGGCTCCCGCCCAGCTCGCGGTTGATCAGCCACGTGATGGCCAGCCCATCCGTCGCCGTCAGGTGCGGATAGAGGACGGCGCGGCCGAACTCGCCCTTGGCCACCCGCTCGGTGAACTCGATCCAGCTCTTTGGAGGGTTCTTCACCTTGTTGGCGTTGTAGGTGACACCGTCGCGGCCGCCGTCGAACCCGAATGCCCACCCCTCGTACGGCTCCTTGAAGATGGGCAGGATGCCGGCGACGTTCGGAAGCTTCGCGGGCTGGAGCTTCTCGATGATGCCGAGCTGAGCATTCTGGAAGACGTCGGCGTCGGTGCCGATCATCGCGTCGATCGCCGGGCGGTCGCGCGTCGCCATGACCTTCTGCACGAAATCGGTCGGCGTGCCGACGACGAGCTCGACGTCACCGCCGGTCTTCCGCTTGTAGCACGGGATGACGCCGGCCTTGAGGCCATCGACCCACACGCCCGCGAAGCTGCCGGCCACGATGTTCGGTCCGGCCGCGTGCGCGAGCCGGGCCGCCCAGGCCGAGCCCGCCGATCCCACCGTGAGCGCGCGCAGGAATGCCCGTCGTGTCGTCCCCGTGCCCATGATTCCCTCCCTCACCGGCGGTCGCGGTCGGAAAGCCATCGAGGGGCCGACGTAATCACGGCGCCCGCGTGATTGTCAAGCCGACGGCCGCGAGAAAGCGCGGTCCGGTCGCACTGGTGTGACGGGCGGCGCTGTGCTAGACGAATCTCCGACAGGTCAGAGCGAGGAGGTCCCGACATGAGCCTCAGCGCCAATCTCCGACGGTTGATCGATGCCGCGACGCCGTACTGGGGCGGTGAGGCAGAAGTGGTCAGGACGTACTGGACGGGCCATCAGCGCACGCGCGAGACCGATCGGCGATGGCTGGCCCGGCAGTGCTACAAGGAGCTGCTCGGCTTCGGCGTGGGTGGCGAGGACCTCGGCCTGTTCCGGGGACCGATCGAGGAGCTGCGCCAGGCCTTCCCGCGGCTCGACGTCGAGATCGACCGCCACGACGTGCTCGACATCGCCGCCACTCTCCTGGCCGAGTTCTCGCACTACTGCGCCTTCGCCGACGCGCACGACCACCTCGCGCTGGCCGGCGAGCCCAAGCTCAATCCGCGAATGCTCGCGAGCTGGGCGGAGGAAGACGCGCTCGCCCAGCTGCGGCGACAGCACATGAAGGACCATGGCGCGCTCGGGCGCCGTGCCTCCCAGTTCACCGAGGGCGGGTACTGCTCGCTGTTCGCGGAGGGCATGCGACTGCGCGATCGGCCGACGCCGGGCCACGAAGCCTCCGACCGGCTCATCGCGGCGGCATGCGCTCGCGTGTACGACGACGAATTCGGCCACATGCTGAAGGGGATCGTCGGCCTCGACGAGCAAGGCTTCGCCGAGTCGGAGTGGCGCACGCTCGCCGACATCTCGGTCGCGCAGCTCCGGCAGCGGATCCTGATGCGGAACGCCCAGTTCACTCACCCCGTCGGCGAAGCCCGGATCAAGGAGCTGCTGGCCGGACACTGTCGGCCGATCGTGTTCGATTACGAGCGCGCAAAGATCGCGTGATCACGATCGAGACCGCGAGCAACCAGCCCGCAGCGTCCGGGCGAGCCAGGCCGACACGCACGACGCGACGGCGTCCTCGCGCCCGACATAAAAATGATCGCACTCGGGAACGATCTCGACCGTGCACGGCCCCGCCGAGCGCGCGCTGAAGTCTTCGGCCGGGTAGAGATCGCGCGGCTCGCGATCACCCCGGATGAACAGCACCGGGCACACGATCCGCGGAGCGAGCTCGAGGATGTCGGGAAGCTCGGTCAGCAGGTCGAGAAAGCTGGCGGCGCTGGTGACGTACCACCAGCCCGGCAGGAGCATGAGCTCACTGCCACGGCCGGCGGCGACCAGCCTTCTCGCCTGCGCGGTGATCTCGTCGACGCGGTCGCGCGCCAGGAGTCCGGCCTGGCTGGCGCGGGTGACCAGATTCGCGCCACCGCAGTGCGCGGAGAGCAGGACGAGCGCCGGGGTGGCCGAGTGATCGGCGGCGTGGCGGACGGCGAGCAGCCCGCCGTTGCTGTGGCCGACGACCACCGGGTGCGGAAAGCCGCGCGCGACCAGCCACTCCGCCGCGGTGCGATTGTCGGCGATCGCCTCGCGGGTCGTCTGGAAGGCCGCGCCTTCCGCCGCGCGACTGTCGCGGATGCCGAGGATGTCATGGCCGCGCCGGTTGAACGCGAGGCAGGCGAAGCCGATCTGCGTCAGGCGCGGCGGAAGGAAGCGCGGAGCCCCGACGTAGAAGTTCATCGTGTTGCCGTGGAACAGCAGCACGGCGCCCGCGATCGCGCCGCTCGCCGGCTCGTAGAAGACGCCGTCGAGCGGCTGCGTGTCGGTGGGAATGCTGACGAGCGTCGCGCGCACGCGCTATCGTTCGGCGTCGAGAACCTGCTGGATCTTCTCCTTGGGCACGGCGATCTTCACCCCGGACCGCTCTTGCTGCAGGACCATCGACACGCGCGAGTCACGCTCGCTCCAGCCGCGATTGAGCGCCTCGGTCAGCTCGTCCAGCGCCAGGTCGGCCAGCCGCATGGGCACGCGGAGCTCGCGGGCCAGCTCGGTGGCCAGCGTCACGTCCTTGTGGGCGAGGCGTAGCGTGAAATCCGGCGGCTCGTAGGTGCCGGGCAGGAACTGGTCGGCCAGGCGGTCGAACGTGCGGCGACGGCCGAGCGCGCCTTGCCGCACGGCCTGCCAGAGGGCCAGCGGGTCGACGCCACCCTTCACGCCGAGCGTGAAGACCTCGGCCAGCGCGGCCTGGATGGCGTACCCGGCGCAGTTGTGAACGAGCTTCGCGACGAGACCCGCGCCGATGGGACCGACGTACATCGCCTGATCGCCGAGAGCGTCGAGCACGGTCTTGTACTTCTCGAACACGGTGCGATCTCCGCCCACCCAGAGCGCGAGCTTCCGCGTGCGCGCTCCCTTTGGACCACCGCTCACCGGCGCGTCGAGCAGGTGCAGTCCGCGGGCGGCGAACTGCTCGTGCAGCCGCCGGATCAGCGACGGAGAGTTCGTCGTGAGATCGAACCAGACCGCCCCCGAGCGCATGCTCCCGAGAAGTCCGTCGTTGCCGAGGGCGACGGCCTCGACCTCCCGCGGTCCCGGCAACGAGGTGAAGACCACCTCGGCCGTCTCGGCGACGTGGCGCGGACCGTCCCCCCACTTCGCCCCCGCGGCGAGATGCGGCGCTGCGGCCTCGCGACGGATGTCGTAGACAGTCAGGTCGTGGCCGGCCGCGCGCACGTTGAGCGCCATCGAGCTGCCCATGATTCCGAGTCCGATGAATCCGATTCGCACGTTGGCCTCCTACCGTTGACGGAGTGATGTCTCGAGGAGCTCCAGCGCAGCCTGGGCGAAGCTCCACATGTTGCGCTCGCGATCGCCGTGCCGCGTCTCCAGCGTGATGGCACGCTCCATCCGTCCTGCGATGGCGATGCACGCGTGCCCGGGTGCATCGCCGTAACGGTTGCCCGTCGGTCCGGTCGCGCCGGTCTCCGCGAGTCCCCACGTCGTGCCGAGCAGAGCCCGGACCGCGCGGGCCTTCACGAGCGCGTAGGCTTCGGTGCTCGAGCGGATCCCCTCGACCGCCGCGTCCGGCACTCCGAGCAACGCGCGCCGCGCCGCTGCAGTGTAGATCACGCCGCCCCCCTGGAAATAGGCCGACGCCCCGGGCACCGCCAGAAGCGCCGCCGAGATGAGGCCACCGGCCGACGATTCGGCCACCGCAATCGTCTCCTTGCGCTCCTTCAGCAGACTTCCGAGCGAAGACGCCAGCACCGCCAGGTCGTTCATCATCGCCTCCCTTGCCTGGAAAATCGCTGCCTTCCAGGGAGTCTCGTCACGCGATGTCACCGACGCTAGATCGATCGATATACGAACTCTGATCCGCCGATATATTGCTCTTGCTCTACGCGCCTTTTAAAGTCCTCCCCACGTTGGAGGGGGCCATGAGCAAACTAACGATCGCAGGATCGCTGAAACTTCGGTTCCGGGCGCGGTACGCATTCTTCTTCACTCTTATGCTGATCGCGCTGGGACTGTTCTGTACGCAAACGGCCAGTGCCGCCGTTCTCGACACGCTGCATTACAACGGGCACACGTACTACCTCATCTCGGAGAACACCTACGAAGGGGCTGCGGCCCAGTCGCTCGCGCTGGGCGGCTACCTGGCGACGATCAACGACCAGGGCGAGCAGGACTTCCTGTGGAACTCCTGGAAGAACAGCCTGGGCACAGGCGAGGGACTCTGGATCGGCCTGGAGCGTTCCGGTCACCACGGTCAAAACATCTTCGTCTGGATGAACGGCGAGCCGGTGAACTTCACGTTCTGGGCCACCAACACCGTTGGAGTTGAGCCGAATAACGGTTTCGGCCGTTACGAAGAGGACTACGTCGCCATGGACAGCCGCTTTATCCCGGCGGGCGCGTGGGCCGACTTGCCGAACCAGGGTACGGACTGGATGGCCGACCGGGGCATCGTCGAGGTCAACAACCCGGGAAGCACCGAGATCAGCACTCCGGAGGTGTCCACGCTGGTGCTGTTGGGCTCGGGCTTGACGGGACTCATCCTGCGCCGTCGCCGCCGCGCCCGCGCCGCCGGCAATGGCGATGCGGCGGTGGAAGCTTCGCAGGAGTCGAACTCGACCCCAGTGGCGTAGCGGTAGGAGAGACGTCCGAGCGGCTCGACGATCCCGCCCTCGGACGTCCCAAGTCGGGTACGATAGCGCCGACATGGCGCGAATGACCGGGGGCCAGGCCCTCGTCAAGACGCTCGAGCGGGAAGGCACGCGGGTGGTGTTCGGCCTGCCCGGTGTTCAGCTGTACGGCGTGATGGCCGCGTTGCGCGACGAGAAGGCGGTCCGCTTCATCGCGACCCGTCACGAGCAGGCGATCGGCTACATGGCCGATGGGTATGCGCGGGCCGGCGGCGGCTACGGCGTCGGTCTGGTGGTGCCAGGCCCGGGGCTCCTGAATACGACTGCGGGACTGAGCACGGCCTACGCGGCGTCGTCGCCCGTGCTGATGATCTCGGGACAGGTGCCGCGCGCCAACATCGGCAGGGACGTCGGCGTGCTGCACGAGGTCAACGACCAGCTCGACGCCATCGCTCCCGTCACCAAGTGGCGGAAGCGGGTGGTCGAGATACGCGACGTCCCGGCGGCCGTGCAAGAAGCCGTGCGCCAGCTCAAGACCGGGCGGCCGCGGCCGGTGGAAATCGAGATGCCGCCGGAGACGATGGAGGACGAGGACGAAGTCCAGCTCCTCGATCCCCTCCGCATCGCGCGCCCGGCCGCCAGCGCTCACGACATCGAGCACGCGGCCTCACTGTTGCTCGCCGCGACCCGGCCCGTGATCTACGCGGGCGGCGGCGTCCACGGCGCCGGCGCGCACCAGGCGGTGGCCGACGTCGCCGAGTACCTCCAGGCGGGCGTGGCCCAGTCGGCGGAAGGCAAGGGCGCCGTCAGCGATCACAACGATCTTTCCCTCGGCGCGTCCATCTATGGCCAGAGCCTGCTCAAGAAGTACCTCGAGCAGGCCGACCTCATCCTGGCCGTCGGCTCGCGCTGCGCGCTGGCGGGGTTCAAGCCCGAGCAGCAAGTGATCCAGATCGACATCGACCCCGACGAGATCGGACGCAATCACCGGAAGACGTTCGGCCTGGTCGGCGACGCGCGGGCCACCCTCGAGCAGCTCCTCGAGCGGCTGCGGGCGACCACCCCGCCGCGCCCGTCGCGCAAGGCCGAGCGCGAAGCGCTGCGCGCGGAGATCGCCGCCAGCATGACGCAGGAGCCGCAGGCGTCGATCACGCGGTCGCTGCGCGACGCCGTGCCCGATGATGCGATCGTGGTCGCGGGCATGACCCAGATCGGGTACTACACCCGGCCCTTCTGGCCCGTGTATCGGCCGCGCACGTACCTGACCTCGTCCTACTCGGGCAACCTTGGCTACGCGTTCCCCACCGCGCTCGGCGCGAAGGTCGCCTGCCCGGACCGTCCCGTCGTCGCGATCTCGGGAGACGGCGGCTTTCTCTACAACGCCCAGGAGCTGGCGACGGCGGTGCAGTACGGAATCAACGTGATCACGCTCGTCTTCAACGACAACGCGTACGGCAACGTGGCGCGCGATCTCGACGAGGCCTGGGGCGGAAGCTACGGCGCCGAGCTCACGAATCCCGATTTCATGAAGCTGGCCGACGCGTACGGCGTGGTCGGGATGCGTGCCGACACACCGACCGACGTGGGCGCGCTCGTCAAGAGGGCGCTCCGGCTCGAGCGGCCGGTCCTGATCGAGGTCCCGGTGGGCCGGATGCCGAGGCCCGTGTTCTTTCCCCCGCGACGCAAGCCCACGCGAAGCTAACCCATCGGATGGAGGACGTGATGCCGACAAACGCGCGGACCTACGAGGTGGTCGAGGGCTGGGAGCAGCTTCCTTCCGGATACGTGCATCGCGACGTCGCGGGCGTGGCGGTGGACGGTGAGGACCGCGTGTTCCTCATCTGCCGCGGTGACCATCCCGTCATCGTCTACGATCGCAAGGGGAATTTCCTGAGCTCCTGGGGTGAAGGCGAGTTCACCTATCGCACCCACGGCATCACCATCGGCCCCGACGGCACGGTCTTCTGCACGGACGACGGCAACCACACCGTGCGCCAGTTCACGCCGGCCGGCAAGCTGCTCACGACGCTCGGGACGATGAACACGCCGTCGGACACTGGCTACGATGGCAAGGATTCGATCAACATTCCCCGCCCCGGCGGGCCGTTCAACCGTCCGACCAACGTGGCCGTCGGCCCGAACGGCGACCTGTACATCTCCGACGGCTACGGCAATTGCCGCGTCCACCGATTCTCGCCGACCGGCCAGCTCAAGCGCTCCTGGGGCGTGCCCGGCAAGGCCCCCGGCCAGTTCCATCTTCCCCACGGGATCGCCGCGGCCGCCGACGGACGGATCTTCGTCTGCGATCGAGAGAACGATCGGATCCAGATCTTCAGCCCGGACGGCGAGTATCTGACCGAGTGGACCGACACCCAGCGGCCCACCCACATCGTGTTCGATGGTCAGGGCCGTGCCTACGTCTCCGAGCTGTGGTGGCACAAGGGCCAGACGTCGCAGCGCCACGGTCCGATCACCGAGGCGCGCTACGGCCGCGTGAGCGTCTTCGACAAGGACGGCCGCCTGCTGACGCGCTGGGGGACGCCCGATGCGACGGCCGCCGGCAGCTTCGCCGCGCCGCACGGCATCGCCGTCGATTCGCGGGGCGACATCTACGTGAGCGAGGTCACCCACACGTTCGCGATCAGCCGCGGGCTGCCGGGATCCCACACGTTTCAGAAGTTTGCGCTGAAGTCGTGACGGCGCGGCGCTGGCCGGCCGCGCGCGCGGTGACGATCGTCGTCGTCACCGCGCTGCTGGCCGGCTGTGCCACCGCCGAGACGAGCGCCTGGACCTTGAATCAGCAGAGCGACTGCGAACGGCGCGGCGGCGTCTGGCGTACCACGCTCGGCTTCTGCGAGTACCAGAGCGGTGGCGGCGGCGGCAGCATGTAGCGCATCGCCGCTACCCTCCCGGCGCGCCCTGCGTGTTCACGTAGACGGAATAGAGCGACGTGCTGCCGGCCATGAACAGCCGGTTGCGGTAGGTGCCGCCGAAGCAGACGTTCGCCGAGCGCTCGGGCAGGTTGATGCGCCCGATGAGCTTGCCGTCGGCATTGAAGACCGATACGCCGTCGAGCCCCTCCTGCCCCATGCCCCAGCCGCACCACAGGTTGCCGTCCACGTCGCAGCGGAATCCGTCGGGCGTGCCCTGGCCCGCGTCGATGAAGTTGCGCTTGTTGCGGATGCGCGTGCCGCCGTCGGTCACGTCGAAGACGACGATGTGGCGCGGCGTGACCCCCGCCTCGACCACGTAGAGCTTCGACTCGTCGGGCGAGAACGCCAGGCCGTTCGGGCGATTCACGTCACCGGTGGCCACCGCGAGCTGCCCGGTCTTGCCGTCCACGCGGTACACGTTGGTGGGCAGCTCCGGCTTGGCCACGTAGCCTTCGTAGAAGCCGAGGATGCCGAAGGGCGGATCGGTGAACCAGATCGAGCCGTCGGACTTGCACACGATGTCGTTCGGTGAATTGAGCGGCTTGCCCTCGTAGCGGTCGGCGACCGTCGTGATGGTGCCATCGTACTCGGTGCGCGAGACGCGCCGGGTGCCGTGCTCGCAGCTCAGCAGCCGCCCCTGACGGTCGCGCGTGTTGCCGTTGGCGAAGTTCGACGGCTTGCGGAACACGCTCACTGCGCCGCTCTCCTCGTCCCAGCGCATGATGCGATTGTTCGGGATGTCGCTCCAGAGGAGATACCGGCCGTCGCCGAACCAGACCGGCCCCTCCGACCAGCGGCAGCCGGTGGCGAGCCGCTCCACTTTGGCGAGGTTGAGGCGGTACCGCGCGAAGCCCTGGTCGACGATCTGGATCGACGGATCGGGATAGCGCTGGCTGGGCTGCCACTGCGCAAAGGCGCGGGAGGCCAGAGCCAGGGTTGCCGCCGTCGTTCCCGAGGTGAGGAACTGCCGTCTGTTCAGCCCCATAGCGTCCTCCGTGCGGGCGATCAGGCCCCGGCGAAGATGTGCTTGCGAATGACGGCGTGCACGCCCCAGTTGCCATCCACGACTTGCGTGATCCCAAAATCGACGGCGACCGACATCAACGAGATGGCCTCGTCCTCACTGAGGCCGCGCGTCGTCATCAGGAAACGACGCATCTTGCGGAACGCGTCCTTCATGGCGAGATCGACCGAGGACTTCTCGTAGATCTTGCTCTGGGCGTCGGCGCCGAGCTCGGCGAGATAGTTCGCGTAACTGAAGCCGTGGAGCACCCACTCGTCCTGCGTCTCGAGCAGCGGATAGTTCAGGCCGGCCAGGGCCGTGCCGGCCAGGGCGTTCTTCTTGCGAAGGTTGAGCTGGAAGGTGCCGGTGAGCGAGCACTCGATGGCGGTTCCTCCGAGCTCGGAGTCGCCCTGGGCGGCGTGAGGATCGCCGACGGAAAAGAGCGCGCCGGGCACGGCGACCGGGTAGTACATCGTCGCGCCCTTGCCGATCCGCCAGTTGTCGATGTTGCCGCCGACGTAGTTCGGTGGAATCGAGTCGACGATGTCGGCCTCGCTCGGCGCCAGGCCCATCACGCCGAAGTGGGGACGGATCGGGATGCGGACGTTCTTGAGCACGCCGTCCCGCTTCTGCACGGTGCCATGATCGACGGGGACCCCGGGGTAATCGATGATCTTGTGCACGACGCCGGAGGGATCGGTCTGGGGCATCCACCGGAAGTTGTAGACGCCGCGGGCCCAGTTCTGCTCACCGGACGAGTCGATCTCGTAGATCGTGATGACCTCGCGCGGCTTCGGGTCGGTGAGCAGCTCCTTGTAGTGGAACCCCCACCAGGCGGCGGCGTTGCTCCCGAAGCTCTTGCCCCTGTACGCCGGATTGGCGCAGGGCCGCGGACGCACGTCGATGATGCGCACCTCGAGGACGTCGCCGGGCTCGGCGCCGCGCACGGCCACCGGCCCCGTGCAGACGTGGACACCGAGGCCTTCACCGGCGCCGCGACCGAACAGCGTCGGCCGCATCGGACCGGCACCGCGGCGATCGACACCCTTGCGCTGGCGGTCCCAGTAGAAAACACTCTCGGCGCCGGGGTCGCCCTTCACCATGCGCTCGGCGTCGTCGTTGGCGTGATGGGTGAGCGTCTCGACCGTGACGAAGTCCCCGGAATTGACCTCGGCCAGCGGCTTCAGTGACTTGCTGAAATAGCCCCAGTGGACGGTCTTGTCGGTGGCAGGGATGTAGTAGTGGTTCCTCGTTCCCGGCACCATGCCGGGCGGCATTCCCTGAGCTTGCACGAGCTGCGCGCTCGTGAGCGTGCCCATCGAGGCGCCGAGGCCGCCCAGCACCACGGACGTGCGGAGAAAATCGCGTCGGCCTTCGTCGGCTGAGGTCGAGCCCTCTGTCATGGATGCCTCCTCACGACCCGAGAATGATCGCTCGGCGGCCCTGGCGAGCGTCGAAGCGCGGCCGAGTGTAGTCGAACGCCTCGGGGCTGGCAACTGCGGCCCCGACCGTCGGTCGCCCTCGGCAGTCGACTGCCGTAAGGTTGGGACCGAACACGGGAGGCACGCCGATGAAGCTCGGGATCTATGTGAACGCGCAACACCCGGCCGGCGACGATCCGACGCGACGCTTCGCCGAGACGGTGGAACAGGTGCGACTGATCCGCGCGCTCGGATTCGACTCGATCTGGGGCGGCGAGCACCACGCCACGCCGGGCTTCCATTACTTCCCGCTCCTGCCGATGCTACATCGCCTCGCGGCCGAGGCCGAGGGTATGTGGCTCGGAACGAATCTCGCGTTGCTTCCGCTCCACAACCCGGTCGAGATGGCCGAGGTCGGCGCCTTCCTGGACGTGATCACCGAGGGACGATTCCTCCTCGGCGTGGGGCTCGGCTACCGCAATGAGGAGTTCGCCATCTTCAAGGTGCCGATGGCCGAGCGCGTGAGCCGTCTCACCGAGGGTGTCGAGATCATTCGCCGGCTGTGGACGGAGGATCGGGTCACGCACAAGGGGCGTCACTGGGAGCTCGCCGACGTCACCATCCGGCCCCGCCCGGTCCAGAGGCCGCGTCCCCCCATTCTCGTGGGCTCGCAGGTGATGGCCGGAATCGAGCGAGCCGCCCGCATCGCCGATGGCTGGCTGGTGGTGCCCGTTCCGACCGTTGACGAGTTCGCCACCCAGGCGAAGCGCTTCGCGGCGACGAGAGCCGCTGCTGGCTTGCCGCCGAGCGAGCACATCTGCCGGCTCTACGAAGTGAGCTGCGCGCGCGACGAGGACTCGGCGATCCGCCGGGCCGCGCCGTTCCTGCTCGAGAAGTACGCGGCGTACCTGTCGTGGGGGATCCCGGGCATCACGCTCGACCCCGAGGCAAAGCCGGAGGAGCAGCTCCGCCGCCTGGCCGCGAACCGGTTCGCCGTCGGCTCGCCCGCGCAGGTGATCGACGCCCTCGTCGCGCAGCATCGGGCCGGGGCCACGCACCTGACGATGCGAGTGAGCTGGCCGGGGATGAAGCAGGACGACATCCTGGCCGGGATCGAGATGCTCGGTCGCGACGTGCTGCCCGAGGTCCGTCGCCGCACGTGATCAGCGGTCGAGCGCGGCCTCGGTGGCCAGCGCGTCGGCCTTCGCGTTGAATTGAGCGAAGTCGTCACGTCCTGCCCACGACGACTGGTGGCCCCGCTGATGGTGAAAGCTCACGTTCAAGCGCCTCGCGCGAACGAGTGACCGGCACCCCTCGACCACCTCGGCCACGATGGGGTCCTTGGTGCGCCATCGCCCCTCCATCCAGGCGGCGACGCCTTCGTAGTCGTGCACGACGGTCAGCGTGGCGCCCTCGGGCGCCATGCGAAGGAGAAGATGGAGGGCCGCGAGCTCGGCCAGGACGTTGCGGAGCTTGGCCAGGGCGTTACGGATCGCGTGCTCCGAGCTCAGTGACGGCAGCCCGGCGGTGAGGAAGACCTGGACGACCGTCATGCCGACCTCGTCCACCACGATCGGGTCGTCACCATCGCGTCGCTCGACGAGCACGACGCCGACGCCGCCGAGATGGTTCCCATCGACGAACCCATAGAGCCCGGCTGACAGCTCTCGTCCCTCGCCTCGAAGCATCGCGTCGGCCTGCTCACGGCTGGCGACGGCCTGATACCGGGCGCCCGATACACCTTTGACCGCCGCCTGACACTCCGGCCACGACGCGTAGATCCCGCGGACCCGTTCAGGCGCCGTGACGACGTACACCTTCGCCATCGCCTTACGTGCCGGCTCGCGCCTGCCGCTCGGCCAGGAGCGTCATGAGAGCGCGCGCGGCACCGCTCAGGTAGGCGCGGCGACGGTGCACGAGCACGACCGGAACCGCCAGACGCATGGCCGCGATGCGCAGCGCGCGCAGCGTGCCGACGCGCAGCTCTTCCTCCACGCTGCTCGCCGGCATGAGACCCAGGCCGAAGCCGGCCTCGACCAGCCGCTTCTGCGCGGTGAGACTGTCGATCGGGATGATCTCGGCGTCGCCGAGGCCAAGCGCGGCCAGGCGCTCCGTCAGCATCCGCGCGTAGGACTCGCCCGCCGCGACGGGCCGCACCGCGAAGGCCACCCACGGCTCCCCGGCCAGCATCCGCGCGTTCGGCCGGCGCGCGCGGGCGAGCCGATGGCCAGGCGCGCACACGGTGACCAGCGCTTCCCGGTACATCGGGAGGGAGACGACGTCGGGATCGGGATCGGGAAAATAGCGCAAGCCGAGTGCGGCGTCGCCCCGCCGCACGAGCGCGGTCACCTCGCGGCTGAGAGCCGTGCGGAGCGCGAGCCGCACGTGTGGATGGGCGCGACGGAACCGTTGCAGGCGCGCCGTCAGCGTCGTGCTGGCCAGCGTCCCCACGAGCGCGAGCGTGACGGTGCCGCGATCCGCCCGGTTCAACGCCTGGACGGCCGCGACACCGTCGCGCATCGACGCCAGCAGCGCCTCGGCGTGCGGCAGGAAGGTACGGCCGGCTTCGGTCAGGCGCGCCCCGCCCCGCGTGCGGTCGAAGAGCGGCTGGCCCACCTCGCGCTCGAGCAGCTCGAGCCGCCGGCTCACCGCGGGCTGGGAGAGATGGAGCGCCGTCGCCGCGCGGGTGAAGCCGCCGCGCCGGATGATGGTCACGAAGGCCTCGACCTGGTCGATCTCCACGGCCATGAAGATAACTGATGGGACGGATCAGATCTATGCATTGGACACATCGCGGCGGTGGCCCTAGCGTGGCCGGCGAGGAGGGTCACATGAGCGAGATCCTGGCTCACGGAGCGTATCTCTGCCTGCGCCGGTTCGGCGGCGGCGACGTCGGCAGCGCGGGGGCGGCCCGGGTGGCCGCGCTCGCGGAGCGTCTGCAGCTGCGCAACGAGTTCGATCCGGAATGGACGCCCTCGCGTGAATCCATCGCATTCCTCCGGAGGCACGACGCCACCCCGGGCGACATCGCCGACGACGACCTCTTGCAGGCGGACTGGGTGATTCACGTGGCCTCCAAACGCCAGGAGGCGATCACCACGCGTTCCTCGTTCCAATGAGCAAGACGGACGACTGGTGGCGCAAGGACTGGATGGAGCGGCACACGTACTTCCTGCCTCGCTACGACGACCACGGACGGATGACCAGCGAGGGACACGCCCTCTCGGCGGCCGCCGGTATCCCGTGTCTCCTGCGCCGCACGTACCGAAGCCTGACCCAGCCGGCGCCGGCCGGGCAGTACGACTTCGTCAGCTACTTCGAGTGCCGCGACGCCGACGTGCCGACGTTCCACCAGGTGTGCGCGGCGCTGCGCGACGTCGCGCGCAACCCGGAGTGGCGCTTCGTCCGCGAGGGCCCGACCTGGCACGGCCGACGCGTCGCCTCCTGGGAGGAGTTGTTCACCTGACACGCCCCGGGCTCAGGCACAATACGTCCCCTCTGCCGATGGCCGAGGGGAGGTTTCGATAGGACGGCTCGACGGAAAGGTGGCGTTGATCACCGGTGCCCAGCAGGGGATCGGACGCGGCATGGCGATCGCGTTTGCTCGCGATGGCGCCGACGTCGGCGTCAACTATCTCGACGACCGGACGGCCGCCGAGGGTGTCGCCGCAGAGGTGCGGAAGGCGGGCACGCGCGCAGCTCTCGTCGCGGGCGACGTGTCGAGCGTGAAGCAGATCGAGGAGATGGTGCACCGGGTGGCGCAGACGCTGGGTGGCCTGGACATCCTCGTCAACAACGCCGGCGTCTACCCGCGCGTCCCTTTCCTTGAAATGCGCGAGCAGGACTGGGACCTGTTGCTCGACGTGAACCTCAAGGGGACGTTCTTCTGCGCACAGGCGGCCGCGCGGGCGATGGTGGCGGGCAAGCGGCGGGGCGCCATCATCAACCTGGCCTCCCAGGCGATCCGGGGAGCGGCGCGGGGTGTGCATTACTCGGCGAGCAAGGGCGGCGTGGTCGCGATGACGCGCGCGATGGCGCTCGAGCTCGCGCCTCACGGCATCCGAGTCAACGCCGTCGCGCCGGGGCTCACCGACACCGCCCAGCCGCGCTACGGACACAGCGAGGAGGAGCTGGCGATCATGGCCCGGGCGGTCCCGCTCGGCCGCATGGCCGAGCCCGACGACATCGCCAGCGTGGCGGTATTCCTGGCCAGCGACGAAGCGCGTTACATCACTGGCCAGACGGTGCACGTCAATGGAGGCTCGTACATGCCCTGAAGCGTCGGTGCGGCGCTTGACAGGCGCGAATTGCGCGTGCTATCGCACGAGCCCTGTGAGCGAGTTCGACCTGGAGTTCCGGAACGTCACGAAGACCTTCGGCGACGTTCGCGCCGTGGACGATGCGACGTTCCAGGTCCGGCGCGGCGAGTTCCTCTCCCTGCTCGGTCCGAGCGGATGTGGGAAGACCACGAGCCTCCGCATGATCGCCGGCTTCGACCGGCCGACCTCGGGGGAGATCTTCCTCGACGGCCAGCCGGTGGGAGCGACGCCACCGTATCGGCGCAACGTGAACACGGTCTTCCAGCACTACGCCTTGTTCCCTCACAAGACCGTCGTCGACAACGTGGCGTTCGGGCTGCGCATGAAACGGCAGCCGCGGTCCCACATCGCCGAGCGCGTGGAGCGTATGCTGGCGCTGGTCGAGCTGCCCGGCGTCGGCCGGCGGTTTCCGCACCAGTTGTCCGGCGGTCAGCAGCAGCGCGTCGCGCTCGCTCGTGCCCTCATCAACGAGCCGACCGTCCTGCTGCTCGACGAACCGCTCGGCGCGCTGGATCTGAAGGTGCGCCGGCGGATGCAGCAGGAGCTGAAGCGCATCCACCGCGAGGTCGGGGTGACGTTCGTGTACGTCACTCACGACCAGGAGGAGGCGCTCACCATGTCGGACCGGATCGCCGTGATGAACCACGGCCGCATCGAGCAGCTGGACACGCCCGCCGGAATCTACGAGCGCCCGGCCACACGCTTCGTCGCGGGCTTCATCGGCCTCACCAACCTCCTGCGTGGCGTGGTCGAGGCACGGAACGATCGCGACGTCGTCGTCCGTATCGCCGGCGGCGCCCGCCTGCGTGCGGAGACGACCGACGGCGCGGCCGCGGGGGCGGAGGTGGACGTGGCCATCCGCCCCGAGAAGATCCGGATGACGGCCGTTCGCCCGGCGGCGGCCGACAACTGTCTCGAAGGACAGGTCGCCAGCTTCGTGTATCAGGGCGCCGCCACCGAGTACCAGATCGCCCTCGCCAACGCGCAGGAGGTGCGGGTGATCGTTCAGAACGTCGGTGAGACGTGGCGCGCCGCCGTGGTGCCCGTGGGCACGCCTGTCTATCTCTGCTGGAGTCGAGGCGCCGGGCTCATCCTGTCCGATGCTGCCGGCGCGCAGCCGCGCGAGCCGGGCGATGACGACGAGGCGCCGGCGGCCGAGCGAGTCGCGTGGCGATAGAGGGCGCGACGGCGCGCCCGGCGGTAGCGGCGAGCGCCAGCCGCTCGGTGCGCCAGGACGTCCTCGCGCTCCTGAACCGCTGGGGCTGGGTGAAGGTGCTGCTCTTCCTCGTGCCGGCCTGCCTGCTCTTGATGCTCTACCTCGTCATCCCGATCGTGATGCTGATCGTGATGTCGTTCTACCGCTCGACCCTGTTCGGCGTCGTCCCAGATTTCTCGTGGAACAACTATCTGCACTTCCTGCGCAATCCCATGTTCCCGAACT
>MNEG01000154.1 GCA_001917585.1 Candidatus Rokubacteria bacterium 13_1_40CM_68_15
ACGCGTTCGGGCAGCGTCAGGTCTCGACGATCTTCACGCAGCTCAACCAGTATCACGTCATCCTGGAGGTCGCCCCGCGCTTCCAGGAAAATCCCGAGGCGCTCAAGACCATCTACGTCAAGTCGGCCACCGGCACGCAAGTCCCGCTCAGCGCCTTCACCCACTACGTCACGGGACCGACTCCGCTGTCCGTGAACCATCAGGGTCAGTTTCCGGCCGTCACCGTGTCGTTCAACCTGGCGCCCGGGGTCGCCCTCGGCCACGCCGTCAGCGCGATCAAGGCCGTCGAGCGTGATATCGGGCTCCCCCTGTCGATCCACGCGGCCTTCCAGGGTACGGCCAAGGCCTTTCAGGCGTCGCTCGCCAGCGAGCCGCTACTGATCCTGGCCGCGCTCATCACCGTCTACATCGTTCTCGGCGTGCTGTACGAGAGCTACATCCATCCGATCACGATCCTGTCGACGCTGCCGTCGGCCGGCGTGGGCGCCATCCTCGCGCTCCTGCTGTGCGGCGTGCACCTCGACGTCATCGCGCTGATCGGCATCATCCTCCTGATCGGCATCGTGAAGAAGAACGCGATCATGATGATCGACTTCGCGCTCGACGCCGAGCGCGAGGAGGGCAAGACACCCGCCGAGGCGATCTACCAGGCCTGTCTGCTCCGCTTTCGGCCGATCATGATGACGACGATGGCGGCGCTGCTGGGCGGCCTGCCGCTGGCCCTCGGCAGCGGCACCGGCGCCGAGCTCCGGCGGCCGCTCGGCATCACGATCGTCGGCGGCTTGCTCCTGTCTCAGCTGCTCACGCTCTACACTACGCCCGTCGTGTATCTGGCCTTCGATCGCGTGGCCCGCCGGCTCCGTCGGGCGTCGATCGGCGCCCCGCGGCCGGCACGAGCGACCGCCGAGTGAGCATCTCCGAGCCGTTCATCCGTCGGCCCGTCGCCACCACGCTCCTGAGCTGCGCGCTGCTGCTGGCCGGTGCCGTCGCCTATCGGTTCCTGCCCGTGGCCTCGCTCCCGCAGGTGGAGTTCCCCGTGATCCAGGTCCAGGCGCTCCTCCCCGGTGCGAGCCCGGAGACGATGGCCTCGTCGGTGGCGACCCCGCTGGAGCGACAGTTCGGACGAATCGCGGGCGTCACCGAGATGACCTCGAGCAGCCTGCTCGGCGCCACCACGGTGATCCTCCAGTTCGATCTGAACCGCAGCATCGACGCCGCCGCGCGCGACGTGCAGGCGGCCATCAACGCCGCGCGCAGCCAGCTCCCGTCGGGGCTGATCAACAATCCGACGTATCGGAAGGTCAATCCGGCCGACGCGCCGATCCTGATCCTGGCGCTCACTTCGGACGCGCTACCGATCGGTCGCGTGTTCGACGCCGCCGATTCCGTGTTGGCCCAGAAGCTCGCGCAGGTCGAGGGCATCGGCCAGGTCGTCGTGGGCGGCGGAGCCAAGCCGGCCGTTCGTGCGCGCGTCGATCCCAGCCTGCTCACCCAGCTCGGCATCGGGCTCGAGCAGGTTCGCGCAGCCCTGCGATCCGTCAACGCCAACGGCCCCAAAGGCCAGCTCACCAACGGGACGACGGCGTGGACGATTCACGCCACCGATCAGCTCTTCGATGCCGACCAGTACCGCCCGGTGATCATCGCCTGGCAGAACGGCGCACCGGTGCGGCTCGGCGACATCGCCAGCGTCGAGAGCTCGGTCGAGGACTTGCGGACGGCCGGGCTGGCCAACGGCAAGCGCGCCGTGCTGCTCGTCGTGTACCGCCAGCCCGGCACCAACATCATCGAGACCGTGGACCGCGTGACGGCGCTGATGCCCGAGCTGCAAGCGTCCATCTCTCCGGCCATCGACATCTCGATCGTGCTCGACCGGACCACGACCATCCGCGCCTCGTTCCGCGACATCCAGCTCACGCTGCTGCTCTCGATCGCCCTCGTCGTGCTCGTCGTCTTCCTGTTCCTCCGCAAGGCGTCGGCCACCATCATTCCCACCGTGGCCGTGCCGCTCTCCCTGCTCGGCACCTTCGGCGGGATGTACCTGCTCGGCTATAGCCTGGACAATCTCTCGCTCATGGCCTTGACCATCTCGACGGGCTTCGTGGTGGACGACGCCATCGTCGTGCTCGAGAACATCACCCGCTACATCGAGGCCGGCGAGTCGCCGATGGCGGCAGCCCTGAAGGGCTCGCGCGAGATCGGGTTCACCGTGCTGTCGATGAGCACCTCGCTGGTGGCGGTCTTCATTCCGATCCTCTTGATGGGCGGGATCGTCGGCCGGCTCTTCCGCGAGTTCGCCGTCACGTTGACGCTGGCCATCCTCGTCTCGCTGGTAGTCTCGCTGACCATGACGCCCATGATGTGCGCGCGGCTGCTCAAGCCGGCCCCGGCCGGCGGCCATGGCCGGGTGTACCGGCTGGGCGAGCGCGCCTTCGCCCTGCTGCTTCACGGGTACGAGCGGACGCTCGGCTGGGTGCTGCGCCATCAGCGCGTGACGCTTCTGGTGACGGTCGTCACGATCGGTCTCAACATCTACCTCTTCGTGATCGTGCCCAAGGGCTTCTTCCCCCAGCAGGACGCCGGGCGAATCATCGGCAGCATCCAGGCCTCGCAGGACATCTCGTTTCCGGCCATGCGGGACAAGATGGCGGAGTTCGTGAACATCGTGCGCACCGATCCGGCGGCGACCGCGGTCGTCGCCTTCAGCGGCGGCAATCAAAACACGACCAACACCGGTCGCATGTTCGTCTCGCTCAAGCCGCTGGGCGAGCGGAAGGTGTCGGTCGATCAGGTCATCAACCGGTTGCGCGGCAAGCTCGCCCACGTCCCCGGAGCCAACCTCTTCCTCCAATCCGTGCAGGACCTGCGCATCGGCGGCCGCGCCAGCAACGCGCAGTTCCAGTACACGCTGCAGAGCACCGACCTCGTCGAGCTCAACACGTTCGCCCCCCAGATGCTGGCCAAGCTACGCACTCTCGAGCGGTTGCGCGATGTCAACACCGACCAGCAGAACCGCGGGCTCCAGGCCGCGCTGGTGATCGATCGCGACACCGCCGGCCGCCTCGGCATCCAGGCCCAGGCCATCGACGACACGCTGTACGACGCCTTCGGCCAGCGCCAGGTCTCGACGATCTACACCTCGTTGAACCAGTACCACGTGGTGCTCGAGGTCGCGCCCGAGTTCCAGCAGAATCCGGATGCGCTCAAGGCCATCTACGTGAAGTCGTCCACCGGCGCCCAGGTGCCGCTCAGCGCCATCACCCGCTTCGTGCCGAGCACGACCCCGCTGGCCGTGAACCATCAAGGATTCTTCCCGTCGGTCACGCTCTCCTTCAACCTGGCGCCGGGCGTCGCGCTCAGCGACGCGGTCGGCGCCATCCAGGTCGCCGAGCGTGAGATCGGCCTGCCGGCATCCATCCGAGCCAGCTTCCAGGGCACGGCCCAGGCGTTTCAGGACTCGCTGGCCAATCAGCCCATCCTCATCCTGGCCGCGCTGGTCACCGTCTACATCGTGCTCGGCGTTCTCTACGAGAGCTATGTCCACCCCATCACGATCCTCTCGACGCTGCCCTCGGCGGGCGTGGGCGCCATCATCGCCCTCATGCTGTGCGGGATGGAGCTCAACGTCATCGCCCTCATCGGCATCATTCTCCTGATCGGGATCGTCAAGAAGAACGCGATCATGATGATCGACTTCGCGCTGGACGCCGAGCGGCGCGACGGCAAGACGCCGGCCGACGCGATCTATCAGGCGTGCGTGCTCAGGTTCCGCCCGATCATGATGACGACGATGGCCGCACTGCTCGGGGCGCTACCGCTGGCCCTGGGCACCGGCACCGGCGCCGAGCTGCGCCGGCCTCTCGGCATCACGATCGTCGGCGGTTTGCTCGTCTCCCAGCTCCTCACCCTCTACACCACCCCGGTCGTCTATCTCTATCTCGAGCGGTTGCGGCTGCGTCTTCGCCGCGCACGGCGCCTGGCCGTGCCCCACCGATCGCCGGAGCTCCAGCATTGACCAAGACTATGCGTGCTCTTTTCGGTATCACGCTCCTGCTCACGGTGGGCCTGTCGCTCATCGCCTGTTCCGGCGACAAGGCGGAGTCCAAGCAGTCGCAGCAGCAGCGCCGGCCTCCCGTTCCGGTGACGATCGCGTCGGTCGAACGGAAGACGGTCCCGCTGGAGATCCGGGCCATCGGCAGCGTCGAGGCGTACTCGGTCGTCTCCATCAAGGCCCAGGTCGGTGGCGAGCTCATGCGCATCCACATCAAGGAAGGGCAGGACGTCCGCAAGGGCGATCTGCTCTTCACCATCGACCCGCGGCAGCTGGAGGCTGCCCTCGCCCAGGCCCAGGCCACCGTGGCCAAGGACCAGGTTCAGGTCCAGCAGGCGCGCGCGGTCTTGGAGCGCGATCGCTCACGCATCGCCCAGACCCAGGCGGCGCTGGCGCGAGACCAGGCCCAGGCGAGGAACGCCGTGGTGGCGGAGCGTCGCTACGCCGATCTCCTCAAGCGTGAGCTGATCGCGCAGGAGCAGTACGACCAGTTCCGCACGACCGCCGAATCGCTCTCGGCCACCGTTCGCGCTGACGAGGCGGACGTCAAGAGCGCACAGGACACCGTCCTGGCTGACGAGGCGGCCGTGCAGAGCGCCGAGGAGCTCGTCCGCGCCGACCAGGCGGCGGTCGACAATGCTCGCGTGCAGCTGAGCTACGCGACCATCCGGTCCCCGATCGATGGCCGGACCGGCAGCTTGCTGCTTCACGAGGGCAACGTGGTGCGGGCCACCGGGACCAATGACTCCACGCTGCTGATGATCAATCAGGTCCAGCCCACGTACGTGTCGTTCACCGTACCCCAGCAGCAGCTCGCCTCGATCAAGCGCTACATGGCCAACGGCCGGCTCGAGGTGGAAGCGCTCGGCGCGGGCGATCCGAGGGCTGTGCGCGGTGTCGTGACGTTCATCGACAACGCCATCGACCCGAACACCGGGACGATTCGCCTGAAGGCCACGTTCTCCAACGAGGAACGGCGTCTCTGGCCCGGTCAGTTCGTCAACGTCGTGCTGACGCTCGCCACCGAGGCGGATGCCATCGTTGTCCCGTCCCAGGCCGTGCAGGCCGGGCAGCAGAACACGTCGTACGTCTTCGTGGTGAAGCCCGACGCGACCGTCGAGAACCGTCGCATCGCCGTGGCGCGCACCCAGGGCACCGACACCATCGTCGCCTCCGGGCTCGAACCGGGTGAGAAGGTGGTCACCGATGGTCAGGCGCGCCTGGTGCCGGGCGCGAAGGTGGAAGTCAGAGCACCAGGGGGCGGCGGTGAGCGGCCTGCCCGTGGGGAGCGTTCGCCCTGACGCCTCTATCCTTGGATAGAGAAGTCTCTATCCACGGATGGATTCAAATACCTGTGCCAACCGGATAGGGTGGAGCGGCATGGCGACCACTAGAAACGTCGGTCTCCTCGCCGGTCTCGGCCTCGTTGCCCTGCTGGCGTCGGGCGCCGCGAACGATGTCCCCAAGCATGCCGCGAGTCTCACGCCGGAGATCGTCACGCTGCACCCGCGAACGAATCAGCCCGCGAGGATCGAGCGGGCCGCACCGGGGCGGCGCCCGGCAAGCACGTTCGACGACAACGATCGCGGCGTCCTCCTGATCCTGCTCCTCAGCGCCCAGCCACCGCGCTAGCCCGGACGACTGTCAGCGGCTCTCGGCCTTGGCGCGGTAGCGCAGCGGGATGCTCTCACGCTGATCGGTCCAGTGCGCGACACCTTCCTCGTCGATCCAGCGGAAGAGCCCTTTGCGCCTGGGAGATGACTCAGAGAGGCCCTCGGGGATGAGCGAGCCAACCGGTGGCGGTGGCACCGGGGGGACCATCGCGGGCGGCTGCATCGGCGCAGGCGGCGGCTTCGGGATCCAGACCCACACGTACGGTGTCGTCACGCCATCGCCGCGAAGCTGGTACCAGCCCGTGGGGTATTCGAGGAGCGAGGGGACCGCCCCGCCCGTCACGACGGAGGGCTGCTCGTAGACGTACGGAGCGTTGGCCGCGAGCACCGGGCCCGACCCGACGATCGCAGGGTACGACGGCCCGATGAGGGCCGAGCCGAACGGCACGCCCCCGTGTCGCGTGACGACCGTCCCCGGGGGCCAGAATCGCCAGGGATCGACCGTTCGCGGAAAGACGCTCGGTTCGGGCCGGACGACCACAGGGGCCCCAACAACGCGATTCGGATGAACGACCACGGAGCGAGGCGAGCTCCGAACGACGACCGTTCCGCCCGCTGACGCTGACGAAGCGAGCATCAGGCTCACACCGGCGACACCGAGCAGCACGCGAACAGGCGGCATCTGGACCCCCACGGCCCGAGCAGACTGTTTCAGTGTCCTCGAATTCCGCGCGTCGTCAAGGGGCGTGCCGCCCGCAGCGCGTCAGGCCGTCAGGCGACGATCACAGCGCTCCAGCAGCTTGCGAATCTTCGCCTCCAGAGCTGCCCGAAGCTCGACTTCGTCCGGTAGGAAGAAGTCGAGGATCTCCAGCACCATGACCTTCTCGACGTGATGTGGCCAGTGCTGTCGGATCGCGTCCAGGTGACGCGGCTCCATGACGGCGATGACGTCGGCCCAGGCCAGCTCGCGCGTGGTGATCCGCCGAGCGGCGTGCGAGGCCGTTCCCACGGAACGAACCTCGTGCCGCCCGGACCCGCCTTGAAGCTCGTGAAACAACGTCTCCGCTGCGCGGCTACGCGCGACGTTCTCGGTGCAGACGAACAGGACTTTCATAGGGCGTCATCCTCTCGACACGGCCACCAAGCGACCTGCTTTGGGCACGTGATCATGATGTCCAGCATATGCGAAGCACTCAAACGACCCGTCGCAGTACCGGGATCCGGCGAATCGCCCAGACCGCGCTCAGGGACAGAAGTAGAATGAGAAGGACTTTGATCGGAATGGCCCAGACAGGATTGAAGCGCCATTCCTCGAAGCCGAGACGCGATATGCATTCGAGAAACAGCGGATGAACGAGGTAGACTCCCAGCGAAAGCGGCGCCAATTCAACCAGGATCCGCATGGCGGGCGCATTGCGGAGCAGAAGGAACACGGCGAGCGCCATCGGAATGACGGTCACGCTGAAGTAATCGTAGAAGTAGAGCCCTGACGGCAGGTCCCTCCGAACAGCTACGACATGGCAGCCGATCGCAGTCAGTGCGACTGAGCTGATGAGGATGATCACGATGCGCCGCGTGTCGATCGATGACTTCCAGCGTCGCAGAATGCCGCCCGCCATGAAGTACGAGAGATACGGCAAAAACCACAGGATGAAGGGGCCTTTCGCCGCGCCGGCGACATGATGGTGCAGGGCTGAGGCGAAGGCGAAGACGAAAACCGAGAAGCAAAGAGCGAGCGTCTGCTCAACGTCGAGGTGCTGCAGGAGGACACGTACGAATGGCGCAGAGAAATACAGCCCGAGGAGCATGTACAAGTACCACAAGTGGTAGTGAGGTTGCCCCGCCAGCAGCATCCCGACGAGGGTGTCCACGTTCACGTGCCCGGATTTCAAGTAATCCCGGGCGCCGTTCCAGATTAGATACAGAGCGGACCAGAAGAACAGAGGCCAACAGAGGCGTGCGGCTCGGCGAAAGTAGAACGTCGAAAATGAACCCATGGGCTGCTCGAAATCCAGGAGCAACGTTCCCGTGATCATCACGAACACCGGAACGCACCATCTCACTGCGGCATCTAGGATGTTGCCGACCCACCACGCAAAGCTGGTGAAATCTGAAACTCCCCAGACCACTCCCGCGGACACGTGAAGAATGACAACGCCGAGGGCGGCTACGCTTCTCGCCTGGTCAATCCAAAGGACGTCCCCGCTGGGTCCAGACCTCCACGCAGGCGGCAGCGTCGTCGTGCTGCTCACGATGCCGGGCGACGCCACGGGGCTGCGTTCGCCCCGGACTCCCTGCGTCGCCTCCCCCAATTCCTTCAACAGCGCGGTTGTCATCCGGCGATCCGGCCGGTCTTCACGAGCTCGCCGCGAATCCACTCGTAGGTGCGGGCCAGCCCCTCCTCGAGGCTGATGATCGGCTCCCAGTCCAGCACCTTGCGCAGGAGCGAGTTGTCGCTGTTGCGCCCGCGCACGCCCTGCGGCTTGCTCAGGTCGTGCTGCTTCTCGATCTGCTTGCCGGCAACCTTCGCGACGATGTCGACCAGCTCGTCGATCGTGATCATGCGGTCCTGGCCGAGATTGAGCGGCTCGCGGAAGTCCGATCGCATCAGCCGGTAGATGCCCTCCACGCAGTCGTCGATGTAGCAGTACGACCGCGTCTGCTTACCGTCGCCCCACACGTCGATGACGTCTTCGTCCTTGGCCAGGGCGACCTTGCGGCAGATCGCGGCCGGCGACTTCTCGCGCCCACCGTCGTAGGTCCCGAGCGGGCCGAAGATGTTGTGGAAGCGCACCGTCCTCGTCTCGAGGCCATAGTCCTCGGTGTAGTGGCGGCAGACCCGCTCGGTGTAGAGCTTCTCCCAGCCATACCCGTCCTCGGGATCGGCCGGGTAGGCGTCCTCTTCCTTGAGCGGAGTGACGTCGGGCTTGTCTTGAAGGTAACCGGGGTAGATGCAGGCGGACGACGTGTAGAGCAGCCGGCTGACGCCCTGCACGCGGGCCGCGTCGAGCGTGTGGATGTTGATCAGCACGTTGTCTCGGCTGATCTCGGCCTTGTGGGAATGGATGAAGCCGATGCCGCCCATGTTCGCGGCCAGTGCATAGACCTCGTTGACACCGCGGGTCGCGGTCAGGCAATTGTCCCAGCGCCGCAGATCGAGGAGCTCGAACTCGTGGGCGGCCGTCGCCTCGTACTCCGGCAGCTTGACGTCCACGCCGCGCACCCAGTAACCGCGCTCCACGAGGAACTTCGTCAGGTGATGTCCGATGAAACCACCCGCTCCGGTCACCAGCACCTTCTTCATGGCGTTCCCTCCAGAGATGATGAGAGCCAGCGCTGCCTCAATAACTGCAGAGCGAACAGCAGGACAAACCGCGGGTTGTGCCACAGATAGCGCCACCAGAGTCGCCGTGGCTCGCAGGCCAGGCGGAAGATCCACTCCAGTCCGCGGTCCTGCATCCAGCGCGGCGCCTGCGCCTTGTTGCCGGCCAGGAAGTCGAAGGCCGCGCCGACGCCCAGCATGACGGCGTTCACCCTCGAGCGATGGGCCGCCATCCAGCGATCCTGCTTCGGACACCCGAGCCCGACGAACAGGATGCGAGCCCCCGACCGGTTGATGTCGTCCACGATGGCCGTGTCCTCTTCCGGGCTGATCGGCCGGAACGGCGGCGACAGCGCATAAACGATGCGAAGTCCCGGGAACCGCTCGCGGGCGACCGCGACGAGCTTGTCGAGGACGTCCGGCGCGCCGCCGTAAAACCCGATCGGGACACCGTCTCGCGCCGCCGCGGCCAGCACCCGCGGGGTGAGCTCGGGCCCATAGACGCGCGCGGCCTCCCGCGCGCCGAGCAGGCGCAGTCCCCAGACCAGGGGCATCCCATCGGGCGTCACGAGATCGGCGTGGTTGACGATGCGCTGGAGGAAGACGTCGTCGTGTGCCTCCATGACCGTGTGCACGGTCGTGACGCAGACGTACCGCCGGCGATCCTCGCCCTCGGCCCACGCCATCACGCGCGACGACGCGTCGTCATAGCTCGTGGCGTGCACACGCATGCCGAGGATGCTGCGGCACCGCGGAGACGCCGGCGTCGAGGCCCTCATACGACGGCGCCGTTCCGTGCCCGGTCGTAGATCCCCATGAGCAGTTCGTAATTCACGTCCGGCGTGTATCGCGCCTCGAAGGCGGCCCGCGCGTTCGTCCGCATGGCCGCCAGCTCACGCGGGTGCGAAAAGGCCCACTCGACCTTGCTGGCGAGATCGTCCGGGGCTCCCGGACGGACGTGAAGGCCCGTCCGCCCGTCGTCGATGATCGCGCCGATGCTGCCGTGCCGGCTGCCGATGACGGGCAGACCTGCCGCTGATGCCTCGGCCAGGACCAGGGGAAACATCTCGTAACACTCGGAGGGGAGGACGAGCAACTGGGCCTCACGCATCAAGGCGAGGACCTTCTCCTTCGGCTGCCGCCCGAGCCAGTGGCAGCGCTCAGTCTTCCCCACGAATTCCTCCACGACCGGGCCGAGTGGGCCGTCACCGACGACGTAGAGGGGAACGGTCCCGCCGAGGCGCCGCCAGGCGGACATGAGCGTCTCGACGCCCTTCTCCGGCGAGAGGCGGCCGACGAAGAGCGCGTATCCACCCGCGCCGTGCCCGATTCCAGGATCGACCGGACAGAAGTTCGGCTTGATCGCGATCTTTTCGGCCGGCAGACCGCCGGCGATGAACTTCGCGCGGGCGAACTCGGTCATCGCGATGTAAGCGTCAACCGATTGCTGCCAGGTTCCCAGCCACCGATGCGCGGTAAGCATGCCCGCCACGACGGCGGTCTGGCCTCGCGAGCTTCGATAGCAGCCGTGCCGGATGCCGGGGAGGGCCACGGTTCGCCCGATGCAGTCCTCGCACGCGCGGCCGCCGCGATAGAACGTGGCCGAGGGACAGACGAGACGATAGTTGTGCAGCGTCTGCACGACGGGGACGCCGGCATCTCGGCAGGCGTAGTAGGCGGCCGGCGACACCCGGAAGAACGTATTGTGGAAGTGAACGACGTCCGGCCGCGTCTGGCGCAGACACTCCCTCAGCCGGCGTTGGAAGCCGACCGACCACACCGCGTCGCGGGCGGCCAAGAGCGAGCGGAGACCGTGCACGGCACCGTTCTCGGTCGTGAGGGTTGACACCTCGTGGCCGTGCTCGCGCAGTAGAGCCACCTCCGCGCGGAAGACCTCGTCTTCCCCGCCGGCCTCCTGGTAGTAGTTGTGCACGACCAGGATTCGCATCGTCAACGCTCGAGCAAGACCGGCATCGCTCCGACGGCAACCCGTTCCCCCGCCTCCAACGCTCTCGTGGTCCCCGTCAGCGTCCTCACACGGCGAACGCGCCAGGCCGAAGGGACGGCGAACTCGCTCTTGGCGTTCGGGTTCCAGACGATCCACGCGTCATTGCCGCCTTCACGCGTGACCTGGCAGGTCCACAGCGCGCCCGGCCCGGACTGGCACTCGCGCACTTCGGCGCCGGTGAGCCATTCCTGCACGCTCTGGTAGGCGAGCCCTGCCGGCTTCACCGTGCGACCGTCGGGCTCGACGAGCCCCATGAGGTAGTTGTCCCAGGCGTACCAGTACAGACGCTCGACCCCAGACGCCCAGTTCAAGATGCAGGCGCGCACGACGAACGCCGCGGCGTCCTCTTCGTTCAGGCCGCGGCTGTGGAGGCCCTGCCCGCCGCGCGGCGTCACCGCGGTCTGACGACTCGGCATCAGCCAGCCGCTCTCCGTGTTCCACACGGGCTTGTTCACGCTGTGGCGCCGGAGCACCTGCTGAACGTCACGAATCATCGACACCATGGCCTCGGGTTCCAACGGCCCGACATAGAAGTGGTAGCCGATCACATCGGCGTACTGGGCACCGCCGCGGCGGAGATAGTCGTCGAGCCAGGCGACGCCACCGCGCTCGGTGGCGGCGGGAGACACGACGACGATATCGGGGTCGATCGCCTTCAGCGTCGTGAATGCCTCGCGGGCGAGCTCGAGCATCGTAGCGGTGGAGCCGGTGTAGAACGATTTCAGGTTGGGCTCGTTCCAGATCTCGTAGTGACGCACCCGCCCCTTGTACCGTTGCGCCACGGTCCTGACGTAGTCTCGCCAGCGCAGCAGATCCGCGGGCTCAGCCGTGGCGCCCGGCGCGTACGAGGAGACCTCGGACGGGCGCGCTGACGCCCACGAGGGCGACATGCCGAGCGGAAGCAGGATCTCCACGTGGTGGTCGCGGGCCATCTCGACGTACCGGTCGAGCGCTTCGAAGCGCCACTGACCGGGGCTCGGCTCGAGGTTCGGCCACGCCACTCGCGCATCCCACAGCCGCCAGGAGCCAAATGCGGCCGGCCAGGTGCCCAACGAGCCGGCGCGATGGATGTGCAAGCCCCAGTACTCTCGAGGCACGGGGCCGCTAGCCCCCGTCATGGTCGCCGGCTGGCTCTGACCGATCTTCGACCCCACCACGAGCGCGAGAGCGGCGACGATGATTCGCGCGACGCGTCGCTTACCGCGCACAGGCGTACTCGATGGCCGCGCGGAAGCCGGAGACCATCCTCTCCGTCGTCCATTCACCGATGGTGTTCAAGGCGTTGTCCCCCAGACGCCGGCGCATGGCATCGTCGCCGACGATCTTGTTCAGAGCCACACCGAGAGCGGCCGCATCACACTCGGGAACGATGAAGCCGTTGACGCCGTCCTGAAGCAGCCCACCCGCCGCCGCTCCGACGGCGTCGGTGGCGATCACAGGAACGCTCTGGTTGAACGCCTCGTTGACGACGAGGCCCCAGAGCTCCTTCCCCTCGGGCGTCGTGACCGAGGGCAACACCGCGACCGTGGCCAGCGCGTAGTACGCAGTCGTCGCCTCCGGTGAGACATGCCCCGTGAAGCGAACTCTCGCCCCGAGCCCCAGCGTCTGGGCCAGCGCGCGAAGGTCGGCGCCCTGCTCGCCTTCACCGGCGAGGACGAGGACGGAGCGAGGATCCGTGACGGCGCGGAAGCCCTCGAGCAAATGGCGGAGGCCCTTGATCGCGGTCAGCCGTCCGACGTACAGGACCACCGGCTGATCAGCCTCGATGCCGAGCCGGCAGCGTAACGCGCAGCGCTCGTCGTCACCGACGTACCGGCGATAGAGCGCGTTGTCGACGGCCTGACGAGCCAGGAAGATCCGCGGCGACGCGACGCCTTCGCCTTCCAGGTAGCGCCGCACGTGCTCGCCGTAGACGACCACGGCATCGGCGTTCCGGTACATGTGCTGGACGATCGGGAATCCGATCCGGTGGAATTTGGTATCGATCCGCGTCCAGATCCCGGTCCAGAGCACGAAGGGCTTGCGCGTCATGCGCGCGATCGCATACGTCACCGGTAGGGCGAAGCGTCCGTTGATGCACTTGACGAAGACGTCGTACTGGCCGGCGAGCAGCGCCGCCGGGAGCTGAACCGAGATTCTCGTGTTGCCGATGCGGACGCCGGGAAGGTAGGTGTGCCGGAAGGCGCCGCGCTTCACGCCGTGCTCCTTGCGCCAGTACCATTCGCCGCCGTCGGAGAAGAAGTAATAGTCGACGTCGTAGTCACGGGCCAGAAGCTCGAAGGGCTTGATCCGGTAGTGGGAGCAGAAGTTCGTCACAAAGGCGACGCGACGCCGCCGTCCCGGCACGGGATGATCGACCGTGCCCACGCTCTCCAGCGCCTCCATCGTCGGGCACGCGATCGCGGCCATCGCTACGCTCCGTGAACCTGCCGATATTCGTCGTAGCCATAGCCAAGCACGCCCGTGAGCATGCCGAGCCCGAGGCACACGCGCGCCGACGCGTCCACGAGGCCGCAGATGCCGTACGCGGGCGCGACCGCCAGGAGCGCGACGCCCTGGGCGATCCTGGCCACGCCCTTCAGGGCGCGAGTCCAGCGCACGCGTGCTCCGGGGCGCACGTCGACCTCGCACCGGGCGAACCCGTTTCCGCCCCGATAGGCTCGCTGGAGCAGCCACCTGACGTTGAGGCGGGTCTTCGGCACTCGCTCGTCGACAACCGCTTCGTCGGCCCACACCATGCGGGCACCGAGGCGCTCCAGGCGCATGAAGAGGTGCGTGTCTTCCGCTCCGCTCAGTGCGAACTGCGGGGCGAAGGGGCCGGGCTGCTCGGTCAGCACGCCGGTTCGCACCAGGGCGTTGCCGGCGCCCGCGACGGACAGCGGGTGGCCCGTTCGATAACGTGGCCGCACGAAGAAACGACCGCGGTCGACCCAGGCCGGTGGCACCTCGTCGAAACGCGGGAGCACGGGCCCGGCCACGACATCGGCGTTCTCACGCGCCTGCACGAACAGCAGCTCGTCGAGCCAGTTCCGCCGGGGTAGCTCGTCGTCGTCGACGAAGACCAGGAAATCGCACGTCTGCCCGACCGCCACCACGCCGCGGTTGCGCGCGTACGAAATCCCCCGGCGCGGCTCCACCCCGTAGCACAGGGGCCAGCGCGCGCGGACGGCGGCGCGCTCCACGGTGGCCCGCGCCGACTCGGCGACGTCGTTGTCGATCACCACCACCGTGACGAGCGGCGGCCGCGCCTTCTGGAAGGCCTGTCGATCCAGTGCCTTCAAGAGCGTAGCGAGCATGCGCGGCCGGCGATACGTCGCGATGCAGATGCCGACCCGCATGGCAGGGGACGGTCTCGTCATGCCGCCACTCGGGAGGCGTCACTCTTCGCCCGGATCAGCCACACGCAGGTGACGACGTAGAGGATCCAGAAGATACTGTTCCACACCAGAATCATGGTCTCGGCAAGGTTGGCAATGACGATGAACGTGAGGCATGCCATTGGCCATAGCGCATATGCAGTGTCGGTTCGCCGGATCACACCGACGGCTCGCCACACGGCGATGGCGAAGCCGGTCAAGAACAGGACGACGCCGACCATGCCGAGCTGAAGCCCCAAGTCCAAGAAGCCGTTGTGCGCCTCCGCGGGCTGCCACGAAAGGGCGGCCCAGATGGCAGCGGATTCGCCAGTTGGCCCGAGCCAGAACGCCCCGTAGCCGTATCCAAACCATGGCCGGTACGCGATGGCATCGGCGACGAGGAACCACAAACCCGTGCGACCGGTCAGCGTGGCATCCTTTCCCAGCGCTGCGGCTGCCTGTTCGGGCGAGGTGATCAGCCATCCCACAGCGGTCGCGATTGCCATCAACGCGAACACGGCGGCGGCGACGGCGAGAGTCCTTCGAAGTCTGAAGATGGGCCAGAGCGGCATCGTCACCACGACGACCAGGGCAGTGACGAGCCCCGCCACCGATCGCGAACCCAGCAGTGCCAGGCACGCGACAGCAAAACCCGTCACAATCGCGAGACGGTTCACCGCCCCGCGCCGCCGCAGCTCGAAGAGGAAGCCGACGATCGCCAGCGCCATCACGTGGCCGAGGAAGTTCTTGTGCGCGAAGATTCCGCGCCAGGCACCTTCGTCGTCGATGCCGTAGGCCGGGGCGAACGCCACGAACGCCAGGCTGAGTGCGGCCGCCGCAGCAAGCATCCAGCTCATCAGGCGCAACAGCTCGTGCGCCGTATAGCGCGAGCCGAGATAGACACCGAACGCCGTTGTGCCGAGAAGCCCCACCGTTCGGCGCAGAGTGACGTCCGGAGCGACCGACCACAGGACGGAGGCCGTGCCGAGCGTACAGAGCAACACGAGCAATCGCTCGCGGGCGAGGAGCTGCGACACGGCCCGCGCTCTTCTGACTAGGAGCAGAAGGGTGATGCCGTACACGACGAGCCAGATGATCTGAATGAAGGGATCGCCCTCGCGTTGGTCGTCGAGGGCGATCCCACGCTTCGTCCGCAAGATTTCCATCAGGCCGCCGGTGGATAGGAAGAGGACCACCAACGCGAACGCCCGCTCGAAGTATCCAGGCGCACTGTCTCGGAGGCGGCGTGAAACGACACGGGACGCGGTCAGAGGGTTCACTGTGTTTTCCTCATCAGCACGATGGCGGTCCACGATGCCGCGACAAGAAGGAGATTCGCGGCGACCGCCGTCATGGCGGCGCCGCGCCACGAGTAGAGCGGGATGGCCCACACCGCCGTGCTCACCGCGACGGCGCCGACGATGATTTGAAGGGACGTGCGCAGGCGTTGGAATCCCGCCCCCGTGAGCACGTCTCCGCCCACGTAGTGGAGCGCCCGAAGCAGTGGCAACAGCGCTAGCCACTGCACGGCTTCGACCGAGCCCGCGAAGCTTTCGCCGAGAACGTGCGGCAACACTGGGGCCGCCAACGCCAGCGCGAGACCCATCACGAGCCCGTATACAGCGCCGCCAAGCACGAACGGCCGTGCGAAGGCCATCGTCGCGCCCAGTCCCCCCGCCCCGTGCCGGAAGAATCCGGGATATGTGGCGGCCAGGAGCGCATAGACCGGCGTGAAGGTGATCTCGATGATCCGTGCGGCGGCCGCGTAGACACCCGCGGCCTGCAGACCCGAGAACCGGACGATCAGCATCTTGTCGATGTCCTTCTGAAATACCTGGGCCCACTGGCTCAGCGCGAAGTACAGCCCTTCTTTGGCGACGCGGATGGACAGGCGAAACGTCAAGGGCAGCCGATCATGGCGCGTGTATACGACGCCGATCGCCACCGCGGCGCCCACCGCGTTGGCGGCGGCATAGAACCACGCCCAGGTCACGGGCGTCGGCGACCCCACGGCGAAGAGCGCCAGCGCTGCGAATACCTTGGCCGCGCTGAGGGCGGTGTCGAGACTAGCGGTCACGTCGAGGCGTTGCTGAGCCTGAAACGCTTTCCCACAGATGTCGGAAAACTGACCGAACACCATATCGGCCGTACCGATGAGAACCACGAGCAGCACGGGCGTCCCTGCCAGTGCATAGGCGGCAACGACGACGAGCGCAGCCGTCAGGAGCACTCCGGAGACCGCGGTGGTGACGAGCGCGGTGCTCCAGCTCTCCGCCAGGGCAGCGGGATCGCGGCTGACGTTTCTTACCAGGAGATTGCCGGTGCCGAAGCTTCCGAACGGCGCCAAGAATGCCGCGAGTGCCGCGACGGCGATGAACTCGCCGTAACCGGCCGCGCCGAGAACACGGGCGACGATGATGAAGTAGGCACCGTGCAGGAGGACACGAATTCCGCTACGAGCGCACATCCAGGCCGTGTTCGCGACGAGCCGATCGGGCAACGCCGTACCGGCACCGCGAGGCACCGATACTCCGACGAGGGCACTAACAGGCACCGGTACCTCGGAGGGCGGCGGGCAGCGTCCTGAAGAGGATCCAGAGGTCGAGCCACAGCGACCAGTTCCTGATGTAGTACGAGTCGCGCGCTTCCTGGCCGGCCATGTCGGCCAGCGAACGCTCGCTCACCTGCCACATCCCGCTGAGCCCAGGACGCACCTGATGCCGGAACGCGCGGAACTGGCCGCTGAACTTCGCCAGGTGGTAGTCCGGGAACGGCCGCGGACCAACCAGGCTCATCTCGCCCGTGACGATGTTCCAGAGCTGCGGTAGCTCGTCGATGCTGAACCGGCGCAGCCACCGCCCGACGTAGGGGATCACGCGCGGATCGTTGAGGAGCTTCATGCGCGTGTCCCACTCGAGCCGGGCCTCGGGGTGAGTCGCCAGGTGGGCGACCAGGCGCTTCTCCGCGTCGGGAACCATCGTCCGTAGCTTCCAGACACGGATCCGTCGGCCGTGCAGTCCCGCTCGTTCCTGTCCGTAGAACGCGGGCCCGGGGCTCGCCAGCTTCACGGCGATGGCGGCAAGGGCGATCACGGGCGCGCTCACCACGAGGACGGGAAGAGCGAGGACGATGTCCGCGCACCGCTTCACGAACCGATTCACCGGGCGCAGCAGATTGTTGCGAACCTCGAGGGTCAGGCAGCCGCCGAGGGCGCGCGGCCGAACCCAGAGATGCGCCAGCTCGAAGACGTCGGGAACGGCAACCACATGGGGGTACCGGCGCGAGAACCTGCGGGCGAGGCCGAGCAGGCGGGGCTTCCGCCGCGACGAGACCGCGATCAGGACGTGTCGTACCGGGTACGGCAATGGCACCGACAGCGCGTCCCGCACCGTCCCCAGCACGGGCACGCCCTCGAGGATCAGGCCGATCTTTGAAACTCGGTTGTCGAATGCCGCCACCGGGACGTAGCCGGTGCCCGGGTTGGCCTTCATCTCGCGGATGGCCAGCGCGCCGCGCTTGCCGGCGCCCACCACGATGACGGGGCAACCGTAGAGCCGGCAGCGAATCAGCAGCCCCTTGACGCCGTCGCGTGCGACCCATCCAATGAGGACAACCAGCGCCCACGTCCCGACCACGACCAAACGCGAGGCCGCGGGTTCCTTCAGGACGAAGAATGCCGCGACCTCTCCGAGCGCGACCGCGAGCGTGGTGTTGATGGAAGTCCGCAGCTCCTCGGGAGCGGCCAGACCGTAGCCGGGATACAGACCGACACACGCACGCGCGAGCAGCCAGGCGCCGGCCGCGACCCAGATCAGCACCGGCTGGTGCATCGGGCCGACGAGTGAATCACGAACCTGTGAGGCCAGCCCGAACGAAACCAGGAAGACGAGAAAGTCGATGAGGACGAGGCTCGCCGTGGCGACGACCGGGGTCATTCGACGCCACGCCACCGGCTGCGTGGCGACGCGCAACCCCAGCCAGCGGTCGTAGCGCGGCGACTCGGTGAAGACCAGCGCTGACGTGCGAGTCGCGCTCATGATTCTTCCTGCCCGGGGATCACTCCGCCTGCGGTCGTCGGACCGCCGGAGGCGAGGGTGAGCGCCAGTGCCAGGTAGATGAGGTTGGACATCACCGGCACGTTGTAGTTCGGCAGGCTCTGGACGGCGGCTCCGATGAGCGCAACCAGACCGGCGAGAGCCTGGACGCGAGCCGAATAGGTCCGGGACTGACGACGGCGCCGGAGCAGCATGACGGCGATCGAAACCGCCGTGGCCGCTGCGAGAACGAAGCCGATCGCGCCGGTCTCCACGAGGATCCCGAGCCAGTCACTCTCCGCGTGCGACATCACGGCCGGGGCGCGTAGCGTACGGAATCGCGGGAAGGCCACGGCGAACGATCCCAGACCGGTGCCAACGACCCGTGCCTCGCTCCACCACATGGTGACCGCATCCGGCCAGACGCGAAGGCGGAAACCCTCGTCAGGACGCTCGATCTCGGTCAGGAGACGCTCGATGGTGCCATAGAGGACGTCCCCACCGATCCACGCTCCCGCCAGGATGATCAGCACGGCCGATATCGCGATCTTGATCCAGCGTGCACGGCCAGCCCGGCCGCCGCCCCCGAGTCCGAGAATCGCCAGCAGGACCGCGACCAGCGTGACGATCGCGCCTCGCGAGCCGCTGGCCAGCGCGGCGCCGCCCATGATCAGGATGAGGAGCGGAATCAGGCTGCGCGCGCTCGAATCCTGCGAGTTCCAGCGACGGAAGCGGGCCGCCCAGCCCTGCAAGGCGCTGCGCTGCGAAGGCTCGCGGCGCCGGGTGAGCAGCATCACGAGCGCCACCGGGAGCACCGCGACGACCAGACCGGCGAAATGCGCCCGGTTCGTGAAGGGCCCGAACGTGTAGACCGCCGTTCCGGGCGCTTCGGGACCGATCCAGTAAAACCGGCCGTTCCACGTCACCCGCTGGACGACGCCGAAGATGGAGATGACCGTACCGGTCGCGATCATCGTCCAGGCCGCGCGGCGAAGCTGGGAGCGGCTGCGATACGTGTTGGCGCAGACGAGGAAGAACGCGGCCACCGCGCCCAGCTTGAGAGCCAGACGGCGGGTCGCGCCCGGGTCGAGCGACCAGCCGGGGAGCGTGGCCTGGAGCGCGAGCAGTCCGAGGAACAGCGCGGCGGGAAGCCAGCCAGCCGGAAGCTCCACCCGCAGCTCCCAGTTGCGCAAGCTTCCGATCAGCCACGTGACGACCATGCCGAGGATCACGAGCTCGGCGACGGCCTCCGACCAGGGCTCCACGGTGCCGAAGGCAAACGGCGTGAACACGATGAGGAAGAGCACGCCTGCCTCGACGAGTCGGTCGTGGGCAGTCGAGGTCGTCACTGGAGGGGCACCTCGTCGAGCCACACCTTGCCGCTCAGATTCCCCTCCGGCTCCGCGGCGGGTTCCCGGCGGACCTTCAGCCTGACCACGCTCGTGTTGGCCGGGATCGTGACGGGGGTTTCCAGGCGGACCCAGTCGCCCGTGGTCCCGCTGACGGTCTGCGTCTCGGCCAGGGACTGCTCGAGCGTTCCTGGCACGACGACCTGGAGCTTGATTCCTGAGTGGGTGATGAACTCGGTTGCCTTCGCCAGCGCACGCAGGCGATAGGACCGACCCGGCTCCACCGCCACGAGCTGAGTCACTCCGTCGAAGTCGAGCGTCGGGAATGAGTTGAACGTCAACCGCAGCGAGCGGCTTCCGGCAGCCGCGACGAAGCGGTCAAGCGCCACCTCGACGCCCCAAGTCTTCTCCACGCGCCAGTCCAGCCCCCATCCGAGAAGCCGCTCGGTCTCGAATCCGCCGTTCCACACCACGTTGCTCTCGGACGTCGGACGACCGTCGCTCACGAAGGAGAGCCACGCGGCTCGCGCCAGGGCTCCGGCGCCCTGATCGAGGGTGACGCCGACGTAGTGCTTGAGCGTCTCCTCGGGGAGCGCCGGCTCGAGCTGGATGCGCTGGCGCCATGCGATCCCGGCCAGGGTCATGTCCTTCTGCCGCAATGCGGCCAGCATGACGTTGGTGAGCCCGTCGGCGTCGGTCGGAAGCAGGCTCGCCGGATCCTCGCCTGGGCGCAGAAGCGTCCGGGCAAGCTGGAAGGCGGCGTCGCGCTGGGCGGGATCGACGCCCAGGACGTACTTGAAGTGATCGAGGCCCGCCACCCGCTCGCCCCAGCCGAGGGCCAGGAGGGCCGCCTCCCAGCGGATGGAGACATTGTGAGGGTCGAGCTGCACCGCACCATCGATGGCGGCCCGGGCCGCGGCGCGGTCGCCTTGCTTTTCCGCCAGCAGCGCTTGCAGCAGGCGCGGATAGGCGTCGGTCGGCCGCAGGCGGACGGCCTCGGCGTAGTGGGCGCGGGCCCGAGCCACGTCAGCCGGAACACGGGTGGCGTATTCATGGCCGAGCCTGATGTGGAGATCGGCGTTCTTCGGATCCCAGGCGACCGCGCGCTCGAGACCGGCAATCTTGTCGCCGCGCCCGTCGTACCAGGCGATCGCCGGACTGGCGAGCTGGACGGCCAGCCAGCCGGCGATCACCAGGGTCAGGGCAAGGACGACCATACGGCGCGCTCGTGATTCCAGCGGAACCAGAACGAGCCGCGGATCCGTTGCCTCAGTTGCGACGCGCAACTGTTGACTCGTTGCTGGAGTAACCGTAATAGCCGTAGTAGCCATAACCGTAGCCGTTCGCGTGAATGTCGACGTCATTGAGAATCACGCCGAGCAGACGAGCCCGTACTGCGGTGAGACTGCGGACCGCCCTCTGAGCGGCATCACGGCTGGCGCGTCCGTGCCGAAGAACGAGCACCGTACCCTCGAGCTGGCCGGCCAGGATCATGGCGTCGCTGACGCCAAACATCGGGCCGATGTCGAACACGATATAGGCGAACCGCTGACCGAGCGCCTCGATCATCTCGCGCAGCCGCGCGGAAGCGAGCAGCTCGGCTGGATTCACGGGAATCCGGCCCGCGGGAATCACGAACAGATTGGGAATACCGCTCGGGACGATGACCTGCTCCAGATCGGCCTGCCCGGTGAGGTACGTGGAGAGCCCGGGCGTCTGCTCGATGTTCAGGACCCGGTGCACCATCGGTCGGCGCATGTCCGCGTCCACCAGGATGACCGGGCTGCCGCCGAGCTGGGACAGCGTGATCGCCAGGTTGGTGACCAGCGACGTCTTGCCGTCTTCCGGCTGTAGCGACGTCATCATCAGCGTCTTCGGCGGCCGCTCGGGCGTCGAATACAGGATAGAGGTGCGGAGATTGCGAAACGCCTCGGCGAAGACCGACGGCAGCTCGGAGTGCGACACGAGCGCGAAGGGTGTCTCGGCCGTCGGGCCGGACTCCACGGCCTTGCGACGCGCCAGCATGCGCTCGAACGCCGCGCGCGACGGGACGACGCCCAGGGCCGGAACGCGGAGAAGCGACTCTACCTCTTTCGTATCCTTGATGTTCGTGTCGAGGTACTCGAACAGGAACGCGAGACCGATGCCACCGGCGATTCCGGCCACGCATGCGATCAACAGGTTCAGCATCTTGCGGGGCCGCGACGGTCCGATCGGAATCTCGGCGGGGTCCACCACGGAGATGTTCGACGTGAGGAGTGCCGCGGAGACCTGCGTCTCACGCAACCGCCCGAGGAGCGACGCGTAGAGATCGCGGCTGGTATCGACCTCGCGGCGGAGCAGGTTGTACTCCGCCATGTTCTCGGCCAGGCCACGGGCCAGCGTGCTCTGCTTGGCCAGCGACGCTTCCAGCGCCTTCTCGCTGCGGACCGACGATTCGAAGTCCGATTTCAAGCTGGCCAGCGTGCGGTCGATCTCGGTACGGAGCTGGCGCCGGTTCTCGTCGATCTTCTCCTTGAGCGCCAGCATGCGCGGGTAGTCAGGCTTGAACGTCTGACTGAACCTCCGGTACTCGCCCTCCAGGGCCGCCCCGTCCGTCTTGAGCTGGGCGATGAGGGGGCTCTGGAGCACGGCCGGCAGCGTGAAGGCGTCCTGCACCGACGCCTGGGTGAGGAGGCTCTCCTTCGCCATGCGGTCGGCCCGAGCCCTCAGAAACGCCTCGGACATGAGCGTGAGCTGCTGCGTGATGATGTCCTGGGGCTGCCCGAGCCGGTCGGCGGTGACGAAGAGGATGCCGTGGGAGTTCAGATAGTTGCTGAGGTGAGTCTCCGATTCGCCCAGCTTGCCGCGCGCCTCCTCGAGCTGCTTGGCGAGGAACTGCGTGGCGTAGCGGGTCGCCTCCACCATCCGGTCCATCTGCTGGGCGATGAAGGCGTCGGCCAGGGTATTGGCCACCCGGGCCGCGAGGTCCGGGTAATGGCTGTCGAAGGAGACGTACACCAGGCGCGCGTTGCGCACCGGTTCGATCGTGACGCGCTTCAGGAACGTGTCGGTCAGGGGCGACGCCACCATGAGGTCGTCCGTCGCCTCTGGCGCCGCCGGCGGCGGCACCGGGATCCAGCGGACGAGCTGCTCGCGGAGCCAGCTCTCGCCCCGAGCGACCCACCCGTCCTGATCCTGCTCGAACTCCTGGTGCTGATCGAGCTGAAGGAGGCCGATGACGCGATTGGCCAGGCTGCGCGACTGGAGGATTTTGTACTGCGTCTGATAGTAATCCTGCTGGTTGTCGGCTTCCTTGACCACTTCCTCGAACTTCACGACCCGCGGCGGCTCCTTCTCGATCCGCAGACTAACCGTGCCGGTGAAGACCGGACGGATCGTGAACGTATAGAGCGTGGCGGCCAGCAGCGTGCCCAGGAAGACGCAGAGGATGGTCCAGCGGCGGCGCGACACCACCTGCCAGTAATCCCAGAAGTGCGTCTCCTTTTCGACTGGAACGCCGTACAGCGTCTGAGGCTCGGGCAGCATCGGCACGCGGCCCTGCACCAGTTCGAGGCCCGCCCTGGCAGGCGGCAAAGCCCGGGGATCGCGAGTCGGATCGTTGAAGGTGTTCATCGCATGCTCATCCCGATGCCGAACTTGAAGAAGTCACGAACGCCGTAGAGGAACGCTTTTCCGCCCGACTTGCCGAACACGACGACGTCGTTCGCCTGCAGCTCGGGTCCGGGCTTGCCGTTCTCGAACTCGTTCATGCTGTACTTGAAGACCTCCTTGGTGCCGTCCGGACGCGACCGGTAAAGCCTCACGTCGTCCCAGTCGGCTGCGTCCTTCACCCCGCCCGCCGCCATCGCAGCCTGGTCCAGCGTGGTCCGACCCTTCAGCGGAAACGCTCCGGGTTTTTGCACCTCGCCGCCGACGTAGAACGTGCCCGCTCGGGGGACTTCGATGACGTCGCCGGCCTGCAGTGGCAGGTTCAGCTCCTGCCGGCCCGACGCCAGGCTCTCGAGATCGATGACGGTCATCCCTTGCTCCATCTCTGCGCTCTTGGATCCCGCCGCCGGGGTGGCCACGACGCGACGGACGATGTAGACGACGGAGCCGGCGTCCTCGGTGATGCCACCGGCCAGGCCGAGCGCGTCGGCCAGGCGAACCTCACCGGTCATGGTGAACACGCCGCCCTGTTTCACTGCGCCGATCACGGAGACCCTCTGGCTCTTGTGCTCGTGGACGAACACGGAGACCTGCGGGTCGTGCATGAACCTGGTCTTCAGATGGTTGCTGATCTGGGACTGGAGCTCGAGCGCGGTCGACCCGCTGGCGGGGAAGGAACCGATCAGCGGCAGGGTCACCTGGCCGCTGTTTGGAATCCTGACCTTGATCTGCGAGAGCTCCGGGACCTCGAAGACTGCGATCTCGATGAGGTCTCCGGCCCCGAGCCGGGGATCGGAGCTCTCATCTTCGGTTCGCGCCAGCGTCCGGAGCTTCTGATTCACCTCGGCAGCCGTTGAGGTCGCCTGGGTTCGGCCCGCGTTGTCCGCTGCCGAAGCCACCGGCCCTTCGGCGGGGATCGCGGGCGTGGTCTTTGAGCCGATGAAATCGCGGGGGTCGGGCTGGCGCTGCGCGCTGCTGCACGAGACCAGCGCGAGCCCGGCCACCACCGTTACCGCACAGGCAGAGAATCTCCGCATATCTCCTCCCAATGTCCTGCGAGCCAGATCGCTAATCAGAGCCGGTGGTCAATCGCGTGCGGCTTACCGCGGCGCGAGCGGCGTCGCCGGACGCGGAAGCGGCGGAGCCGCCGACGCACCACTCCGGCTGCCACCACCACCGCCACCAACACCGCCACCCAACGCCAGACCGGCACCGCCGACGGCGGCCACCGCACCGAGGCCGAGAGCGGCCCGCGACGAGATCGACGAGCCCGGGAGCGGAGCACCCGGCGGGATCCTGTCGTGGTTGTCGTTGTTGCTGTTGGGGTTGGGCCCGGCGAAGTTGGTCTGGGCGTAGAAGACGGGACCGGAGAGAAAGCCGACGTAGCCGCCGTTGACGTCGAACAGCGGTGTGGCGTCGTCACGCTGATCGCCGTCCTGGATCGCGTTCATGGCCAGCCGCACGAGCTTCGGCGAGAACGGCTGGGTCATGTCCGCGGCGAAGCCCGGATGAATGGCGAGACCGCCGTCGGGCCCGATGTAGCCGATGCTCTCGCCGGAGGGCGCGAAGACCGCCTTCGCCCCGGCCGGCGGCGCGATCGGGCCGTCAACCGAGAAGAGCGGCCCGGAACCGGTCGGACGCTTGGGAATGAAAACGGGGTCGACGCTCGCCACCATGGCCTGGCCGCCCGGCGTCGTCGGGTGAACGTTGAGGCGCCCCTCGGCCATCTTCAAGCCCATGACGCCGCTGCCGGTGACGAACACCTCGCCGGCCACCGAGCCAGGCTCGGCGGAGTCGAGACGGGCGACCGGAGTCACGATCTGGATCTTCGAGTGGGGATGCAGGTTGAAGCTCACGCGTCCGTACGTCAGGGACACGCGAGGGTCACCGCTCACCTGCTCGAACTGGACGGCGCTGAATGGAAGCACCTCGATCCGGCTCCCGTCCTTCAGCTCGATGGCCGCCGATCCGCCGGCGGAGCGAACCTCGGTGCCCGAGAAGACGGGAAGGGCGTTTCCTTTCAGGTCCAGCCACGTGGTGCCGTTGTCGAGCGTGGCCTTGACGCCCCGCACCGCGCGGGCGGTCCCGAGTGGCGCCGATCCACCCCACGCATGGAACGGGACCAGAAACGTCGCGACGAGTATCAAGACAGTGAATCGTTGCCACACCAAATGCCGCATAAGAAGGCTCCCCCTTTTTCGCGCGCGTTCGAGCCCCACAGGGCACGGAACGGTATCTCCTACGTCGCGGAACTGTAAGGTCGAGCGACAGGAGGCAGCAATATGCCCGGGGATAGGCTTTCCTCTATCGTTCGATATAGCGCGGGAAAAGCCGTCAGGAAGGGCGCGCGAGCACGGTCACGAGCGGGCACCCGGCAGTTCCACCCGCCCAGCGTCTCGCCAAGTGCCGGGCGATCGCCCGGCGATTCGTCAGTGCTGCGACGTTCTCCCGGCCCCGGTGACCTGCAGGAGGCGGGCATTGACCGCGTCGCGCGACACGAGCGTCCGCTCGTTGATCCCGTCCCAGGCCGGGAAGAAATCACTGCCATCGTCACGCATGCGGCGCTTCATCGCGGTGATCGTGTCGTAGCAGCCGGACATGTTGAAGTGCTCGGCGCAGCCCAGGAGATGGTAGATCTCGTGACGCACAACACTTGTCGGTGACATGAACACCTGATTCAGACTCGCGCGCTGGACGACGGCGTAGCCGTGCGTGCTCGTGTTGTCGTCGACGGCGCCGAGAATCTCGGGCAGCCCGATCAGGCCCCAGACCACATCGCCGACATGGCGTCCGACGAGCGCGAAGACACGGTCACACTGCGGGTGCAGCGGGTGTCGAAGCAGGGCGTCCAGGATGCCCTGCATCGTGTACGCGGGTCGCGGCCAGGGCGCGACGCTGACGACCTTGATGGTCAGGCCGTACAGGGCGCCTTCCTCGCGCCACGCGTCCTCCATGAGCTCGCGCGCGGCCCGCTCAGTGATCCCTTCGTCGATGAGCAGACAGAACGACAGGCTTTCGGGCGGACCGAAGTCGACGCCGCTGCGAGCCAGGACGTTGTGGGAGCCCATGCTGGTGCAGGCCGACATGGCGATGATCCAGAGCGCCAGCAGCCACAGTGGAAGCGACAACCACGCACGAATCATCGGAGTCCTCACGGCAGGCCTTCAGCGAAGGCAGGCAGTGCACGAGAACACACGCTCTGGGTGACGGAAGACGATCGACAGGCTGGGCGTCTGGCGGCAGTGCGCAGCGCTCGCGCGGGGACGCCGGGGTACTGAAAGGATGTGTTTTCCATGATGTGCTTGCGCGTCCCCCGGCTGGACACGCACGCGTGACTGGACGGTAGTGCAAACACCTCACCACGCCGGGAACGGTTGCGGGGACGTCAGTTACGAGGCGGGGGTATAGAAGCGCCGGCGAAAGTGTTGCTTTCGCCGACTTACTGCGGGCCTACCTCAGAGGTGTTGCCGCGTGACGACTCCGCCGGCAGCAGCAAGTTCGCGGGCCTTGCTGTGCCGGCGGCGTGACGACCGTGGTGATAGGTGGTGACCCCGGCGGGATTCGAACCCGCGATCTCGACCTTGAAAGGGTCGCGTCCTGGGCCAGGCTAGACGACGGGGTCAGCCGCCTCAGTATAACCGCTGACTCAGCGCGCCGGATGTACCGAGGTATGGACCTCGACGGTCTTGCCGGGCTGATAACGGCTGCCGGCGGGAACCCAGACAGTGATGGGCCCTCGCGGCGACTCGACGGTCAGGCGCCCGGACGGGTCCACTTCGAGCAATCGTCCGCGCACCACCGCGTATTCGCCGGGCTCACTCGTCGGCGAGGCCGCTGGCTCCAGCGTCGTAGCAGCCGGCGCGTGGCCCAGGGGGGCCGGTACCATCGGCTGGACGCGCATCTTCACGAGCACGCGGTCGCCGACCTGCACGACGGACGCTGTCGGCTGAGCCACCCACACCTCCACGGATCCGCGCGGGGTCTCGATCATGATCTTGCCGACGGGGTCGATCGAGGTGACGCGACCGGTCACGTCAGTCTCGTCCGGCGTGCCGGAGACCATCAGCGGTACCGGCGGCGTGAGCACGGTCTGGATCTCTGCGGGTCCGGCGAGGACCCCGTAGACCGTTCTCGTCGAGTGAAGGTCGAGGCCCCGGAACTGGTCTGGGGCCGCTTTGACACGGATGTACTGGCCACCTTGGCGAAGCGTGATGATCCCCGTCCGCTCGTCCCACGTCCACACTTCGCCCGTAAATGCGCCCATATCGGCGGCCGGAGGCGCCGTGGTCGCGCAGCCGGCGAGGAGCAGCACCCCGGTCAGCAAGCCGAGAACGCTCTTCATGTGATGGCCCTCCTGGTTTGGTGTTCCGAAGGACTACAAGTAGGATGCCAGGGGCGATGAACGAACACGACACGATTTCCGCGGAACTGGCTCGGCGCATTCAGGACGATCAGTGGGCGAAGAGCCTCGGCATCGACTACCTGGAGTTGCGGCGTGGCTACTGCCGTGTCGCGATCACCCTGCAGCCGCACATGGTCAACTACCTGCGGTCACCGCACGGCGCGGTGATCTTCGCGCTCGCCGACGCCGCGTTCGGCGCCGCGTGCAATTCACACGGCGCGCCGGCGGTGGCGCTCAGCATGACGATTGGGTTCCTGACCACCCCGCAACTGGACGGTCGCCTCATCGCCGAGTGCCGCGAGCGACGCCAGGGGCGCCGCGCGGGCTTTTACGACGTCACCGTCACGGACGAGACGGGAGCGCTCGTCGCCGTCCTGCAGTGCGTCGCTCACCGCGTTGCGCCGGAGACGTGACGAGCGTGCTCAGGGCGACTGCAGACCGGGACCGAAACGGAACGAGCTGACGCGGACGCGATAGCTCGTCGCGCCCGGCATGGCCGGCACGCTCGCCGAGAAGGACGCGTTGCGACCCGCCCCAATGGCCGGGCTCACGAACGTGATGCCGCGAGCCACGGCTTTGCCGCTGGCATCGAGCGCCTCGGCGGTGACGTACACGTCGACCGCGTCGAGACGGTTGTCGTTGAACACGGTGCCACTGATTCGCGTCTGGCCGGGATTGCCGCGGTCTACGGTGTGCACGACGCGGAAGCCGTCCTGCGCGCTGGCGACGGCGGCGAGCACGATCAGCGCGACGCCGACAACGAGCGACAGCGGGCGGATCACGACCGCCTTTCCGACGCCAAGGCCTCGCGGTACAGGTCCTCGGTGAAGCCACGGACGAGCAGGTCGCCGAGCACGAGGACCGGCACCCGCAAGAACCCGTCCTCGTGGACCAGGTACTTGAGCACGTCGGTGTCGGTCGGCGCCGTCAGGCGCACGACGTCCGCGCCGACCTTGGCGAGGAGCCGGCGAGATCCGCGGGCCAGTGCCAGCGTGCCGGCCTGGTCCACCGGTGCCGATTCCACGAGGTGGTTCTCGAAGGTCAGCCCGCGCTGCGAGAGAAACTCCCTCGCCTTTTGACACGTCGGTCAGCCGTTCTTGTTGTAGAGGATCGGATCGGCCACGGCCCCACCTTGTAACACAAGGGCCAGGCCGCGGCGACTACTTCACGGGGGCGTACGACTTGAGAGTGCTGCCCAGCGTGTCGGTGATGAAGCTCCCGGGGCACAGCAGGAAGGCGCGTTCGCGCTTGGGATTGTGGACGGGACCGCCCTTCACGACGCGCTTGATCACGTGTCCGGCCCGCCACAGGATGGAGAACGTGCGCTCGTCGCCGGTGTCGAGCGTCTCGCGATTGTTCAGGCAATAGCGGTCAGTGACGCGCATCACGTCCTTCTCGACGTACTCCTCGGCGTAGAGCTGGCCCATGAAGTCCGTATAGGCCTTGATGTCCTCGGGGCGCTGAAGCGGCGGCGGGGCCACGCCCATGCCGACGGCGCCCAGGGCGTCGTTGCCGTACAGCACCCGCGTATTCGGCCGACGGATGCGGCGCTTGGAGTCGGAGAAGATGCTGAAGCCGCGCTCGCGCACCTCGGCGATCGTGTCCCCGGGGACACCGCGTGCTTCGTCCGCCTCCTGGATGGCCATGAACGCGAGCACCATCGCGTCGAGATCGGGCAAGCTGCATTCGCCGGCCGCGGCGTTCGATTCGTAGCCCCGGCGTGCTCTCCGTTCTTCACGGCGTGCCTGCTTGATCGCGTCCGAGTCCTTGCATGGCTCGCTGAAGAGGCCGGTGGTGACGAAGTCGAAGTGCTCGCTCCTCAGCAGCGGCCCGGTCGATCGACAGCCGCTGGCCAGGGTGGCCACGGAGCACGTGATCAGCACCCAGACAAGCAGCGCTGATCTCGGGTCGGCCATGGCGCAACTCCTTTCATAGAGCGACAGGAGCAAACTGACTGCCAAACGCCGAATCGCCCGCATCGAGCGGCTCTTGTGCGGCGACGGTGCCGTGGTCAGGTCGGCAGTTTCAGAACATGGGGAGGGCGTTGAAGGCAAAATTTTACCTTCAATCTGGGTCAGGTCGGCGGCGGCCGACGTGGTCCAAGAGGTTCTCGACCGGACCTGCAAAAGAACTTCGAGACCGATCTGCCGCCGGTGTACAAGGGGGGTGATGCGGAACTCTTGGAGTCTGATTGGTGAGCCGTCAGGGACTCGAACCCTGGACCCCCTGATTAAAAGTCAGGCGCTCTACCAACTGAGCTAACGGCTCTCGGGCAAGAATATCACGTAGTTCCGGGGCGGGGTTGAGGACCGCAAACCGTCTGCTGACACAGTGCTGACAAGCCTAACACCGACGACGAGCTGACAGGAGCGCAGCCTCGCTTCCGAAACCGTCCTTGGGCTATAAATACAAAAAGGCCCGTTACCGGGCCCAGCGCTTCTGCTTCGCGATCTAAGTTTACCTTCCCGAGTTTCACTTCAATCTGCCCCCGAAACCTTCT
>MNEG01000142.1 GCA_001917585.1 Candidatus Rokubacteria bacterium 13_1_40CM_68_15
GCCTACCTCTTCGCCGGGCCCCGGGGCATCGGCAAGACCACGACGGCGCGCCTGCTCGCCAAGGCGCTGCTGTGTCCTGAACGGTCCGGCCCCGAGCCCTGCGGCAAGTGCGCGGTGTGCGCCGAGGCCCAGGCAGGAACGATCGTCGACATCGTCGAGATCGACGCCGCGTCCAACCGTGGCATCGACGAGATCCGTACGCTCCGAGAAAACGTGAAGTACGCTCCGGCGCGCGGCCGCTACAAGGTCTACATCGTCGACGAGGTCCATCAGCTCACCGCCCATGCTTTCGACGCGCTGTTGAAGACCCTGGAGGAGCCGCCGGCTCACGTCGTGTTCGTTCTGGCCACGACGGATCCCCGCGACGTCCCGCTCACCGTGTTGTCGCGCGTGCAGCGGTTCGATTTCCGCCCCATCGCGCCCGAGACGCTGGTCCGAAGCCTCGAACACATCCTGCAGGACGAGAAGATCCCGTTCGAAGCGGCGGCTCTGCCCGTGGTCGTTCGGGCGGCCGAGGGTTCGCTGCGCGACGCGCTCTCGCTGCTGGACACGGCCATCGCGTACGGCGGCGGCAAGCTGGAGGCCGCGACAGTCGCCCAGCTCCTCGGCGCCACCGCGCCCGAGGCCGTGCGCGCGTTCTGCGAGGCGCTCATCGGCTACGACACGCCGGCCGCGCTGGAGGCGATCGACCACGCGGCGCGCGAGGGCGAGGACCTCGGCGCGTTCGTGCGCGACGCCATCGAGCTGCTGCGCCGCGTGCTCGTGCTCAAGGCCGCGCCCAGCACGCAGCTGGCCGAGCTCACGGCGACCGAAGCCAACGCGCTGCGCAAGCTCGGAGAGGCCGCGAGCCTCGACGAGATCCTCTACGTGTTGAAGGGCTTCGTCGACACCGACGCGCTGATGCGGGAGTCACCGCATCCGCGGGTGGAGCTCGAGATGGCGGCGGTGAAGGCGACCCGGCGCCCGGTCCCGCATGCGCTCGACGACGTGCTCCGCCGTATCGACGAGGCTCAGGCGCGGCTCGCCCAGCTCCCGGCGGCGGGGGCGGTACCGGCCGCCGTTCAGGAGAGCCTGCTCGCGCCGGTCGAGACGCGCCCGAGCTCGCGGCCGGTGGCACCCCCGCCGTGGCTACCGCGGCGGCACCGGCGTCCGACCTCCTCACCGTGTGGCAGCGTGTGGTCGACGAAGTGATGGCGAAGAAGCCGATGCTCGGCTCGGTGCTGGCCCAGGCGCGGCCGGTCGATATTCGCAACGGCGACCTCGTGATCGCCGTGAGCGGCAATCACTTCCACCGCGAAATGCTCAACGACCGCGCCAATCGTGACCTCGTGCAGGCGGCCGTGCGCCGCCAGATCGCGGGCGTTGAGCGGGTCGTCGTCGCCGAGGACGATGGCGCGGCCGGCGGAGTGAAAGACCATCCGGCCGTGCGGGCGATCGTGGCGGAACTCGAAGGCGAGGTGGTCGCAGTCCGCCGGCGGCCGCCGGAAGGAGAAGGCCAGTGAAAGGCTTCGGCAACTTGATGAGGGAGGCCCAGCGTCTCCAGCAACAGATGGCCGCCGTCCAGGAGGAGGTCGCACAGAAGAAGGTGCAGGCCACTGCAGGGGGCGGCATGGTGACGGTCGAGGCGAACGGCAAGCAGGAGATCGTCTCCATCAAGATCGATCCCGAGGTCATCAACAAGGACGATGCCCAGATGCTGGAAGACCTGGTGCTCGCCGCTTCGAACGAGGCGCTCCGCAAGGCGCGCGAGCTCGTCCAGCAGGAGCTCGGAAAGCTGACCGGCGGCTTGAAGATCCCGGGCCTGGGACTCTAGGCCGCGCGCCTTGGCGCACTACCCGGAACCGGTCGCTCGGCTGATCGAGGCCCTTCAGCGTCTGCCCGGGATCGGGCCCAAGACGGCCCAGCGCCTGACGTTCTTCCTGCTCAAGCGGCCCGCCGAGGAGGTGCGCGAGCTCTCCGAGGCCCTCGTCGCCGTCAAGGACCGCATCGTCTACTGCCAGACGTGCTTCAACGTCACCGATGAGGACCCGTGCCGCATCTGTCGCGATCCCGGGCGCGATGCACGCCTCATCTGCGTCGTGGAGGAGCCGAACGACCTTCTGGCCATGGAGCGCACCGGCGAGTTCCGGGGCCGCTACCACGTCCTGCTGGGCGCGCTGTCACCGCTGGACGGCATCGGGCCCGAGGATCTCAAGGTCCGTGAGCTGCTCGCGCGCCTGGATGCCGGAGCCGGCACGGCCGAGGTGATCCTGGCCACCAATCCCAACGTCGAGGGCGAGGCGACCGCGTTGTATCTGGCGAAGCTGCTGCGCCCCCTCGGCGTGAAGGTCACCCGCATCGCGCGCGGCCTGCCGGTCGGAGGCGATCTCGAGTACGCCGATCAAGTCACGCTCTCCAAAGCGTTGGAGGGGCGCCGCGAGATAAGTTAGGATTCATTGAGTATCCGCCGCCGTCACTCCCCGGTAGCTCAGTCGGTAGAGCGGGTGACTGTTAATCACTAGGTCGCAGGTTCGAGTCCTGCCCGGGGAGCCAACCTCTCAGACACTTGCGGTCGCCACTTTTCGTGCAATCGCCTCGGCGCTGACCGTTTGGCGCCCGACCGACTTGTCGAGCGCGTCGACCCACCGACGTCCGCGAGTAGGCACCCACTTCGCGTAGTCCCGGAGCGTCGTTGGTGGCCGGCGATCTAGTCCACGTCCTCCAGCCGGAGGTCGAGCGCCTCGCCTGGTCGGACCGCCCGAGCCCATCGGCCCTCGAGGACGTTCCTGCCCGTGAGGTTAGAGACAGTCGCTTGACGCCCGCTCACCTGACGCTCTACGGTCCACCCGTCGCCGGGAGGCGTGTCTGAAGGCCAGGGTCGCGCTCAGCAGTATCCTCCTCGCATATCGCTGACCGTGCTGCCGGCTTGCGCCGAGCAGACGCCGTCATCCTCGCCCGGTGCATTGTCGGACTTCACAGCAAAGGGTAAATGCGAGCGTCTCTTTTGGCACGCCAACCTGGGCATCTGCGAGGCAATTTGAGGAGCATCTCTCGCCGCACGTTCATCGCCTTGCTGGCCGCCACCTTCGCGCCGCGCCCCGCCAACGGGCAGCCGGTGAGGAGGACGTGGCGGATCGGATATCTCAATCCGGGTTCCTCGGCTCTCGCCCCGATCCGGCTCGATCCGCTCCGAGACGGGCTTCGAGAAGTGGGCTACGTCGAAGGCAAGGGGGTCGTCATCGAGGCGCGGTGGGCCGAGGGCGATTTCGCCCGCTTGCCCGCCCTGGCTGCCGAACTGGTCCAGCTCAACGTCGACGTGATCGTCACGGCGGGCGGCTCCGCGGCGCAGGCGGCGAAGGGCGCGACGGTGACGATTCCGATCGTGATGGTCGATCCCGGCGATCCCGTCGGGTCGGGACTGATCAAGACCCTCGCCCGACCCGGAGGGAACATTACCGGCCTCAGCTCGGCGGCTCGCGATCTCGTCGCGAAGCAAGTCCAGCTTCTCAGGGAAGCGATCCCGCAACTCGCCGTGGTGGGATTCCTGACCGGCAACACGGCAGCAGCGGCTCTCGCGATGAAGGACGCTCAGGAGGCGGCCGAGGGCCTCGGTATGCGGTTTCAGGTCCTGGAAGTGCGCGGGCCGAGTGACCTCGAGGCCGCGTTCCAGGCGCTGCCGCGAGACCGACGTCGGGCGGTGCTCGTCTTTCCCGACCCGCTCACGTTCTCCCACCGTCGACGGATCATGGAGGTGGCCGAGCAGGACCACGCGCCCTCGGTGGCCGGCAGTCGAGAGTTCGTGGATGCGGGCGGCCTGATGTCGTACGGCCCGAGTTTCCCAGCCATGTTCCGTCAGGCCGCCATGTACGTGAGCAAGATCCTCAAGGGCGCCAAGCCCGCCGACCTTCCCGTCGAGCAGCCCACGAAGTTCGAGCTGGTCATCAACCTCAAGACCGCGAAGACACTGGGCCTCACGATCCCGCAGTCACTGCTGCTGCGGGCGGATGAGGTGATCGAGTAGTCACCACGAGATGAACCTCGCCAACGGCAGCTGGGTGAGGTGCAGAGCTAAGAACCCTGACGCTTCCTCATCCAGCACCGTAGATGGGGGACACGCTGATCCGCCGTAGGTGGCCCCACCGGCTCAGTGGGCCGGACCGGCGTTTCGCAAACCGGGCAAATTGGCCGCTTCTCGTCCATTACGCGCCGTGCTGCGACTTCCGGCGCGCGAGAAGACCGCGGATCAGCCGGAGAAGCTCCTGCGGCAAGCACGGTTTGACGACGTAAGCGTCACATCCGGCATCGAGAGCCCAGTCAACGGCAAGGTCGGTGGCATGCCCCGTACACGCGAGGACCGGAATATGAGCTGTGCGCACGTCGTGCTTCAGGCGGCGCGTCGCCTCCCATCCGTCAAGAGAGGGGAGTGAGAGATCCATCACGATCACGTCCGGCTGCATCACTTGGGCGATGCGGACGGCGTTAAGGCCATCGGCAGCCGCGAGCACATGGATACCCTGCGCGGCCAAATATGACTCGTACATCTCACGCTCGGCGAGGTTGTCATCCGCAATCAGCACACGTCCGAGGCGTGGCGCGCGAGAAGCGCGGTTGTTCTTCGACGACCCGCCCGATGAGCGCTTGCGACGGGGGCTTCGCACGCAACACAGCTTACCTCCGAGCTCCCCCTCCCGAAATCGGTCAGCGGTACTAGGAAAACATTTCCCATGTCCGCTTCGTCATCGCGGTGTCCGATTACCGGGGTCAGTATGGAACAGGGCAAGGAGCTTATCTGCTCGGTCTGCAACGTGCCCGTCAAGCGCACCGCTCCAGTGGGACCGCCAATGGCGGAACACCGTGTCGCCCACCTACGATGCTGGATCAGGACGCGTCAGGGAGTGACCGACCACTCTTCCGAACAACAGCGCCAACGCCGACGTTCGAGGAGATGGCAACGTCGTTCCAGACGTAAGCGCGCCGTACTGTTCACCGGTAGCGTCCTTGTCCTCGCGCTCGCCATCCTCGCTGTTCTGGCTTTCGAGTGGCTGCTGGATCTGGCCGTGAAGTGATACCTCGGAGTCGCCATCGATCCAGGGCCGTCGGTCAGCGTCCGACGAGGGACGCGACGGTTCTGGCGAGGTCGATCGGATCGACGGGCTTCGTTAGAAGCGCCTCGAAGCCAAACTCGATCAGCCGGCTGGCGGCGTAGCGCTCCCGATGCGCGGTGACCGCAATCGCTGGGATGCTGCGGCCGTGTTCGCTCTTGAGCCGGCGGATCTGCTCGAGCAGCCAGAGACCATCCTCACCTGGCATCGTCAGGTCCGACACGATCACGTTCACGCGGACCGTCTTCATGATGGTCAGCGCGTGCCGCGCATTCCGAGCCTTCAGGACGTTGGCGCCGAACTGTTGCAGCGCGGCGCCGAAGACTTCGAGCGTGTCCTCGTAATCCTCCACGACCAGCACGTGAATGTCGGCGAGGTCGATCGCACGAACCGGGGATTCGTTGGGCGCCATGCCGGGCGCATGCGCAATATCGGGACCAACTCAGAAACGGAAGCGCTTTTCGACACTTGACGAGCGGCGTGGACGATGAACTGTTCGATTCGGAGTCAAGCGGTCACGGCTTGACACGCGGGTTGACAGGCGAAGGCGCGTGCGCGCCCTGCACACGGTGTTCGCCGAGGACGACTCGCTCAGCGAGGAGACGCCCCGGTAAGGGGGGCGCAATCGTCTCGTGCCGCTTCGCCGAGTGCGACGCTACATGAAGGGCACGGTGAGCGGGGGCCGATGCCCCCGCCCCCGTCCTACGCTACGGCGCCTGGATGGAATCGGGACCCGTGAGCGGCGGGTCGTCGTTAAAGGCCCACGCGGCACCGACGCCGCTGAGCGCGACCAGTACCAACAGCATCGCGATACCGAGGCGCTTCATCTCGTCACCCCCCCTGTCCGCATTCCTTGTGATGCGAACAAGGCGAGGCTGCAAGGCAGATGCCCGAGCCAACGGGGCCATTTTCTGAGTGCCCAGGATGGGTAAGTCCGCGTGACCATAGCTGCGTAGCGGTCTACTATCATTCTGGCGCGCCCCGTCCTGAGTGAAACCGTGGGCGCATATCCGCCACACCGCACGAACATAAGCGCCACAGCGAGCGCGTCGCCGAACTTGCGCAAGATCCTCGAGGAGGGACAAGGGCGCGTTCGAAAGCTCGACCAACCGTTGGCTTCCAGGCGTAATTTGCGTCCACGCACGCCGGCAGAGTAGGTTGGTAAGGTAAGTGTTCAGCGCCCGCCGGGGAAGCCAACGCCGTAACAGTGCCGTGAACGATTGCGTGAGAGGTCGCTGATGGGCGAACGCAGCGCGAACTGGCCGGATTGGCGGAAGCAACCTGAGCGCGTACAGCGAGTCAAGCGAACACCGATGTGGATCCGTGTGGCGGTGTGGGCGGGTCTCTTCGTCGCCTTCGCGTGGGGCGCCCGTTACTTCGGACTGCTCTAGGGAAACCGTCCTCCCAGCACCTCTTCGAGATGGCCGCGGCCGTGGGGACCGTCCCACTCGCGAGTGCCGATCGCCTTCCAGAGCACGCGTCCCTCACGGTCGAGCAGGAACGTGACGGGCAGCCCGCGCACCCGGTATTTCGTGCTGACCGCGCCATCGTGATCGAGGAGGCTGGCGAAGGTCACGCTGTTCGCCTTCATGAAGTTCTGCACTTCGCGCGCCGACTCCTTGAAGTTGACCCCGACCACGGACAGCCCGCGTCCGCGGTAATCGCGGTGGAGCCGCTCCATGGCCGGTAGCTCGTCCCGACACGGCACGCACCACGTCGCCCAAAAATTCAGAAGGACGACCGAGCCGCGGAGGCCCTCGATCGTCCGCACGGCGCCATCGACGTCACTGAGGCGGAACGCCGGCGCGGGAAGCGGCGTCGGCAGGGCCTGGACCATCAAGGCCTCGAGATGGTCGCTTCCGGCGTGCGCCGGGGCCGCCAGGCCCAGCGTCGCGGCCACGGCCACCGCGACGCCGGCCCGGCGGGCCGTCACGGCTCGCGATAGGTGAGCTTGCGGACCCATCCCGTGCCCTCGGGATGGACCTTGCCGTCCACCTCCACGTAGGCCTTGGGCAGAGCGTTGACGGGCTCGCCATCCTGCCGCGGGCTCATCATCAGGTCGCGGTTGCGTGAGAACACCACGCGGCGCTCGTCGAGATTGCCGAAGTAGTAGTTGACCTTCGCGGGATCCTTGCCGAACACCCCGTCGGCGACGGTCAGGCGGAGCAGCTGCTCGTTGTCGGCGTTCACCGGGAAGTCACCGTGGTAGAGGTCGGCGACGGCGACGTCGTGGTGGACCCAGCCCAGCCCCGGAGCGTAGAACTCAGCCCAGCAGTGATAGCTCTGGTCCTGGTCTCGGGCTCGCAGATCGGGCTTGAGGAACGAGCCGTACACGATCTGGGTCGGGATGCCTCTGGCCCGGGCGAGCGACGCCCACAGCGACTCGAAGTCGGTGCAATTGCCCGTGCGGAAGGTCAGGCAGTAGCTCGTGCTGCCCACGGGCGACGCCTTCTTGTTCTTCGGGTCCTTCACCCAGTACTCGACGTTCTCCAGCACCCAGTCATAGAGCTTGCGGGCGGCCAGCACGGGATTCGTCTCGCTGCCGACGATCTCGTCGGTCAGCTTCTTGATCTCGTTGTCGATGACGACGTGCTTGTTGGCCTCCAGATATTTCGCGAAGCGGGCACGGTCGGCGTCGGTGAGCGGGCGCGCCTTGCTCGCGTCCACCTGGTCGCGGATCTCGCGCCTCGTGAGCCCGAACGTCTCGACGATCGTGAGCTCCTTGTCCTTGGGGTCGGTGGCCTCGAGGTACAGCACGCGACTGCCTTCCGAGTCGCGATCGGTCCGGTACGCGTAGGGCGCCTCGATCTTGAGATCGCGGACCTGCTGGGCGGGATCGTTGTCCTGGGGGAGCGCCACCCAGACGCGAAGCCGCTGGGCGCCTTCCGGCACCTTGATCTTGATTTCGTTACGGACCTCGAACGTCGCCTGGCGCAGCGGCTGGGCTGCAGCGATGTCAGGGTCGAGGGCGAGAAGCGCGATGAGCGCGAACACGACGGAGAGCGGCATGGTGGTCCTCCTCACCGGATCGGTGCAAAGAGGACTGATGCTGCCCGTGGAAGCCAGGTCGCGCAAATCGGAAGGAGCGATCTGACGGCCCGATCGGTATCGGCCGAGGCGATTTGCGTTCGACCGGCAGGGGGCTAGACTCAGGCTTCGTCGCTCGGGACGGGATGGTGGGGTGGGTATCGAGGCTGACGAGATCTGGGACGCGGGCGACATGGGCTGCGGCGAGCTCGTACTGGAGCTCAGAGCGCGGCTGACCGGACTGCGGCCGGGGCAGGTGTTCGAGTTGATCGCGCGTGACCCCGGCGCCCCGGCCGACATCCCCGCCTGGTGCCGGATGACCGGGCACACGCTCGTGTCCCAGGAGCATCCGGTGTATCGCATCCGCCGAAAGGAGAACCGATGATGGCCAACCGATTCTGCGTGAGCCTGACGCACGCGAAAGACAACAGCGACAAGGCGACGGTGGCGTTCGTGGTCGCCAACGCCGCGCTCGGCTCCGGCAAGGAGACCCTCGTCTTCCTGAGCGTCGAAGGCGTGCGCCTGGCCCAGCCCGGCTATGCCGAGGACATCCGCGAAGAGGGATTCGCGCCGCTTCGCGAGCTGATGGAGAGCTTCGCCAAGGCCGGCGGCACGATCTACGTCTGCTCGCCCTGCTTCAAGAAGCGCAAGCTCGACGAGAACCGCCTGGTGGCGGGCGCGTCGATCGTCGGCGGGGCCAAGCTCGTCGAGTTCCTGTCCGACGGGAGCCCCTGCGTCAGCTATTGAGACGACCGTGCAGCCGGTCGAGCGTCATTCGTTCGCGCCCGACGCCAGCTTCGACGGGGGCGATCTCGATTGCGGCAACGGCCTGCTCCTGCTGATCCGGCAGCACATGGATCCGCTGCCGCGCGGCGGCCTGCTCGAGTTCCGATCGACGGAGATCTCGGTCGAGGCCGATTTTCCGGCCTGGTGCCGGATGACCGGCAACGAGCTGGTCTCGTGGACGAAGCGCGACAACCTCCGCAGCTTCCTGGTCTGCAAAGGCGCGCTCGCCGATCGCCGCGAGCGTCAGTCGGCGGCGCGGCCAGCGACCGTGCTCGGTCTCGACGTCGTGCCGGTCCGCATCCCGCGCACGTTGCCTCCGCCGGCACCGGTGCCGGCCATTCCTGCCCTGGCGGTCATGGGCGTCGGCAGCTGGCCACGGCCGCGCTGGATGCTGCAAGCCATCCACGATCACATGGAGGGCCGGCTTTCCGACGCTGATTTCCGTGCCACCGCCGACGATGCCACGCGGCTCGCCGTGCAGCCGCAGCTCCGCGCCGGCGTGGACGTCGTCACCGACGGCGAACAGCGCCGCGACAACTACGCGAGCTTCGTGGGCGGCCGGCTCGACAACTGCCGTTTGATCCCGCTCACCGACTTGCTGCCGCTCGTCGACCATCCGGAGGAGTTCGAGCGCGAGATGCGGTCGCTCGACGTTCCGGCCGCCGAGGTCCGGCATCCCGCCGTCTTCGGTCCGCTCGGGCGCAGCCGGCCGCTCGCTCGCGACGAATTCGAGATCGTCCGCGCCATCACCGAATGTCCGGTGAAGATCGCGCTGCCCGGCCCGTATCTGTTGACCCGGATGATGTGGATGGAATGCATCGCCGACCGCGCCTACGGCTCGCGCGAGCACCTGGCCCGGGACGTCGTGCGCGTCCTGCGGGAGGAAATCCACGACCTCCTGGCCGCCGGTGTCGCCCTGGTGCAGCTCGACGAGCCCGTGCTCTCGGAAGTCGTGTTCACCGGCGCCAAGAACATGCGCAGCTTCATGTGCGGCGCGCTGAGCGAGAAGGGCGATAGCCAGACGGAGCTCGAGTTCGCGCGCACGCTGATCAACCAGGTCGTGGCCGGGCTGCCGCGCGCGCGTCTCGGCCTGCACGTGTGCCGCGGCAACTGGACCCCCGACGAGCGCGTCGCGCTGGCCGGTGATTACAGGCCGCTGCTGGGTCTTCTGTCCAGCGTGGACGTCGGCACGCTCTTTCTCGAGCTGGCCACGCCGAGGGCCGGTGCGATGGAGATCCTCGCTGACCTGCCAGACGACCGTCGCATCGGCGTGGGCGTCGTCAACCAGAAGCGCCGAGAGGTCGAGACGGTGGAAGAAGTCGTCGCCCACGGGCGGCGGGCCATGGGGATCCTGGGCAAGGACCGCGTCCTGCTGACCCCGGACTGCGGCTTTGCGACCTTCGCCGATAACCCGGTCGCCTCGCCTCAGATCGCCGAGGCGAAGCTCCGGGTCATCGTCGATGCGGCCGAGCGCCTGAGGAAGCCCTAGCGCTCTTTGACGCGGAAGTGGGCGCGGCGGTTCTTCGCCCAGCAGGCCTCGTTGTGCTCGGTGCAGAGCGGGCGCTCCTCGCCGTAGCTCACCAGCGTGAAACGGTCCTGGGCGATGCCGTGGGCGACCAGATAATTGACGGTCGCGCGGGCGCGCCGTTCACCGAGCACCAGGTTGTACTCGTTGGTGCCGCGCTCGTCACAGTGACCCTCCACGAGCACGAGCAAATTGCCGTTCGAGCGCAGCCACGCCGCGTTGGCTTCGAGCGTCCGGGCCGCGTCGGGGCGGATGTTTGCCTTGTCGAAGTCGAAGTGGATCTCCTGCAATGCGGAGACGTCGGCGAAGTCCTTCGGCGGAGCTGGCGGGGTCGGCGCAGCCGCGACAGCGGGCGGCGGTGGAGCCGGCGCCGGCGCTGCGGGGGCAGCGGCGGGTGATTCCTGAATCGGTGTCGCGGGCGGCGGCGGAGCCACCGACTGGGGCATGCCGGTCGGTGCCGGGGCGGACGCCTGGGTCAGCGCCGGTCGCTTGGCGCAGCCGACCACGGCGAGAACGATCGCCACGATCAGAACGGGAAGGAGGATAGGAAGCGCACGCTTAGCGTTCAAGGATCTGCTCCTGGCTCACGGTGACGGGCCGGCCCCACCAGCTCTCGTCGCGGGCGAGAGTGATGTCCTCCCGGGTCACGCGTGGCGTGCCGGTGGTGCGGTTGCGGACTGAGAACCCCATGTGAGCGCCGGAGGCGAAATGGGTGGGATGGGTCTTCCACGTTGCCCACTCATCGCGGGTGGCGCAGCCGGAGCCGAAGACGAGAAGAGCGGCGGCGCCAAGCGCCGCCAGCGTGAAGTGGCGGAGTCGCATAACAAAAGGCCTCCTCGGATGTGACCGTCGTGATGCCCCCAGGTGCAAAGGATGTGCCCCATTGTCGAATCGCGGAATTCGGCACGCCAGTGGGAAAGAAGTTGCCTAGCGTCGGAACATGGCTACCCTAGCCTCGGCCATGACCGACCTCGAGGTCCTCGATCGCATCCAGCGCCGGGTCCTGTGGCTCGCGACCTGGATGGTGCATCACGCCAACGTGATTCGGCACAACGAGGACGGCATCAAGGTC
>MNEG01000128.1 GCA_001917585.1 Candidatus Rokubacteria bacterium 13_1_40CM_68_15
ACACCGCTTCTATAGCACCTGCGGGAGACTCGGTGGCTCTTCTCTTTCATCGTTCGTGAATAATCCAGGCTAGGACGGGGCGTGCGAGCGCGCCGGCGTGCCGGACCTCCTGTTCCACGACTTGCGTCGATCGTCGGTGAACAACCTCACTGCCGCGAAGGTGCCGCCGAAGGTCGCCATGCGGATCACCGGTCACAAGACGATGGCGACCTTCCTCCGCTATCACATCGTGACCGATGACGACGTGCAGGCCGCGCTCGAGCAGACCGACGCCGCGATCAGCGCGGTCGTCGCGGCGGCCGTAGAGCAGACGTCAGCGCCGCTCGCGAGCGAGGCGACGGAATGACGCGCGAAAGGGCCGGGGCACAATTCGGGGCACAGTGCGGCGGAAACACGGGCGCGATGAGATGGCGTCGTCGAGCTGACGTCGCGAGATTATGTGGTGCGAGAGGGGGGAGTCGAACCCCCAAGGGCGATCCGCCCACTGGATCCTAAGTCCAGCGCGTCTGCCAGTTTCGCCACTCTCGCATGGATGTGGGTTGCACGCCTCAGCAGAATACCCAGGAAGAGCCCGGCGCTGCAAGGAGGCTCCCGTTTTGTAGAATCATCACTCCCCGCCCACGCCGTGACCGCGGATATCTTCCGGACCTCCGACAAGTTCGACGTTTAGCTGTCAGACTTGCTGGCACCCGCCTTGAAGCCTCCCACGGTGCCTGGCAGCAGGCGACGTTCACAACCTCATTCCACCTAGGAGGTCCGATCATGAAGCGAAGCAAGAGCGCATGTGCGCTCGTCGCCGCAGCGACGTTCTTCGGCGTGTCCGGTGTCGCACTGGCCGCACCCACCCAGGCCGACTTCGACGCGTGCAACCGCGAAGCGCAGGCGGCCGCGCAAAGTCCCGCGGCGTCCCCGCGGTCCAGCACTACGACGCCGGGCTCCAGCAGCAGTGGCGTGTCGGGGTCCACGGACACCGGCGCCGGCGTGAGCGGCGGCGCGTCGACCAGTGGTAGCACGTCCGGCACGACGGGGAGCGGCTCGGTCTCCAGTGGTGCGGGTTCGAGCGGATCGTCCGGCTCGATGGGCAGCGGCTCGGTGTCGAGCGGTACCGGCGCCAGCGGCTCCACCTCCGGCTCCACCGGCAGCGGCGCGCAGTCCAGCGGGACGTCCGGTTCGGCGTCCGGCTCCACCGGCGGCGGCCTGTCGAGTGGATCGACGTCCAGCGATTCGACGCTTCAGGGGATGGCGGCAGTCGGCGCCAGCGATCAGGCTTATCAGCAGGCCTACCGCGACTGCATGAAGCGGCGCGGGTTCTAGCCTTCGTTACTCGATGAGGGGCCTCTCCCGATGAAGAGGCCCCTCATCGTTCCCGGGAGGACGACAGCCATGGCCGTCATCAGTGACGACGACGTCATCTCGACGCTCAACGAGCTCGTCGCGACGTGTCGCGACGGCGAGGAAGGCTTCCACGCCGCGGCGGAAGCGGCGGGCAACCCCGAGCTGCGTGGTCTCTTCCTCACCTACGCCCAGCAGCGCGCGGACTTCAGGGCTGAGCTGGAAGAGGAGATTCGCAGGCTCGGCGGCGATCCGAGCACGCACGGCAGCGTTGCCGGCTCGCTCCATTGCGGCTGGATGAGCGTGCGCTCCGCGGTCGGTGGTGGCAACGACGACAGCGTGGTCGCGGAGGTCGAGCGCGGCGAAGACAGCGCCAGGCGGGCCTGGGAAGCGGCGCTCGACCGGGACCTCCCGCCGGCGATCCGCGCCATGGTGGAACGCCAGTACGGACGGATCAAGGAAGCCCACGACCGGGTGCGCACGCTGCGCGAGCGCGCCGCGTGACCGCACTCGGCGTCAACCGACCGAGCGCAGGTGGAAGCTCTTGGGGCGCGTGAGGTGCTGGAAGCCCAGATGGGACAGTGAGCACCCCTTGCCACTGTCCTTCACGCCCACCCACGCAAGCATCGGATCGAGATAGTCGCAACGGTTGGCGTACACCGTGCCTGCTTCCAGACGCGCGCCCATGCGCTCGGCGCGCTCGAGGTCGCGCGTCCACACCGAAGCGGTGAGGCCGTACGGGCTGTCGTTCATGAGATGCAACGCCTCACCGTCGTCGTCCACCGCCATGATGCCGATCACCGGCCCGAAGCTCTCCTCACGCATGACGGCCATGGAGTGATCCACCTCCACCAGCACGGTCGGATCGAGAAACCAGCCGCGGCGGCCGGGCCGGCGACCGCCGACGAGCACGCGCGCGCCCTTTGCCGACGCTTCGGCGACCTGTTCCTCCACGACCGCCCGGCCCCCCGCGTGTGCGAGCGGGCCCACCTTCGTCGCCGGGTCCTCGGGATCTCCGACCCGCCAGGTGCGGATCTCGGTCACGTAGGCCTCGACGAACCGCGAAAAGATCGGCCGTGCCACGTAGATCCGCTCCACGGCGCAGCAGCTCTGGCCCGCGTTGTAGAACGCGCCCTCCACCAGATTGGGGACGGCGTGAGCCAGATCGGCGTCCGCGGCGACGTAGGCCGGATCCTTGCCACCCAGCTCCAGGCCGGCATCGATGAAGCGTGTCGCCACGTGGCCATAGATCTCGCGGCCGCCGGCCGTGGAGCCCGTGAACGAGACGTAGTCCACCAATCCGCTCCGGATCAGCGACGCCGTCGCCGCGTGGTCGAGGCGCACCGACGCGATCAGGCCGTGAGGCAGCGGCGTGCTCGCGAAGGCGTCGACGAAGTGGTCACCGCAGAGCGGTGTCAGCCGCGCATGCTTGACGACGACGGCGTTGCCGGCGAGCAGCGCGGGGACGATGACGTTGACGGCGATCAAGAGCGGGTAATTCCAGGCGGCGAGGTCGAGCACGATGCCGAGCGGCTCGTGACGAATGAACCGACGAAATCCCTCCTTCGGCGGAAGCATCTCGTCGGCGAGGGCTGTCGGAGCCAGTCGGCACATCGTCTCGGCGCGGTCGATCATCGTCGCGATCTCGTTGCGCGCTTCCTGGAGGGGCTTCCCCATCTGCCGCGTGATGTCGAGCGCAACGCGGTCGGCCATGCGGCGGAAGCCTTGCACCATGCCGGCGACGGCTGCCGCGCGCTCGGCGTGCGGCGTGTTACACCACTCGCGCTGAGCGCTGCGAGCCCGGGCGATGATTCGATCGAGCTCGGCGGGCTCGGTGAAGACGAGCGTCAGGTGCGGCTCTTCGGTGGCAGGGTTCACGAGCGTCCAGCCGGGGGCCACGGCCGGGATTCTACCCCGGCCCCGACGACCACGCCCCCAAGCCGGTCAGGCGGCCGTCTGGGGCTCGACGGCGACCGGCTCGCGCAGCCGGCGCTCGAGCATCTCACGATGCTCGACCCGGAATTTCTGGACGCAGCGTGTGCATATCCCGTCAGTGAAGCGCACGGACCAGCCGCGCCAGGAAACCACACCGTTCCAGAGGGGATGCCCGTAATAGTAGGGGTGCCACGCACATCGACAAATCATCATGAGCGACTCTCCTGCTGAAGATCCGAAATGAGGCGAAAGGTGGGTGCAATGCCTGTGCCCCAGCTTGCGGAAGCGCTGACACGCGTTTACGCGACATCGACCCACTGGGATGCACGAAAAATTACGGATAGACAGGGAAAAGCGTTTCCTACCCGCCGGCCATCTCCTGTTCGGCGTCCAATTTGCACTGCCAGTCGGGAGTGCACCCACGCTGCCGTGTCTGTCGCGAAATCGACGACACCCCGATGATCGTGCTGTCCCTCTTCATCGTCCTCGCCTGGACCCCCTTCTGGCCTCAGCGCATGAAGCGATTCGTCTTCGATCACGACTTCGGCTGCGACGAGCGGTTCGCCACGTTCTGAGTCCAGACGACGAGGGGTAACGAAACACCGCGCCTGGGCAATGGGCTACCCGGCGGGCGTCCATATCACTCGTGAAGCCGCGGAATTCCTGCCGAAACGTGATCGGCGCGGTCGTTGCACTACGCGAGAGATGCCGGCGCTCCGTCGAGGCAGCCGCGTTGTGTGCGGACGCCTGAATCCACGGCACGGCCCGGGCTCGTCCAAAGGCCGCCGGCTTGATGACCGCGGGTGCGGTCCGGGGTGAGGGGAGGCGAAGCGTGGTGAGATCGGCGAGCGGCGGCTGATGTCGACCGATCCACCGGGGCGAGGTCGCGCGCTAGGCGCCGCTCCCGGATCAGGAAGAGACGTCGTCGCTCCGCCGTCGGCGACCGTCCTCCCGCGGTTCGACCCACGCACCCGCCGTCTGCTGGAAGCGCCGATCGCCGGAACGCTGGTGCGCCTGGCGACGCCGAATGTCCTGGTGATGTTCGTGCAGGCCTCCGTCGGGCTCATCGAGACCTATTTCGTCGCCCGGCTAGGGACCGATGCGCTGGCCGGTGTCGCGCTGGCCTTTCCCGTCCTGATGCTGATGCAAATGATGTCGGCCGGCGCCATGGGTGGCGGGATCTCGTCTGCGGTCGCCCGGGCTCTCGGCGCGGGGCGGCGGGCCGATGCGGATGCGCTCGTCCTCCATGCGCTCGCCATCGCCGTCGGCTTCGGACTTGCCTTCACGGTCGCGGTCTTGGGCGGCGGACGCTGGCTCTACGGCGCCATGGGTGGGCAAGGGGCGTCCCTCACCGCGGCGCTGACCTACTCCAACGTGGTGTTCTCTGGCGCGATCCTGATCTGGATTTTCAATTCGCTGGCGAACGTGATCCGAGGCACCGGCAACATGGCAATACCGGCCGCGGTCACATCGGCCGGTGCCGCGGCCTTGATCCCCTTGTCTCCCTGCCTCATCTTCGGCTGGGGGCCGTTCCCGCGGCTCGGCGTCGCTGGGGGTGCCGTCGCAGTGGTCGCGTTCTACGCCGTGGGAAGTCTGGTCCTCGCCGCGTATCTCTGGGCGGGGCGGAGCGTGGTCCGTCTGTCTCTCGCCGGAGCCCGTTTCCGCTGGGCGCTCTTCCGCGAAATTCTAAGAGTGGGCGCGGTCGCCGCCCTGATCACCGTCCAGACGAACCTCACGATCGCGATCGCCACGGGATTCGTGGGCCGGTTCGGGCCTGCGGCGATCGCCGGCTACGGGACCGGCTCGCGCCTCGAGTACCTCCTGGTCCCGCTCGTCTTCGGGCTGGGCGGCCCGCTCGTCGCCATGGTGGGCACCAACATCGGAGCGGGCCAGCGTGACCGCGCGTTGCGTGCGGCCTGGATCGGCGCCGCCATCGCCGCCGGCCTGACGGAGGTGATTGGCCTGTGCGCGGCCCTGGTTCCACACGCCTGGCTCTCGCTGTTCGACACCGATCCGGCCATGGTCGCTGCCGGATCGCGTTACCTGCAAACGGTTGGGCCGTTCTACGGCCTGTTCGGGCTCGGCATGGCTCTCTACTTCGCTTCGCAGGGTGCCGGGCGGCTCCTCTGGCCGCTGCTGGCGAACCTGATGCGCCTGGTGATCGCGGCGGGCGGTGGATGGCTGGCGCTACGCTGGAGCGGCGACCTGTCCTACGTCTTCCTCGCGCTGAGCGCGGCGCTCGCGGCCTTCGGCTTGATCAATGCAGCCGCGGTCGCGAGCGGTGCCTGGTTCGGCGGGCGCTCATTCCGGCTTCAGTAGCGAATCCCCTGCTCGTCCAGAAAAGTCAGCATCGCCCGGCGGCACTCCTCCGGCTTCTGGATCTGCAGCAGGTGGCCGGTCCCGGGAATCGCCTCGTAGGCGTAACCGAGCTCCTGGGCCAGCGCTTCGTTGGCGAATGCGGGCGCGGGCGCACCCCGGGCTGCGGGGTCCGCGGCGATCATCTTGACCGGCCCTCCGTACGCTTCGTAACGCGGCCACAGGTTGAGCGTCATCGCCTGGAGGTAGATGGAGGCTTCGAGCTCGCGCGGGCAGGACAGTTCCCAGCCGCTGCCGCTGCCTTCGCGACGCAGGACCGCGCGGGCCATCAACGCGTGCGCACCCGCGACCCAGGTGCTGTGCGCCCGGGTCTCCGCATACTGGTGCGCGAGCTCGGATGGGTCGCCGAATCAATCTTGACGTCGCATCGCCCAATCGGCCAGGCGGCGCTCGAACAGATCCATCATTTCGTAGACACGATGAGCCGGGGGAGGCACCACGTTCGGAGGATCGAACAGAATGAGGGCAGCCCACCGGAAACCAAGCTCGATGGCGTGCTTCATGGCCGTGCGCGCCGAGCGCTCGAGGTTCAGCGTCATCTGGGCGTAGGTGTGCCCGTCGTTGCCGGAGGTGGCGAGCGGATTCGCTCCATGATTGCGAACGTCGAACGCGATCACCTCGAAGCGCTCGGCGAGCGGTCCCCAGAACGGATAGTAGCCGTCGATCGCGAAGCCGTTACCGTTGGAGACGAACATCCGGGTGCCGTCGCGCCGGCCGTGCCGGGTGCCGGCGAACGCGGATGATCGCACCGTCGCCCATGACGGGGTCGAAGATCTCCACCGGGGCCGGGAGCTCGAAGATCACCTCTCGTTACGCGTGACGACCGAACCGAGCTCAAACATGCGCGGGAGCATACTATGCGCGCCGGTCGTCGGTCAGGTGGTCATGGCAAGCACCCGTGGTCTGGCCGAGAAAACTTGAGTTCTCTGCATCAGACTTTGTATGAGGGTATATGCGCGATCAGAAGCCGAACCCTTCGAAGAGCAGCTCTCCCGCCACGCAGCCGAAGCCGGCGGCGGTATCCGCCGTCGAGATGGGGGCGCGCCAGCGGGAGATCTCCGTGTCCGAGTTCTTCACCAAGAACCGGCATCTCTTGGGGTTCGACAATCCGCGAAAGGCGCTGCTCACCTGTGTCAAGGAGGCCGTCGACAACGCCCTCGACGCGTGCGAGGAAGCCGGAATCCTCCCTGACGTGGTCGTCAAGGTGGAGGCCGTCGCGAACGGCGGGGCGCCGCTCCCTGCCAGCCAGGCCAGCCGCTTTCGGATCACCGTCACCGACAACGGCCCCGGCATCATTCGTCAGCAGATTCCACCAATCTTCGCGAAGCTCCTGTATGGGTCCAAGTTCCATCGGCTGCGTATGAGCCGGGGCCAGCAGGGCATCGGTATCTCGGCGGCCGGCATGTACGGACAGCTGACGACGGGCAAACCCGTCCAGATCATCTCGCGCACCAGTCCGAGGTCGCCCGCGCATTACTTCGAAGTCCAGATCGACACCAAGAAGAACGAGCCGCGGATTCTCGAGAAGAAGCAGATCGTCTGGGGCGCGCCGCGTGGGACTCAGGTGACCATGGAAGTCGAAGGCCGGTACCAGAAGGGGCGGGCCTCGGTCGACGAGTACATCGAGCAGACGATCATTGCCAATCCGCACGTCAAGCTGACGTACCACACCGCGGACGGAGAGACGAAAGAGTATCCGCGGACATACGACCAGCTGCCCCCATCGCCGCGCGAGATCAAGCCGCACCCCTATGGCATCGAGCTCGGGATGCTGCTGAAGATGCTGCAGGACACGAAGAGCCACTCGCTCTCAGGGTTCCTGGCCGGTGACTTCAGCCGCGTGTCGCCTCGCCTTGCCGAGGAGATCGCCATCCAGTCGACCAAGATCATGGCGCCACCGACCAACTGCCTCTCCCCGATCGGTGAACGCGCGATCCTCTCGGGTCTGTATCAGCAGATCAAGGGGGAGTTCTACACGGCGGTGAGCCGGCCGCCGGCGGTGTACCGCGGCAACCCGTTCGTGATCGAGGCGGGCCTGGCCTACGGGCGAGGTCCGGAGCAGGCAGCGGCGAGCGCGGAGAAAAAAGCGGTCCCACTGGCCGAAGGTGAGGCGCAGGACAACGATCACGAGCTCGCTCGCGTCATCCGCTACGCCAATCGGGTGCCGCTGCTGTATCAGCCGTCCGCCTGCGCGATCTACAAAGCGGCGCTCGACACCACCTGGCGCAACTACGGAGTCTCTCAGTCCAGAGGCGCGCTGCCCGCAGGCCCCATGGTGATCTTCGTCCACATGGCCTCGGTCTGGGTTCCGTTCACCAGCGAGTCCAAGGAAGCGATCGCCGAGTACGACGAGATCCACAAAGAGATCAACCTGGCCTTACGCGAATGCGGCCGACGGCTGGGAGCCTTTCTCAGACGTCGCGAACGGGCCCACAGCGAGTATCGTCGGCGCAACATCTTCGAGCTCTACATCGAGGAGGTCGTCGAGTCGTGTAACCGCCTCAAGGGCGGCCGACTGTCTACCGCGAAGCTGAAAGAGCAGCTCCAGAAGATGGCGATGAGGCGGACCGGAGGCGAAAAAACAGACGAGCTCATGGCGAAGAACGGGAGTGGCCCGGAAGGTCTTCCGCATTCGATCATCGTCACGCCGGAGGGCATCGAAGGCGAGGTGCCGGTGCTGGTCAGCGAAGCGCCGGAGGCGGTGTCCCCGAATGGAGCTCCTGAAGCAGACGCCAAGCCCGGCAAGCCGTCGCGGCCAACCGGAAAGACCCGCCGTCGGGCGAAGGCCAAACGTGAGACGTCGCGCGCAACCGCGCGCAGGAAGGCCTAGAGCGTACCCATGACCCGGCCCCGAAAGACGAGTGCGGTCGAGAAAAAACTTGTCGGTGTGGCCGATGTGGTGATCACCGCGGCCCAGCGGCGCAAGGATCCCACCCTCGCGATCCCGATTCGTGCGCTCTCGAACGTCAGCTTCAACGAGCGCAGGGGCCTGATCGAGATGGGCAAGCGCAAACAGGCCCGGTCGTTCTTCAACGTCGGAATGGCCAAGAAGTTCATGCAGACGGTCCTCGTGGCCGACGCGCTCTGCGAGCTCCAGCGGGCCAACCTCACGACCTCGCTCCGGGAGATCTACTACCGGACCAAGCACACGATCAAGGACTCGCACGAGAACACGCTCGACACCCAGGACGAGTCCGACCCGCTCATCGAGGACCTGGAGGTGACGCTGGCGGCTCTCCGCGAGGAGCTGCACGTGCGTGCCGAGAACGCTGGCTCCATCGTCGGCCCCCTGGTCCTGGTGGACGACGGCGACCGGGTGGACTGCGCGAAGCTCGGGAAAGGCGGGTATTCCGTGCCCTCCATTGTCGAGCCGGAGTACCTCCAGATCAAGAAATGCACGGCCGATTTCGTCCTCCTCGTCGAGAAGGGCACCCAGTGGAACCGGCTGTCCGAGGACAAGTTCTGGCGGAGGTACAACTGCATTCTCCTGACCGGAAACGGGCAGCCGCCCCGCGGCGTCCGGCGTCTGGCCCGGCGGCTGCACGAGGAGAAGCAGCTCCCCGTCTATGTCCTCGTGGACAACGACCCCTGGGGTTACTACATTTACTCCGTCATCAAGCAGGGCTCGATCAACCTCGCCTTCGAGAGCCAGCGCATGGCGATTCCAAAGGCCAAGTTCGTCGGGCTCTCGAGCGCGGACCCCGAAGCGTACGGGCTGCCGCGCAACGTGGGCATCAAGCTCAACGACAAGGACGTCGCCCGCGCGCGAGAGCTCCTCGGCTACACGTGGTTCCAGAAGAAGAGCTGGCAGGAAGAGATCAAGCGGATGCTCTCGAGCGGCCTCAAATACGAGCTGGACGCCCTCGCCAACAAGGATTTCCAGTACCTCACCAAGAAGTACCTTCCGCGCAAGCTCAAGGAGCGAGACTGGTTGGACTAGTGTCCTGATCGCTCGCGGCGATCAGGCGTCCATTCGCCGCTCTTCGAGGTCGAGCTCGCGTTCCAGGTTACGCAGGACGTCGTCGTCGATCTCACCCTCGGCGCGAAGGCGCAGGAGCGCCTCGCGCTCCGAGTCGATGACCGTTCGCTTGATCTCGCGGTGCTCGATGAGCTCTCGATCCTCCTCAGGAGCCTCGGCCTCGAGCTGCCGGTCGACGTGCTCGGAGCGGTGCTGGTACGTGTCGCGCAGACGATCGAGGAGCGGGCGATGCCCCGGCCACACCGGATAGAGCTCATCGATGCGCCGCGTTGCGGCGTCGAGCAGCCGCTGCCGGGCACTGGCTTCGTGTCCGCGAGCCTCGACATCGGCGCCGAGGCGAAGCGCTCGAATGAGCCACGGCAGTGTCAGCCCCTGCCCCAACAGCGTGAACACGATGACGGTGAGGGTCACGATGACGAGCGCCTCGCGTGCGGGGAACGGCCCCCCGTCAGGAAGGCTCGTCGGAAGCGCGAGCGCGGCGGCCAGCGAGACGACGCCGCGCATACCGGCCCAGGTAAGGACGAGTGAATTCGCGACCAGACGCGGCGCGTCCTGCCCTCCTCGAACCAGCTGGGGCACCAGGATGGTGCCGGAGATCCAGAGCGCCCGCACGAGGACCAGGACCACGCTCACGGCGATCCCGATGCCGACCAGCCGGATCGCGAGCGAGGGCTCGAGCGCTCGCAGGAGCAGCGGTACTTCGAGTCCCGTGATGAGGAAGACGAATCCGTTGAGGAGGAAGGTGAGCGTCTCCCACACGGCCCGACCGGTCAGGCGGGCGTCGGCGCCCATGATGCGCGATCCACGATGTCCGAGGTACAGGCCGGCGGCCACCGTCGCGATCACTCCCGAGGCGCCGAGCCGCTCGGCCGGGAGGAAGGCGGCGTACGGCGTCAGGAGCGAGATCGTGATTTCCACCGGCGTGTCTTCCAGGCGCGATCGGATGTGCGCGACGACCCAGCCCACGGCCAGACCGATGGCACCGCCGCCCACGATCGCGACGGTGAAGGTCGCCGACGCCGTCGTCGGCGAGAACGAGCCCCCGACCGCGGCCGCAACGGCGACGCTGTAGATCGTCAGCGCGGTCGCGTCGTTCAGCAGGCTCTCACCTTCGAGGATCGTCACGATCCACCGCGGCACGGCCAGCCGCGCGGCGATCGCGGTGGCCGCGATCTCGTCGGGCGGCGCGACGATCGCGCCGAGGGCGAGCGCCACCGGCCACGTGATGCCGGGAATCAGCGCGCGGGCAACCACGGCGACGGCGAGCGCCGTCGCGATGACCAGGCCGATGGCGAGTGAGCTGATGATGCCCAGGTTCGCGCGGAGGTTGCGAACGGGCGTGAAGTACGCCGCGATATAGAGCAGCGGCGGCAGCACCAGGAGGAAGATGAGGTCGGGCTCGATTTCGATCCGCGGAATGCCCGGCACGAGCCCCAGCAGGAGGCCGCCAATGACGAGAAAGATCGGGTAGGCGATCCCAAGGCGGCGCGCGATCGTGACGAGCACGGCGACGGCGATGAGCAGCGCGAGGACGAGCTCGGCGCTCTGCACGCTACTGCCTCGTGCTGTGTCGTGTCACTCGGGACTGGCCTCTATTGCGTCCTGCGGGAGTATACAGGCGGTCGTGAAGCTGTCTGCGATGGTTGGGAAGATTACGACGAACGGCGAGGAAGAGTCGCAGAATGACGACGGGCACTCCGGTCATCACCGAAGTGCCCGTCAGTGTTGGTGGGCCGTCAAGGACTCGAACCTTGGACCCGCTGATTAAGAGTCAGCTGCTCTACCAACTGAGCTAACGGCCCGTTCCTCGTCCTCCAATCCGAACGTGGTGCGCCTGAGAGGATTCGAACCTCTGGCCTTTGGCTTCGGAGGCCAACGCTCTATCCAACTGAGCTACAGGCGCGACCGGCTGCTCACGAGCTGGGGTGACCGAGGGGAATCGAACCCCCAACCCCTGGAGCCACAGTCCAGTGCTCTGACCAATTGAGCTACGGTCACCGCGACGGAGCGCGACGGTTCATGCTACCGATGGCCCCTGGTGGTGTCAACCACGCGCGCTCCAAGTGTGGCGCGCATCGCCGCCAATCCCGCGGCCGGATCACGCAGCGGCGTCGCGATCTGTCGCCGCACCCGCTCGATGCGGAGCCCTGCGTTGAGCGGCCGCGCCGCACGTTGCTGGAGATCCGCCGTCATCACCGGAACGACGAGCCTGGCGTCGAGGGCGAACACGTCGCAGGCCATGCGGGCGAAGGCGTAACGATCGATCACGGACGGCCCCGCCACGTGAACGACGCCACGGGCGGCGCGCTCCACCAGGTCGATGGTAGCGGCGGCGAGGTCGACGTTGAAGGTAGGACTCGAACGCTGATCGGCCGGCACCTTCAATGGCTCGCCGGCGGCGGCACGGCGCCGAAGCTGGTAGATGAAGTTCTTGCCTTGAGGCTCCGGCCCGTACACCACCGTCGTACGCACCACGAGGGCGCGAGCGTTGGCCGCCATCACCGCGCGCTCGCCGTCGAGCTTGCTGCGGCCGTAGACGGACAGTGGCGCCACGGGATCGTCCTCGCCGTAGGGGCCGTCACGACCGTCGAAGACGTACTCGGTCGAAAAGAACACGAAGGCCGCGCCGCGTTCGGCCGCCAGTGCTGCGGCGCGCGCCGGCGCCTCGCAGTTCGCCTGAAACGCCTCGTCCGGATGGTCTTCGCAGTAGTCGACGACGGTCAGCCCGGCCGGGCAGAAGACGACATCGGGCGCGGCGTCGGTCATGAGGCGGGCGGTGGCCGCCTCGTCCCTGACATCGAGCTGAACCGTGCCGGGCTGGGGCACGCGATGATGAGTCGCGACGGCGGTGTGACCGCGGGCGACGAGGATCCCCTCGAGCGCGGCGCCGACCTGGCCGGAGCCGCCAATGACGAGGGCACGCATCCGGATGCGGCTCAGCCCTCCGACTCGCGCGGCGACGGACCGCCGTCCACGATGATGGTCTCACCCGTCATGAACGAGGAGGCGTCTGACGCGAGAAAGATGCAGGGATAGGCGATCTCCTCGACGCGGCCCCAGCGCCCCATCGCCACGCGCGCCGCGACGGCCTGGTAGGTCTTGTCCGCGTCGGGATCGGTCTTGTGCAGGACGTCGATGTAACCCTCGGTCTCGACCGGACCCGGCGCGATGCAGTTGACCCGGATGCCGTGACGCCCCCACGCGACGCCCAGCGCACGCGTGAGGTTGATCACCGCCGCTTTGGCGGCCCCATAGTGCGGCATCATCGTCGAACCATAGACACCCGCGATGGAGGCGACGTTGACCATGACGCCGCCGCTCCCCTGCTTCAGCATCTGACGCTGCGCCCACTTGCAGCCGAGGAACACGCCGTTGAGGTTGATGCCGACCACGGCATTCCAGCCGTTGACGGAGATCTCCTCCGGGCGCGAGCGGAACGACGCTCCGGCGTTGTTGATCATGACGTCCAGGCGTCCGAAGTCTCGCGCGGCGCGCTCGACGACCGCCTGCACCTGCTCCTCCACCCGCACGTCCACGATCATGGCGAACGTGCGGCGTCCGAGAGCACGCACCGCCTCGGCCACCGGCTCCAGGTGCTCGATCTTTCGACTGCAGATGGCGACGTCGGCGCCGGCCCGCGCGAACTCGATGGCGATCGACTTGCCGATGCCCGTGCCACCGCCCGTGACGATGGCGGTGCGCCCTTCCAGAGAGAACGGGGATTTCATGCCGGCGACGATACCAGATTTTGGATCGAAGGGGCTCAGCGCGGCAGGGCGATCTCGGCCTGACGGCGCGGTATTTCGCGATCGATCCGTTGCCACACGCTGGCCGTCGACAGCGTGGCCCCATTGTTCTCGGCGCACGTCTGCAGCTTGTTCAGCAGCGGCCGCGCCTCGCCCAGGCGCTTGCGGGGCGCTTTGGCGGCCTGGCGAACCTCGTCGTCACCGGTCGTCTTCGCTTCCACCCACGCTTGCTCGACGTGAGCGGCCATGAGCACCATGCGGCTGATCTCATCGTCGACGTAGGCCTGCCACTCACCGCTATTGCCGAAGCGCGGGCAGTCGCTCCTGATCACGCCATCGAAGTGGTCCGCGAGCTCGGTGGCCTGGCGCACGTGGTAGTCGACACGCGCCCGAACATCCGTGGGGGCTTCGGCCGCGACCGAGGTGGCGAACAGGCCGACGAGCGCCAGGGAGGATATCAGCCCCACGCTCGCAGTATACCCACCGCCGCGGCCGCGCCGCTCATCGGGTGGAGGCATCGTTCACGTGCTTGTCGTGCCACATCACCACGTACGCCGTGGCTCCGTCGGGACGGACGGACAGGTGGTCCACGGGCAGGTCCACGGGAAGAGCGCGCACGCCGCCATTACTGAGCTCGATGGTCAGCACCGCGAAGACCGTGGCGATACGCCGACCTTCACTGTCGTAGCCGGCGTAGCGTGTCCACGTCGGCGTCCCCGATTCTACGTCGAGCCGGACGAGCCTTTCCCCGCCTGCGAACGCTCGCGGCATCACGAGCGTGGCGGCCTCGGTCGGCGGCGACGCCGCCGGCGTCGAACGGAGGACGTGGAGGTTGTTCACGACGAGCGCGACGTTCGGCACCTGCCAGGAAATCTCCTCGGCGCGCCGTTTCATCTCCGGCGTCTCGACGCCGCCCGTCAGGTAGACCGTGCGATCGTAGGTATCGACGCGGATGCGCGAGGAGTGCCCGGCCGTCGTCTCGGCCACCTGCGTCTTGACCATGGCGGTGATCGTACGGTCATCCGCCCACTGCCCCATCGAACGGCCGGTGAGGCTCCGACAGCCGGCGCCCAGAACGAGCACCAGCAGGACGAGGCCGGCCAAGCGCTTCATGCGGCCGCCGGTCGGATCGAAGCCGTCTGCTGGAGACGCCGCTCGACGAGCGCCCAGTCGATGTTACGGAAGAACGCTTCTACGTACTTCTTCCGCTCGGTGGCCTTGTAGTCGCGCATGAAGGCGTGTTCCCACACGTCCATGACGAGAAGGGGCTTGAAGCCGGCCGGTATGCCCTCCTGGTGCAGGGTGATCCAGTGATTGCTGAGCCGGTCGGTCACCGGGTCTTCGAAGAGGATCACCCAGCCGACCCCCCGCATCTCGCCGATGGCATGAAAGTCCGTCATCCATTGCTCGATCGATTCGAACGACCCACCCAGGGCCTGGGCCAGCCCGGAGCTCGTCGGCGGCCGTGGGTCAGCGGCCGGCCGAAGGTTCTCGAAGTAATACTCGTGCAAG
>MNEG01000049.1 GCA_001917585.1 Candidatus Rokubacteria bacterium 13_1_40CM_68_15
CCCGAGTTCTTCATGCTGGCGCTGCTCGGCATCACGTTCGTGGCCTCGCTGAGCGGCGAGGCCCTCGTGAAGGGCCTCGTGGCGGGATGTCTCGGTCTCTGGTTCGCCACCATCGGGCTCGACCCGGTCTCGGGGATCCAGCGCTACACGTTCGGCCAGCTCTTCCTGTGGGACGGCATCGGCCTGGTGCCGGTCACGATCGGGTTCTTCGCGATTCCCGAGGTCATCGATCTCGCCGTGCAGGGCTCGAGCATCGCCAAGGTGGAGGTGGGCCGGCTCGGCGGCGTCTGGCAGGGCGTGCGCGACACCTTCACGCACTGGTGGCTGGTGCTCCGCTGCAGCGCCATCGGCACCTTCATCGCGATCATTCCCGGCATGGGCGCGGCGACCACCCAGTGGCTCGCCTACGCTCACGCAGTTCAAAGTTCTCCCGACCGCGAGCGCTTCGGCCGCGGCGCTGTCGAGGGCGTGCTGGGACCGGGGGCGGCCAACAACTCGACGCTCGGCGGTAGCCTCGTCACCACCGTCGCCTTCGGCGTTCCTGCCAGCGTCACCATGGCCATCCTCATGGGCGCGTTTCTCATCCAGGGCCTCGTCCCCGGGCCGTCGATGCTCACGCCCGCACCCAAGGGGCACCTCACGCTGACGTTGTCGATGGTGTGGACGATCGTGGTCTCCAACGTGATCACGGTCGCCGTCTGCTTCCTCTTCTTGAAGCAGCTGGTGAAGATCACCCAGATCCGGGGCGCCCTGCTGATCCCGTTCATCCTGATGCTGGTCGCGGTCGGTGCCTTTGCCGAGAAGAACGTCTTCGAGGACGTGCTGATCGTCCTCTTGTTCGGCGCGCTGGGCTGGGTCATGGCGCGGCTCGGATGGCCGCGCCCGCCGCTGCTGCTCGGCCTCGTGCTCGGGCCGCTTGCCGAGAACAAGCTCTTCCTCTCCACCGACAACTACGGCATCGCGTGGATCGCCCGGCCCGGCGTGCTGATCTTGTTCGCGGTGATCGCAATCGGCTTCCTCGTGCCCATCGTCACCGAGCGCCGACGGCGCCGGAGAGCAGCAGCGGCGGCGACCGTCGCGCCGGATACGGCCGCGGCGCGCGAGCCTCGGGCAATGCTGCTCGATGGCGAGACCGTGTTCAGCGCCGTCATCGTGGCCCTGTTCGCGTGGGCGCTCTGGCAGAGCCGGACGTTCGGCACGCGCGCGGGACTCTTTCCCTGGGCTGTGGGCGTGCCGGGCATCCTGCTCGGGCTCGGCCAGCTCGCGCGCGACCTCACCGGCCGCCGCGAGACGCGCGCTGACGGTGAGCCGGCGTCCGACGTGCCGCCGGATGTGGCCAGGCGTCGCAGCATCGAGATCTGCGCGTGGATCGCCGGCTTCTGGGTGGCGTTCTGGCTGCTCGGCTTTTCTCTGGCGACGCTGGTCGCGACGTTTCTCTATCTCAAGGTCGGCGCGCGCGAGCGCTGGCCGATCACGATTCTGCTGTCCGTGTTCGGCTTCGCCTTCGTGTATGGACTGTTCGAGAAAGCGCTCGGCGTTCCGTTTCCGCCCGGCCAGCTCCTCGTCTGGCTGGGGATCGCGAGCAATTGACAGGTATGGCCTCCTGCGCCTAGAGTTCGCGGCGGTGTGACGTACCGATTCACCCGTCTCTGGGCGCGTGTGCTGGTCATCACGGGATCGATCGTCATCGTCCTCGGCGTGCTGGCGGCGGTGGCGGTCGGGATTGCCGGCCCTGACCTGACTCGCTATGCGTCCGACCTCGATCCCCGCGTCACTCGCGTCGTGGCTGTCGTCCTCGGTGCCACGGCCGCCATCGTCGTGGGCGCGCCTCTGATCGTGGCCGGGCAGCTGCTCGACGCATTCCTCGATCAGCGCGACATCCTCGCCCGGATCCATCGCCGCCTGCGCAAGAAGCGGGCGGGCGCCAGCGTCGACGATCGAAGCCGGTTGTTCCCGCCGCGCGTCGCGCGTCGGTGAGACGCCTCACCAGGGAGGTCTCCATGCGGAAGCGACACACGGTCTGGGCTGCGGTCATCGTCGTCGTCGTGGCGCTGGCCTGGGATCACGCGACGAGGGCCCGGGCGGCCGACGTGAACGGTCTGCCGGGGACGGCGACGCTCTCCGGGATGGTGCAGGCGCCGAAGCCGTTCAAGGCTGCGCAGGTCCATCTCATGAACGTCGACAAGAACGTCCTGTTCATGGTCTACACGAGCGGCGGGCGTTATCGAGCGGTCAATCTCTTCCCCTGCTGAACTTCTCGCTGCGGGAGGGCATGGCCGAGCCGGTCCAGCAGGGCGAGTTCGGATTCACCATGCGATCGTCGGGCACTGACGTGACGCTCGTCTCCTACGACGAGCTCTACCCCCGCGAGCCGGGCCGCGCGCTGCTCGAGAAGCAGTGCATGTACTGCCACGGGAAGAACTTCTTTCCGGCCCGGCAGCTCCCGGAAGTGACGTGGAGCACGTTCATCGACGTGATGGAAGGCAAGGGCAGCGAGCGCGGCGCCATGATCCCGCCCGGCACGCTGAGCGCGGCGGACCGCGCGACCATCACCGCCTATCTGACGAAGCACTTCGGCCCTGCTGCAACGAAGCGGGGGCTGAAGGTCGACGCCGACTTCCCGCTGGACGAAGCGGCGCTCGGCAAGGCGATGTACGTCGAATACTACGTGCCGCTCGACGCCAGCCTCGACGCCACGAACAAACAGCGGCGTACCCAGGAGCCGCACTTCGACCCGGACGGCAACGTCTGGTACACCGATCGCAGCGTCCCCAACCGGATCGGCCACGTCGACCCGCGCACGGGAGCCATCAAGGACTTCGTCCTTCCCGACCCCAAGGCCGATCCTCACGGCCTCACCGTCGACTCCAGGGGCCGCGTCTTCTGGGCCGAGACGGTCGGGTTTCACCTGGGACGGCTCGATCCCAAGACCGGCGCCATGACCCGGTATCCCATGGACTCCACCGGCCAGAGTAAGGGGCGCGGCCACACTCCGGTCGTCGATTCCAGGGACAACGTGTGGTTCACCGTCATCCAGGGCGACATGCTCGGCAAGTGGGATGCGAAGACCGAGAAGGCGACGGTCTGGAAGGTCCCGACGCAAGGCGCCGCGCCGTACGGCGTCACGCTCGACAAGGACGAGAACGTCTGGTTCGCCGAGTTCCGTCGGTGCAAGATCGGCAAGTTCGATCCGCGCACGGAGAAGTTCACCGAGTACGAGGCGCCGACGCAGCCGTGCACGATCCGCCGGCTGGGCGTCGATTCGAAGGGCATGGTCTGGTACGGCGGGTTCAACAACGGCAAGCTCGGCAAGATCGATCCCCGGACCGGCAAGATCGTCGAGTACGACATCCCCATGCCGTTCGCTGAGCCGTACGACGTGTGGCCGGATCGCGACGACAAGATCTGGATCAGCGACGGCGGCCAGGGCGGGACGCTCATTCGCTTCGATCCGCAGGCGGAAACGTTCACGTACTTCCCGACGCCGCAGCGCACCGACCAGCCCAAACTGGCCATCACCCGGGACGGCGCCGTCTGGTACACGCCTCGGTCCTCGTCGAAGGCGGCGGCTGGCGTCCTGTACCCCGACGTCGGCAAGATGACGACGCCGGCGGCGTACTACTGAGGTCGACGCTACATCCCGGCTCCGCCGCCGAACCGCTCGTACGAGCGGACCGTGACCCGGTAGTTTGCTCCAGCCTGCGGCACGGCGTTCTTGAAGTACAGGCGGTCGCCTGCAGACACCTCGCCGTTGACGATGAAGGTGGTCGTGGGCAGCGGCCGCCCGCCAGTATCCGTGCCGTCGACGGCGAGCTCGATCCCTCGATACGAATAGCCCGTCTGGTTGGCGACGTAGCCCTCGATGGCCGGCTGTCCGCGCCGCGTCGTGGCGGCGTTCCAGGTCACCTGAAAGACTCGATCGCTGGCCGAAGCTCCGAAGCCCTGGGCCAGCGCCGTCCCTGCGGCTGCCAACGTTATGAGCATTACCGCGAGCGCCAGCCCTCGTCTCGTCATGGTCGGCCCTCCTGCGAACTTAAGACGCTGGCCCGGGCCCCACGGTTCCCGCGGCGCGGCGGAATCCTTCGGCAAAGTCCGAACGTCTCAACCTCTATGAAGACCGTCGGATGGATCCTCGCAATCTTGTTCGGGCTGGCGCTGTTCCTCGTGCCGTTGATGGCCAGCCGGGCTCACCACTGGCCCGATTGTAAGGGCGGCGTGGTGATGCTCAGGGGTGCCCACGGCGAGCCCATCGAGTGCGTGTGTGCCGAGGGCGCGCTGGCGACGTGCTTCAACCCCGGGCCCTGATCGGGCCGAGGACCGGCGCGCCTGCCGTCAGCCGATGTGGGCCGGCACGCGAATGCCGAGCGATTCGAGCTTCGGCCGGACGCGCTCGGTGAGGACGCCGATCCGCGCCAGGTTCTGCACGAGCGTGCCGTGGAGATCCTTCTTGAACGTCTGACGGAAGAAGGACGACTCGCCGTCGACGGCGCGTGCCCTGCGCAGGTGCTGGATCTCACCGATCTCCGTCGGGCTGAAGCCCATGTCCCGATAGACCTCGGTGGGAAAGAGGCCGGTCAGCACCTTGCTCAGCGACCAGCAGGTGAACTCCTCGACCTCGCGGCGCTCGGCGTCGCCGAGCTGAGCGATCGTGGCGGGCAGGCTGAGCATCCCGAACCCCATGTGCCGTGACTCGTCGCGCAGGATGTTGCGGCAGATCTCGCGGAGCAGCTCGTCCTTCGACGTCTCGGCCAGCATCCGGAAGAGCGCGACGGCGAACGTCTCGGCGACGAGCTGGAGCGCAATGGTCTTCACGTACCAGCGCGAGTCGCCGAGGATCGTATCGAAGAGATCGCGCTCGTTCTGGGGCATCGGGTAGGTGAGTCCGCCGAGCTTGTCGCGCAGATAGCGGTCGATCACCTCGGTGTGGCGGGCCTCGTCCACCACCTGCGTCGCCTGGAAGAACTTCGCGTCCGTCCCCGAGACCGTCTCCACCAGCTGGCTGCACACCAGCATGGCGCCGTGCTCGCCGTAGAGCAGCACGCTCAGCCGCCAGGCGGCGAACCGGCGATTCAGCTCGGCCCGCTCACGTGGCCCCAGACGGTCCCAGTACGGCGTCCCGTAGATGTCGATGAGCTCGTCGGCGACGACGGGCGCGTCGAGATCGACCGACCGACTCCATTCGATGTCGCGGGACACGTTCCACTGGTCCCGCTTGGCCTGTTCGTACAGGCGCCGCAGCTCCGGCTGCTCGACGGCGTAATTGTGGTGGAATACGGTATCGTACCGGGCGGTCACCGTATGGTCGGTTGACATGGTCACCTCTACAGGAGCTTAACATGCGCAGCACCGACCGGTTCCTGACGACTCACACCGGCAGCCTGCCTCGCCCGGCCGATCTGATCCGGATGATGTTCGCCAAGGAAGAGGGCGTGCCCGTAGATCCGTCGGCGCTCGAGGCGCGCATCCGGTCGGCGGTGGCCGAGGTCGTGACCAGGCAGGTGGGCGCCGGCGTCGACCTCGTCAACGACGGCGAGATGAGCAAGCCGAGCTACGCCACCTACGTGAAGGACCGGCTCAGCGGCTTCGGTGGTCAGAGCCATCCGCTGCAGTACCGCGATCTCGTCGACTTTCCCGAGATGGCGGCGCGCGTGTTCGGCGATCCCGGCCGCTCGCGCCGTCGGACTCCAGCGTGCAACGGGCCGATCAGCGTTCGCGATCCGCAGGCGGCGCGGCGTGACGCGGACAATCTGAAGATGGCCGTCGGCGGCCGGCCGGGGTTCCTCAGCGCCGCCTCCCCCGGCGTCATCTCGCTGTTCTTCCGCAACGATCACTATCCGACTCACGAGGCCTATCTGTTCGCGATCGCGGAGGCCATGCGACAGGAGTACGAGACCATCACCGCCGCCGGCTTCGTGCTCCAGGTCGACTGTCCCGACCTCGGTATGGGGCGGCACATCCAGTTCGCCGATCTCAGCGTGGAGCAGTTCCGGAAGATGGCGCGCCTGCACATCGAGGCGCTGAACCACGCGTTGGCTCACGTGCCCCCCGAGCAGGCCCGGCTCCACCTGTGCTGGGGGAATTACGAAGGCCCCCATCATCACGACGTGCCGCTGGCCGACATCATCGACGTCGTCTTCACGGCCCGGCCCAGCGGAATCTCGTTCGAGGCGTCCAATCCGCGGCACGCTCACGAGTGGCGGGTGTTCGAGCAGGTCAAGCTTCCCGACGCGAAGGTGCTCATCCCGGGCGTGCTCGATTCGACGACGAACTTCATCGAGCACCCCGATCTCGTCGCCGAGCGCATCGGCCGCTACGCGCGGCTGGTCGGACGCGAGCACGTCATCGCCGGCACCGACTGCGGCTTCGGCACGTGGGTCGGCCAGGCCGCCGTCGTCCCCGACATCGTGTGGGCGAAGCTCGCCAGCATGGCCGAGGGCGCGCGCCGCGCGACGAAGGAGTTCTGGTAGTCAGCTCTTCCAGCCGGCGTCGAACGTCGAGCCCGGCTCATCGAGGTCGACCACGAGCGGCGCGTGGTCGGAGGGCACGGGCTTGCCCTTGCGCGCCTCACGGTCGATCTCCGCCCACACTGTACGCTCGGCCACCTGCGTCGTGACCAGCAGGTGATCGATGCGCATACCGAAGTTCTTGTGGAAGTTGCCGGCGCGATAGTCCCACCACGTGTAACGGCCCGGCTCCCGGTGGTGACGGCGGTAGGCATCGACCAGCCCCCACTCGCAGAGCCGGGTGAACGCCGAGCGCTCGGGCTCGGACACGTGGGTGCCCCCGTGACAGGCGGCGGGATCCCACACATCGTCATCGGAGGGCGCGACGTTGAAGTCGCCGCCCAGCACGAGGGCCTGCTTCGAATCGGCGGCGTCGGCCAGCCAGCGGGCCAGCCGCTCGAACCACGCGAGCTTGGCCTGGTAGAAGGGCGAGCCCACGACGCGGCCGTTCGGCGCATAGACGCTTACGACGCGCACGCCCCGGCAGACCGCGGCCACCATGCGCGCCTCGGCGAGCGGCTCGTCGTCGGAGACGTCGGGCGTCTTCGGCGGGCGGAGCGGCTCGCCGAAGTTGGTCACGACGTCGCCGATGCCGACACGGCTGGCGATGGCGACGCCGTTCCAGCGTCCCTCGCCGTGGTGGACGAGCTCGTAGCCGACGTTCTTGAAGACGTCGGCGGGCGCGTCGGCGTCGGCCAGCTTCGTCTCCTGCATCATTAGGACATCGGGCCGGGCCCGGGCCAGCCACCAGGTGACCTTCTCGAGCCGCGCCCGCAGCGAGTTGACGTTCCAGGTCGCGATACGCATGGGCCTACAGCGCCGACTTCACGATCCGCCCGTTCGCCTCCACGTACCACTTCTCGCTCGCAAACGTCTTGCCCTCCAGCGCCGCCGCCATCCAGTCGGCGATGAGGATCGGCGGGAAGGGGCCGAAGTTGGCCGACGGCACGTTGCCCACCGAGTGGCGGGAGTCCTGATACACGACGAAGCGCTTCGGTCCGCGCAACGCCTTCAGCAACCGCTCCGTATGGATGAGCGGCGAGAGCTCCTCGTGCTCGCCGGCCACGCACAGGTACGGGGACTGGATGCGCTCGGCGTGGCCCTCCCACGTCATGGTCTTGCGGAACTCGTCGAACTTCGCCTCGTCGGCGATGCCCGACATGTACATGAACCGCGCCTTGAACGTCGGCGACGCCTCCTCGAAGATCGTATGGAATCCCGGCTCGTGGCAGACGGCGGACACCGCGATGGCGCGCAGCCGTGGCTCGTGGGCGGCGGCGATCGTGGCGAAGAACGAGCCGAACGAGTTCCCGGCGACGCCGATGCGCGCGCCGTCGATCTCGGGGCGCTTCAGCAGCCACTCCACCACCGCGGTGCCGGTGGCGATCCACGCCTCCATGCTGAAGTAGATGTCGAGCACCGGGCTCTCGTACTGGCCGGGGCCGTCGAGCGCGAGCACGGCCAGCCCACGCGAGAGCCAGCGGTCGCCGTACATCGCCACGCCGATCTCCTTGAACGAATCCATCCCGGGGATGGAGACGACGACGGGGATGCGGCCACCCTTGTAGTCGGGTGGCAGGTGGAACCACGCCGGCAGCGACGGGCCACCAGGCAGCGGGATCCACGCCGCCTCGACGCGATGGTCGGCGAGCTGCGCGTACTTCGTGTAACACTCGCGCTTCTTGCCGTTGTAGAAGCGGTTCACCTCGTTGTTCTCGTCGATCGGCCACTGAGCGGCGGCCCAGTGGATGGCCGCCATGAAGTAATTCTCGCGCGCCGTGACCGGGCTCGACGCCTGCTCGGCAGCTACCGCCTTGGCTTCGCGCCGGCGGGCCACGGCCTCGAACGCCGGCGAGGCGTCGGCCAGCTTGGTGATGCGCTGGCGCAGCCCGGCGAAGTCGGCGTTGGCCTCGACGCCGCACGGCGCCGAGAGATAGATCGAGCGCGGCTGGTCCCAGTCCATGCCGACGGCGCGGATGGTGTTGTCGAGCAGCCAGCGCTGTTCCGTGAACCGCCGGGTCGTTGGTCCCGCCTGTCCGCTCATGAAGTTCCTCCCAGACCCACCGAGACTTGCCCGATTCTCCACCTGAACACAAGAGGCAGCACCGGTCGCGGGCGATGGCTTCGGGCCCGCGGACCCATTGTTGACAGGTGGAAGCCGTTGTAAAGTACCTGCCACACCGTCGCGCTATCGGTTCTTCCAGGCCCGCTCGACACAGGGAGCTCGTCACGCTGACAGCGCTCGCCTGGATCGTCGTCACGTTCGTACCGGCCTCTGACGCTCAGACGCCGAAGCGCGGGGGCACCCTCCGCGTCTCCTATGGCAACGAGATCGCCCACCTCGATTTCCACACCGCTCCCGGCTACGAGATGATGTGGGTCGCGATGAACGTCGGATGTGGCCTTCTGAACATTACGCCCGACGGGAAGTTCGTGGGTGACGCGGCGGAGTCGTGGCAGATGTCGTCGGACGGCCTCCTCTACTCCTTCAAGCTCCGGAACAACGTGCTCTTCCACGACGGCACGAAGGTGGACGCGGCGGCCGTCAAGTTCAGCATCGAACGGCTGATGGACCCGGCTACGAGGTCGGGCATGCGCCCCTTCTACGAGTCGATCCACAGCGTGGAGATCCTCGATCCCCAGAACGTACAGATCCGCCTGAAGCATCCCTACGCCTTCATGCTCCACATGCTCGCGGCCTACCGCACGGGCTTCATCATCTACTCACCGGCCGCCACCCAGAAGTACAGCCTCGAGGACCGCAAGCAGGGCAAGCCAGGAGCGGTGGTGGGGTGCGGACCCTTCCGCCTGATTGAGTGGGTCAAGGGGAGCCACCTGGTGATGGAGCGCTTCGACAAGTACTTCGTGCCCGGGCTTCCCTACCTCGACCGCGTCGTCATCCGCGTGATCAAGGACCCGGTGACCGAGATGGCCGCCTTCAAGGCCGGGGAGATCGACTTCATCGCCTCGTTCTCGCCCGAGCACGTCGACACGCTCCGCGCGCAGAGTCCGCGTGCCCAGATCATGACCAGCAAGGAAACCACGCCGATGCTGGCGGCGATGAAGGTGACGGTGCCCAAGGACGGGAAGCCCATGTCCAAGGAGCGCGCGCCGCACCCAATCTTCGGCGATCTGCGTGCGCGCAAGGCCATCGGCTGCTACGGGATCGACCGGCAGGAGATCGTGAAGATCGCGTTCAAGGGGCAGGCCACCCCGTGGGTGGGGATGACCGCACCCGGGACCCTGGATACCGTGGACGTCAACCACCTGTGCCCCTACGACCAGGCCCGAGCGAAAGCGCTCCTGGCCGAGGTAGGCTACGGCCCCCAGAAGCCGCTCACCTTTGAGCTGATGACCAACACGGAGAAGTCGGTGTTCAGCGTCATCGCCACCGTCATCAAGGAGCAGATGGCGCGCATCGGCGTGACGGCGAACATCCGGCTGGTGGACAAGGTCACCTGGATGACCGCGGCCAACCAGGACGGTCCCTGGGACATGTACGTCGAAGATTTGCTATCCCAGCTGACCCTGGACAGCAACAACTTCCTGTCGACGAGCGGCGCGGCCTGGAACCACTCGCGGCACACCGACACCAAGGTCGACGAGTATTACGCACGGTACGCCAGAGAGATGGATCCGGTGAGGCGCCGCGCCATCGCCAAGGAGCTCCAGGAGTTCGTAGCCGACAAGATGTACTGGAACGTCATCTCCGGCTCGCCGTTCTACATGGTCGCGCAGCCGTGGATGAAGGGCTACGTCTACAACGCCGAGTTCGAAGTGCACTACGACAAGGTCTGGCTGGACAAGTAGCCAGATCGGGGAGGAGAACCGTCATCCGCTCGACCGGCTCCCTGCTGAGCCTCCTCCTAACCACGGTGCTGCTGGGCCTCACCGTCATACCACCGGCCGAGGCACAGACGCCCAAGCGCGGCGGCACGCTACGGGTCGCCTACGGCAACGAGATCCTGGGTCTCGACTTTCACACCGTGCCGGGCTACGAAATGATCTGGGTCGCGACGAACGTCGGATGTGGGCTGATCAACATCACCCCCGACGGGAAATTCGTCCCCGACGCCGCCGAATCGTGGCAGATCTCGCCCGACGGTCTCCTGTACACGTTCAGGCTCAGGAAGAACGTCCTCTTCCACGACGGCACCCAGGTCGACGCGGCCGTCGTCAAGTTCAACATCGACCGCATCATGGACCCCGCGACCAGGTCCAGCATGCGGACGTTCTACGAGCCGGTGCACTCGGTCGAGGTGCTCGATCCGTATACCGTGCAGATCCGACTGAAGCATCCTTACGCGTTCATGATGCACATGCTGGCCGCGTACCGGATGGGGCTCGTCCTCTACTCGCCCACCGCAACGCAGAAGTACTCGCTCGAGGACCGGAAGGCCGGAAAGCCTGAGGCGGTCGTGGGATGCGGGCCTTTCAAGCTCGTCGAGTGGGTGAAGGGCGCCCATCTGGTCATGGACCGCTTCGACAAGTACTTCGAGCCGGGGCTCCCCTATGTCGATCGCGTCATAATCCGTGTGATCAAGGATCCCGTCACGCAGATGGCCGCGTTCAAGGCCAGCGAGATCGACTTCATCGCCGACTTCTCGGCCGATCACGTCGACACCCTCCGCGCGCAGAACCCACGCGCCCAGATCATGACCGGGAAAGAGACGACGCCAATGATGGCGATGATGAAGGTCACCGTGCCCGCGGACGGGAAACCCATGTCCAAGGACCGCGCGCCGCATCCGATCTTCAACGATCTCAGGGTCCGCAAGGCCATCGGGTGCTACGGGATCGACCGCAAGGAGATCGTGAAAATCGCCTTCAAGGGACAGGCCACGCCGTGGCTCGGGATCATCCCGCCGGGCACCCTGGACGCGACGGACGTCACCCACCTGTGCCCCTACGACCCGGTCCGCGCGAAAGCGTTGCTGGGTGAGGCCGGCTACGGCCCGCAGAAGCCGCTGACCTTCGAGCTGATGACGAACACCGAGAAATCCGTGTTCAGCGTCATCGCCACCGTCATCAAGGAGCAGGTGACGCGGATCGGCGTGACCGCGAACATCCGGCTCGTCGACAAGCCCAGCTGGCTGATTACGACCACGCAGGACGGCTCGTTCGACATGTACGTGGAAGATCTCGCGTCCCTCTTGACCGTGGACCAGAACGCCTACCTGTCGATCACCACGGCGGCCTGGAACCACTCGCGCCACACCGACCCCAAGGTCGACGAGTATTACGCCCGCTACGCGCGCGAGATGGATCCGGCCAAGCGCAAGGCCATCGCCAGAGAGTTCCAGGAGTTCTCCGCCGACAAGCTCTACTGGAACACCATCTCGGGCTCGCCGTTCTACCAGGTCGCCCAGCCGTGGATGAAAGGCTACGTCTACCAGGCCGAGTTCAAGGTTCACTACAAGAAGGTCTGGCTGGACAAGTAATCCGATGCGCACCTACATCCTCAAGCGGCTGCTCCAGATCGTGCCGACCGTCCTCATGATCACCCTCGTGGTGTTCGTGATGATGCGATCGGTCCCCGGTGACCCCGTCGTGGCCCTGCTCGGGGACGGCTACACCGAAGAGGACGCGATCAAGGTGCGCGAAGCGTACGGACTGAACAAACCGATCCTCGTTCAATATGTGATCTGGCTCGGGAAGCTTTGCCAGGGGGACTGGGGCATCTCGATCCTGAGCGGACGCCCAGTGCTCCAGGACGTGCTGGTCAGGCTGCCGGTCACGCTCGAGCTGATCGTGCTGTCGATGGGCGTCGCGCTCGTCATCGCCATCCCCGCTGCGATCATCGGCGCCCTGCGCCAGAACACCTGGGCCGACTACACGGCGACGTCGGTCGCCATGATCGGCGTCTCCATTCCCGAGTTCTTCATCGGCGTCCTGCTCCTCCTGCTCTTCTCCATCGGCCTCGGCGGGCTGCTGCCCAGCTCGGGCTGGGTGTACCTGCCCGGTACCTGCCCGATGATGGTGTGCGGGGTGAGCCTCTGGGGCAACGTGCAGCACGTCCTGATGCCCGCGATCGCGCTCGGGGTGGGGCGGGCCGCGATCCTCACGCGGCTCCTCCGCACGAGCATGCTCGAGGTCATCCGCACCGAGTACGTCACCACCGCGCGCGCCAAGGGCCTGGCCGAGCGGCCGGTCGTGTTCAAGCACGCGCTGAAGAATGCCCTGATCCCGACCGTGACGGTGATGGGACTTCAAGTGGGCTTCCTGATCGGGGGCGCGATCGTCGTGGAGACGCTGTTCGCCATGCCGGGGCTCGGTACCTTCGGCATCGACGCGATCATCGGGCGCGACTACCAGCAGGTGCAGGGCTTCACCCTGATCACGGCGTTCGCCTTCGTCGTGATCAACCTGATCGTCGATCTCACGTACACGTTCCTGGATCCGCGGATCCGCTACGCCTGAGGCGAGCATGGCCGACAGTGGCGAGTCGTTCGGGATGAGAACCCGGCCCATCAGCGGGGGAAGCACGCGGGAGGCGGAGCTCCCGGGGGTGACCGGGGTCGCCTGGCCCGCGAGCGTCGAGCGCTCGGAATCGCCGCTGGCCCAGGGGCTGCGCCGGTTCCGGCGCAGCGCGACCGCGCTCGTGGGCGTCGCCATCGTCGTCGCCCTCATCCTGGTCGCGCTCTTCGCGGACGTGCTCGCGCCGCGGAGTCCGATCGCCAGCGACCAGACCCGCACCTTCCAGCGCCCGAGCTGGGACTATCCGCTCGGGACGGATCAGCTCGGGCGCGACATGCTGAGTCGGGTCATTCACGGTTCTCGGATCTCGCTCGCTGTGGGTGTGTCGTCGGTGCTGCTGGCGCTCTTCGTGGGCGTGCCGTGCGGGATGATCGCAGGGTTCTACGGCGGGCGGGTCGATACGCTGGTGATGAGGGCGATGGACGTGATCCTCGCCTTCCCGATCTACCTGCTCGCCATCATCCTGATGGTCATGTTCACGCCGACGGCCGGGCTGATCGGCACCATGAAGGTGACCGCCGCCATCGCCATCGTGCGCATCCCGATCTACGCCCGCCTGGTCCGGGGCAGCGTGCTCTCGATCAAGGAGAAGGAATACATCGAGGCGTGCCACGCCCTCGGCGTGCGCGATCCCTGGATCCTGCTGCGCCACGTCCTGCCCAACTGCCTGGCGCCGATCATCGTGACCACCACCCTGGGCATCGCGACCTCCATCATCGTGGAGGCCACGCTGTCCTTCCTCGGGCTGGGCACCCAACCCCCGACACCGAGTTGGGGCTGGGACCTGAAGGCCAACGTGGCCTTCATTCAGGCCAACGCGTGGCTGTCGCTCTTTCCGGGCCTCGCCATCTTCGTCACCGTGCTCGGCTTCAACCTCTTCGGCGATGGCCTGCGCGATGCGCTCGACCCGCGGCTCAAGTAGTTCCAGCTCCGCGAATTCGCTCCGACTCTAGCCGGCGCGAGGCCGCTTCGGTCGCCTCGTCGGCCGGAAAGAACGATTCCACGCGCAGCTCCTGCAGGGTGATGTCGTGCGGTGTCCCGAGCGTGGTGAGCGTGGTGAAGTACCGCAGGGTGAGGCCGTCCTTGCTGAGCTCGATGGGCAGGAAGGGCGCGGTGGAGGCGTCGAGGTCGAGCGTCTGCCAGTGGCGCGGCACGTCGGGATAGGCGAGCAGCTCCTTCAGGAGGCGCCGCGTCTCGTCACCGCCGAACCCGGCCGCCACGTCGCGATGCAGCCACTGGACGAGCGACGCAGCCGTCGCCTCCCAGTTGACGATGGACGGGCGGAACCCGCGCGGATGGAACATGAGCCGCATGGCATTCGGCGGCCCGAGCTCCGCCACTGCCTTGGGGTCGAGGAAATAGGCCTGGACGCGCGCGCTGCCCTCGTTGACCTTGAGGACGTTCCAGTGGCGATCGAGGACGAGGGCGGGGTAGGGCTCCTGCGCCTTGAGCACGAAGTCGAGGGCGCGGCGAGCCTGGGCGAGCGCCGGCGCGTCCAGCTCGGTCGCGCGATACACCGGCGCGAACCCGGCCGCCGTCAGCAGGTCGTTGCGGTCGCGCAGCGGCACGTCGAGGGCCCGAGCGAGCTGCAGGACCATCTCGCGGCTGGGCTTGGCCCGGCCCGTCTCGATGAAGCTGACGTGGCGGGACGAGACGCCCGCCTCCCCGGCGAGGTCGAGCTGGCTGAGCTGACGTCGCGTCCGCCAGTGCCGAATCAGCTGGCCCAGATGGCTTTCCGCCGGACCCATCCGGCGCACTCTACACCGTCCGGGCGGCCGGGACATTACCTCGGAGGTAGTTGACTTCGTCCCGTGCGCGGCGATCATCACCGGCATGAGCACCCATCCGGCCGAGATCACCGAACGCTTCAAGGGGACGCTGGTGGACACGCTGGGCATCCGCTTCACCGAGGCGACGCCCGACCGCGTCGTCGCCGAGCTCGAGTGGAGAGAGGCGTTGACGACCGTGGGAGGCAGCCTTCACGGAGGCACGCTGATGGCGCTCGCCGACACGATCGGCGCCGCCGCCACCATCCTGAACCTGCCGCCCGGCGCGACGACGGCCACGATCGAGTCCAAGACCAACTTCTTTGCTGCGGGACGAGCCGGCACCGTGCGCGCCGAAGCGACGCCGCTCCATCGGGGAAAGCGAACCCACGTCTGGCAGACGCGCGTGACCGACGGCACGGGTCGCCTGCTGTCGATGACGATCCAGACCCAGATGGTGTTGACGTGACCCTTCATGTCGCCTTCGCCGGCACGTTTTCGGCGACCCTCGAACAGCCGGTGCGGACCCACCTCACCGTCCCGTGCGAGATCGTCGTGGCTGACGAGGCCGCCATCGTGCCGCGGCTGACGGACACGGACGTCCTCGTCACGCTCGCGTTCACGCGCGAGATGGGGCGGGCGGCCCGACGGCTGAAGCTCGTGCAGGTTCCCGGCGCCGGCCTCGATCGCATCGACCGATCCGCGCTCCCCGACGGTACGTGGCTGGCCAACGCCTACGGTCACGAGACCGGCATCGCGGAGTACGTCATCGGCGCCATGCTGGCGTTGGCGCGCGACCTCACCCGGATCGACGCCGCGCTACGCCGCGGAAGCTGGGAGAGCCAGTGGGCGGTCGGGGCACCGGCGCCGCCGGCGTGGCCGGAGCTCGCAGGCAAGACCCTGGGGATCCTCGGCTATGGCCGGATCGGTCAGGCCGTCGCGCATCGCGCGCGGGCTTTCGATATGACGATCCTGCCGTTCCGGCGCGGTGACGCGCTCGACGACGTGCTCCGCCAGGCCGACTATCTGGCGATCACGCTGTCGCTCAATGAGACGACGCGCGGTCTGATCGGCGCCCGTGAGCTGGCGCTGATGAAGCCGACCGCCGTCCTCGTCAACGTCGCGCGCGCCCAGATCGTCGACGAGGACGCGCTCTATCACGCGCTGGCCAGGAAGACGATCGCCGCCGCTGCCCTCGATGTCTGGTATCGCTACCCGACGGCCGTCGGTCCCACGTGGCCGTCACGCCATCCATTCCACGAGCTGCCGAACGTGCTCATGACGCCGCACCTGTCCGGCTGGACCGAGGGCATGCTGGAGGCACGCGCGAAGGTCATCGCGGAGAACATCGGGCGCGTCACTCGCGGCGAGCCGCCGCTGAACCAGATCGCGTCGTAGACCGCGTTCGGCACGCCTCGTGTCCGAGACAATTCGGGACGAGCTCGCTTGACCGCTCGGGCGCAGTGCCATACGCTGCCTCGAGCCGCGGCGAGCCAGCCGAGACACCGTCAGGAGGAAATCATGCGAAGGACGGTCCCTGCCGTCGTCATCGTCAGTGTCCTCGTCACGTTCTTTCCGTTCGTCGCCGGAGCCCAGAACACCGCCACGACCAGCCTCGAAAAGGTCGCGACTGCGCTCGGCGCTCCAGACGTGCGCTCGATAGAGATCGCGGGCAACGGAACGATCTTCGCCGTCGGCCAGAACGCGACACCGACCATGCCGTGGCCGCGGTTCAACCTCAAGAGCTTCACGCGGTCGGTGAATTACGAGACGGCCTCGCTGCGCGACGACCTCGTGCGTACGCAGGCGCTCGACCCGCCGCGGGGCGGCAGCCAGCAGCCCCTTCGGGGCGAGCAGCGGCAGGTCTTCGTCGTCAGCGGCGATCACGCCTGGAACGTGGTGGGCGACGTGATCAATCCCGTGCCCGTCGCCCTGGCCGAGCGTCAGGCCCAGATCTGGATCACGCCGCACGGAGCCGTGAAGGCGGCCATGGCGCGCAACGCAACGGTGCGGGGCCGGACGATCACGTTCGACGACCCGGGACGCTACCGCATGAAGGTGACGGTAGATTTACAAAATCTCGTCGCGCTCGTCGAGGCGGTGGTGCCCCATCCCGTGCTGGGAGAGATGCCCATCGAGGTGCGTTACCTGAACTACAGGGACTTCGGCGGCGTGAAGTTCCCCACGAAGATCTTGCAGTCCGCGGGCGGGTTTCCAATTCTCGACCTGGCCGTCACCGACGTGCGGCCCAACGCCACGGTGGACATCCAGGTCCCCGACAACGTCCGGGCCACGCCGGAGCCCTACGCCAGGGTCACATCGCAGATGGTCGCCGACGGCGTGTGGTTCCTGTCCGGAGGCACGCACAACAGCGCGCTCATCGAGATGAAAGATCACCTGATCCTCGTCGAGAGCCCGATCAACGAGCAGCGTGCCCTGGCCGTGCTGGCCGAGGTGAAGAGCCTCGTGCCCGGCAAGCCGATCCGTTACCTCGTCAACACCCACCACCACTTCGATCATGCGGGCGGCGTCCGCGCCGCCGCCGGCGAGGGCATGACCGTCATCACCCACGAGATCAACCGGCCGTTCCTCGAGCGCGCGATCGCGAACCGCGCAACCATTCGGCCGGATCACCTGGCCAAGGCCGGGCGCACCGCGAAGGTCGAGGGCGTGCGCGATCGGCGAGTGCTGACCGATGGCACGCGCACGGTGGAGATCCGTCACATCGCGGGCAACCTCCACCACGACGGATTGATCATGGTCTATCTGCCCAAGGAGAAGATCCTCGTCGAGGCCGACGCCTACACGCCGCTGCCTCCGAACGCGCCGCCGCCGAGTGCGGCGAACGCGAACCCGTACAGCGTCAACCTGGTCGAGAACCTCAAGACGCAGAAGCTCGACGTCGAGCAGGTGCTTCCGCTGCACGGTCGCATCGTGCCGGTGGCCGAGCTTCACAAGGCGGTGGGCCACGACCATTAGCAAATAGCGGTATAGAGGAGCGCCACGGCTTCGCCGGGGCGCTCCGAATGTTGGGGGGGCTTGGGGGGCCATGTCGGGGCCCCCCATTTTCATCGTCCCTTCAGGCGTGGATCGAGGAGGTCGCGCAGCGCGTCCCCGAGCATGTTGAATCCGAAGACGGCGAGCGAGAGCGCGACCGCCGGCCAGATGGCGAGCCACGGCGCCTGGTACATGTGGTCGAGGCCGGCCAGCGAGAGCATCCCACCCCACGTCGGATAGGGCGGCGGCACGCCGAGACCGAGGAAGGAAAGGCTCGCCTCGGTCAGTATCACCGTCGACAGCCCGGTGGTGGCGACGACGATGATCGTCGGCAGGACGTTGGGCAGGATGTGGGCGGTCGCGATGCGGACGTGGCCGGACCCGGCCGCCCGCGCGCTCTCGACAAAGGTGTGCTCCTTGATCGAGAGCGCCACGCTCCGGATGATGCGTGAGTTCTGGATGCCGAAGGCGACGCCGAGCACGAGCGTGATGTGCCACGCGGTCGGTCCCACCAGCGACATGATCGACATCAGCAGGAGCAGCGGCGGGAACGCCATCCAGGCATCGACGCCGCGCTGGACGAGCAAATCCACCCGCCCGCCGAAGTAGGCGGACAGGATGCCGACGAGCGTCGCCAGGACGCTGCCGAGCACGACGGCGCCGAACCCCACGTAGAGCGAGACGCGGGCGCCGTAGACGAGCCGGGTGAGTAAATCACGGCCCAGTTGATCGGTCCCCAGCCAGTGAGCGCGGTCCATCACGATGAAGCGCTCGCCCAGGCTCGTCTGGGCGAAGCCGTAGGGCGTGATCACGTCGGCGAGGACGGCCGCGGCCAGCATGACGATGACGATGAAGGCCCCCGCGCTCCCGAGCGGTTTGCGCCGGAGCATCTGGACCCAGACGTCGAGATACCAGGGCCGCGTGCGCGTTGCGGCGAGGGCATCGACGCCGGGCAGGACGATCGAGGCGGGCGTGGTGGCCATGGCTCAGCGGTAACGGATTCTCGGGTCGAGGAAGGCATACGAGAGGTCGATGACGAGGTTGAGCCCGACCACCATGGCCGCGATGATCAG
>MNEG01000046.1 GCA_001917585.1 Candidatus Rokubacteria bacterium 13_1_40CM_68_15
CGGAGCCCGCTCACCGCGGCGCCCACGCCCATGCCGACGAAGGTCGGCTCCGAGATCGGCGTGTCGGAGCCCGCTCACCGCGGCGCCCACGCCCATGCCGACGAAGGTCGGCTCCGAGATCGGCGTGTCCCGCACGCGCTCCTCGCCGAAGGCCTCGCGCAGCCCGCGCGTCGCGCCGAAGATCCCGCCGATGAGTCCGACGTCCTCCCCCATCACGAACACGCGGGGATCTCGCGCCATCTCGGCGTGCATCGCCTCGTTCAGCGCCTGGACGAAGGTGATCTCGCGCGTGCCGGAGGCCGGCCGCGCGGGCTCGCTCACCTCGATGTGGGGCGCGTACACCGACGACTCCATGATGGCGACGGTCGGCTCCGCGCTGGCCGTGGCGAAGGCGACGGCCTCCTCCAGCTCGCGCTCGACCTCGTCGCGAATCTGCTTGAGCCGGTCGCCGGCCACCAGCTTCTCGTCGATGAGGCGCATCTCGAAGCGCGCGATCGGATCGCGCCGCAGCCACTCGAGCTCCTCGTCTTTCGTACGGTAGCCCGGCAAGTTCGCGCGCATGCTGTGGTCGCCCCACCGATAGGTCACCGCTTCGACCAGGGTCGGCCCCTTGCCGCCGCGGGCCCGTTCGACGGCGTGCCGCACGGCCTCGTGCACCTCGAGCACGTCGTTGCCGTCGACACGGACGCCCGGGAAGCCGTAGGCCCCCGAGCGCGCGGCGATGCCCTCGCCGGCCGTCGTTCGCTTGGACGACGTCGACAGCGCGTACTGGTTGTTCTCGCAGAGGAACACGACGGGCAGGTTCCAGATCGCGGCGAGATTCATCGATTCGTGGGCGGTGCCTTGATTCGCGCCGCCGTCGCCGAAGAAGATCGCGACCACGGCAGCGCTCTTCCGCAGCCGCGCGGCCAGCGCGGCGCCGGTTCCGATGGGCAGGCCGGCGGCCACGATCCCGTTGCACCCGAGGATGTTGAGGTCGAGCGCGGCGATGTGCATCGAGCCGCCCAGGCCGCGGCAATAGCCGGTCTCGCGTCCCATCAGCTCGGCCATCATCCGGTCGATGCGCGCGCCCTTGGCGATGCAGTGGCCATGGCCGCGATGGTTGCCGACGATGGAGTCCTCGTCGCTCAGCGCTGCGCACGCGCCCGTGGCCACCGCCTCCTGACCGACATAGGAATGCGCCGTGCCCTTGACGAGGCCGGCCTGGAACAGCTCCGTCGTTTTCTCGTCGAAGCGACGGATCCGCACCATAGTGCTGTAGAGACGTTCCAGGAGCTCGGTTGTCGGCTTCATCGACGTCACCTCGCGAGCGATGTGGACGCCGATGCTATCATGCCGGCCCGTGAAGCCGAGGGTCGGCATGATCACGATCGGCCAGGCTCCGCGGACGGACGTCGTGCCCGCGATGGCCGAGGTGATGGGGCCGGACGTCGAGATCGTCGAGCGGGGTGCCCTCGACGGATTGCGCGCCGACGAGATCGCGGCGCTGGCGCCGGACGCCGCCGACGAGGTGCTCGTAACCCGCCTGACCGACGGCTCCTCGGTGTTCGTCGGTAAGCGCGGCGTCACGCCCCGGATCCAGAGGATGATCGCCGAGCTCGAGGTGCTCGGCGTGAGCATGACGGTGCTCCTGTGCACCGGGCACTTCACCGGTCTCCGCGCCCGCCGCCCACTCGTCGAGCCCGACAAGATCCTGCTGGGCGTGCTGCGGGCGGTCAGCTTCGAGGGCCGGCTGGGCGTCCTCACGCCGTCCGAGCGCCACATCACGCAGACGACGCAACGCTGGCGGGAGCACGGCTTCGATCCGGTCGTCGTGGCCGCGTCGCCCTACCACCACGCCGCGCCCACGACGGTCGTCGCGGATCGTCTGCGTGCGGGTGGCGCCGGTTTCGTCGTTTTCGACTGCATCGGCTTCCAGAGATCGCAGCGCGACGATCTCCAGGCCGCGCTCGACGTTCCCGTCATCGTCGCCAACTTGCTGGTGGCTCGCGTCGTCGCCGGGATGCTCTAATCAAATGGGGGGCCCCGAGATGGCCCCCCGGTTGTTCAAGCGAAGGGGGCTACGCCCCCCTCGGACTCCCCCGGCCAGCGCTCGGGGCGCCCCGGCAAAACCGTGACGCCCCTCGGCACCTCCGGCTCCTAGGCGATCCCGCCGCCGGCAATGTCACCGATGACCCTGACGCGGGTCCGCAGCGAGTTCCCCGGCAGGTAAGCGATCGGGATGTCCTCCACCTCGACCACCGTCAACGTGGCGGGGTCGGCCCCCGCGCTCACCGCCTTGGCTTCGGCGAGTCGGCGCGCCTCCGCGATCGCGTCTTCGCGACTCCGGTTCTGGAAGATCTGGTCGACCTCGCCTGACACCTGGGCAATGGCCGCGCCGACCGCGTTGGCCACCGCGCGGTGCGGAACGTGGACGACCTCGGAGACGCCGTCGATGGCCGCGGGAACGAGAAAGCATCCGCCGCCGACGGCGACGAGGGGAACCGCTGAGGCGTCCGTCTTCATACGGTCGACGCCCTCCTCGATCATCGCGTGGATCCGCGCCAGGGCGCTCTTCACGAGGTCGGCTGGCACGTCGGCCACGCGCTTGCGATCGCCGAGCTCGACGAGTCCGGCGGCGACGGCGACGTCGGTCGCGGTCAGGTCGGCGCCGCCGAAGACGCGCGCTCGCTCGGTGAGCTGATACCCGACGCTCAGGGGTCCGACCGCCAACGGCTCGGGCCGGACGAGGCTGCCACCACCGAGCCCGAGCGAGAGGAGATCGGGCATCCGGAACAACGTGCGCACGCCACCCACCTCCACGACGTTGTTGGCCTCCCGCGGGAAGCCGTGGCGCAGGCAGCCGATGTCGGTGGTAGTGCCGCCGACGTCCACCACGATGGCGTCGGTCAGCCGCGAGAGAAATGCGGCCCCGCGCATGCTGTTGGTCGGCCCGGAGGCGAACGAGTAGACGGGAAACCGCTGGGCGAGCGAGGCGAGCATGATCGTGCCGTCGTTCTGGGTGAGATAGAGCGGCGCGGCGACCCCGCTTCGCTCCAGCGCCTTGGTGAAGGCGCCGACCGTCCGGCCGGCCAGCGCGCCGAGCGTGGCGTTGAGCAGCGCGACGTTCTCGCGCTCGAGCAGGCCGATGCGGCCGAGGTGGTGGGAGAGCGTGATGGCCACGTCGGGACACTCCTCGCGCAGGATCGCCGCCGCTTCGTCCTCGCACGAGGCATTGAGGGGCGAGAAGACGGACGCGATCGCCGCCGAGCGCAGGCCCAGCTCACGGATGCGCCGGGCCGCCCGCCGCATGCCGGCCGCATCGAAGGGAACGATCGGCCGGCCGTCGTATTCGTGGCCGCCCTCGAGCATGAAGATCTCGCCGCGCACGATGGCCGCCAGGTCGTCGGGCCAGTCGATGAAGGGCTCGAGCGAGGCACTGGCCGGCAGGCCGATCCGGATCGCCGCGACCGGCACGAGATCCTTGCGCTGCACCACGGCATTCGTGAAGTGCGTGGTGCCGATCATGACAGCGTGTATTGGAGCGGGTGGGCCGAGGCCGGCTTGAACCGCAGGTGGCCTGATCGAGGTGAGGGGTGGCTCCACAGGCCCGGTCTTCAGGAGGAGGTCGAGGGCGCGGGTGATGCCGGTCGTCACGTCGGGCGTCGTCGGGGTCTTCACGGCGTGGACGACGCGGTCGCCCTCGAGCAGGACGGCGTCGGTGTTCGTCCCGCCGACGTCGATGCCGATCCGTCTCACGCGGCGAACACCGAGACGAAGTCGAGGTCGTAGCCGAACGCGCGCGGGCCGACGTGCTGCAATCCCTTCGGCGTGAGCAGGATGGGCGGCGCGGGAAGCGCGATGACTTTGACGCGCTGGCCGTACCGGAGCACCTCGGTGCCCACGGCCTCGCCGCTGATGGCGTCCATCACGCAGATGAGATCCGGCGTCATCACGCGTGGCTCGCCGTCGAGCCAGCCGACCGCGAACTCGTTCTGGAACGCGAGCTCGAAGCGTCGGCCCTTGAAGTCGTCGAGCCCCTCGAGCTTGGCGTGGCCCCGGAGAAACCCTTCCGTCGTCCGGCGCGCGACGTCTTGGACCTTGCCGGCGAAGAGCAGGCGCCCGTGCTCGGCGTCGAGGACGGCCTCGACGGGATCGCGATGCGCCCGGCGCGCGGCCTGGACCACGTCCCCGAGGCGGATGGCCTTCGTCGTCGTCCCGAGGATCGCGCACTCCTTCACTTCCTTGCCGGTGCGCGGGGCCTTGCACGTGCCGGCGATGGAGCCGACGGCCACGCAGGCGGTCCGTGAGAGCCGCTCCATCCACTTCCACGTCGCGGCCCGAGGCACCACCACGCCGTTGTCACGGACGTCGGCGAGCGTCAGCGGCCAGGGGCGCAGGTCGTGGATGGCGAACGACGTCATCTGGGCCTCGGGAAACGCGCGTCCCATCGCGTCGGCGTCCACCACCGGCTTGTCGAGCAGGGCGGCCGCCATGAACGGCTGGATGGCATTGCCGCCGCCGATCTCGACCGACATCACGGCCCGGAACGTCCGATTGAGGTACTCCTCCATCATGGTGACGGCGCGAGCGATCGTCTGGGGATCGGTCAGGCGCTCCTGCCCGACGAGCGGCGCGCCCATGTTCGACACGACGGCCACGAGATCGTCGTCGGCGAGATCGCCCGCGTCGAGGAGGTCGACGACGGCGCCGGCGCGGTACAGCTTCCGCATGTTGAGGAGGCCGTAGTACGGACTGCCGCCGCCACCCGTGCCGAGGATCCAGGCGCCGATCGCCAGCGACTCGATCTCGGCCTCGGTGATCGGGCGACGAGCCACGACGCGGCAGCGTAGCGGACGGCCGGGCCGTTTTCAACCGCGCGAGGCGGTGCTATCCTTCTGCCCCACCGTGCCTGGGAGGTCCGACATGCATCACGCGCTTGGGCTCGTCGTACTCCTCGTCTTCCTGACTTGCGTTGCCGGCGCGCCGGCCGTTGCCTTCGAGCGGGTCGGCGACAGGAAAATCCTCGTCTTCGTCGGCCGCCAGGAAGTGCCGACGATCGACCCCAGCATCAAGTACGACTGGTCGATCCGGATGATGCAGCAATCGGTGTACGACGCCCTGGTGAAGTACGTCGGCCCGTCGGCCGAGATCGTGCCGTGGCTCGCCGAGAAGTGGGAGACGTCGGCCGACGGCCGCACCTGGACGTTCCACCTCGCGAAGAACGCCCGGTTCCATAACGGCGATCCGGTCACGGCGGAGGCGGTGCGCTGGTCGTTCGCGCGCACGCTCAAGCTCAATCAGGGGCCGTCGTGGATGCTGTCCGACTTCCTCAAGGAGGACGGCATCAAGGTCGTCAATGCCACGACCGTGCAGTTCACACTCACCCAGCCGTTCGGGCCGTTCCTGTCGGTCGTGCCGTGGTGGTACGTGATGAATCCGCGGCAGGTGATGGCCAACGAGCAGAACGGCGACGCTGGCCAGAAGTGGCTCACGACGAACGAGGCGGGCAGCGGGCCGTTCAAGATCAAGCGGTGGCAGCCGGGCACCCTCTACGAGCTGGAAGCCGTCGACGATTACTGGAAGGGCTGGCCCTCCCGGGATCACGTCGGTGGCGTCATCTACAAGCTCGTGCGCGAGGCGGCGGCCCAGCGCGCGGCCATCATCCGCGGCGAGGCCGACATCGCCGAAGGGCTCACGCCGGACGACTACGACCAGGTGGCCAAGATGCCGGGCGTCGTCGTTCCCGAGTTCCCGGGCATGACGACGTTCGGGCTGAAGATGAACACGCAGCGCGGCGCGACCAAGGACCTCAACCTCCGCAAGGCCATCGCCTACGCCTTCGACTACGACGCGTTCCTCAAGATCTACAACGGCCACGCCGTGCTGGAGGACAGTCCCTTCCCGAAGGCGACGAAGGGCTACAGCGCGGTGCCCGGCTTCTATCGCCAGGATCTCAACAAGGCCCGGGAGTACCTGGCGAAGTCGGCCTACCCGACCGGGGGCATCGAGCTCGAGTACGTGTACTTCGACGGGCTCGAGGAAGAGCGCAAGATGGGCCTCGTCCTCATCGACAACCTCGCCAGGCTCGGCCTCAAGGTGAAGATGACGGCGACGACGTGGCCCAACATGGTGGCGCGCGCCTCGAAAGTGGAGACCTCGCCGGACTTTCTCGCGGTGTTCACCACGCCGGTGTCGACGGATCCCGACGCGGTCGCCTACCAGTACCACAAGAGCTCCTGGGGCAAGTACTACGGCTCGTCGTACTACGCCAACGACGCCGTGTGGGCGTTGATCGACCAGGCGCGCACGACGGTGAAGTGGGCGGACCGGGCGCCGCTCTACACCGACATCCAGAAGAAGGTCGCCGACGACGTCCCGGAGATCTTCGGGATGCTGATGAACCGCCGCTGGGGCATGCGCGACCACGTGAAGGGCTTCTCGTTCTCCCCCGTGCGCTTCACCGGCGAGGTGGACTTGTACCCGCTGGCGATCATCGCGAAATGATGGCGTGACGCGCTACATCGCCGGGCGGGTCCTCGTGCTCGGCGTGCTGTTGTTCGGTCTGCTCTGCATCACATTCGTCATCTCGCACGTGATTCCCGGCGACCCGGCCCGCCTGGCCGCCGGCCCGGACGCCTCCGACGCGATGGTGCGGACGCTCCGGGCCCAGTACGGGCTGGACCGGCCGCTCGGCGCGCAGTTCGTCGTCTACACGCGCGGGCTGCTGCGCGGCGACTTCGGCCTGTCGCTCCGCAGTCGCAATGCCGTCGCCGAGGACCTCGCCCGGTTCTTTCCCAACACGCTCGAGCTCGTCACGCTGTCGTTGCTGCTCGCCATCGTCGTGGGCGTACCGCTCGGCATGCTGTCCGCCGTCTACCGTGACACGTGGATCGACCACTGGTCGCGGGTGATGTCCGTGTCCGGCGTCGCCGTGCCCGCCTTCTGGCTCGGCCTCATGCTGCAGCTGGTGATCGCCCTTCATCTGGGCTGGCTCCCGCTGGGTGGCCGGCTCAACCTCACCACGGCGCTGCCGCAGCCGATCACGCACCTGCTGCTCGTGGACGCCACACTGCGCGGGGAGTGGGCAACGCTCGGCGACGGCCTCCGCCACGCCGTCTTGCCCGTCGTCACCCTGTGTTTTCCGGCCCTGGCCTCGATCCTCCGCGTGAATCGCGCCGAGATGATCGAGACGCTGCACCAGGACTACATCCTCAACGCGCGTGCGCAAGGCCTCGGCGGCGTCCGCGTGGTCGCGAAGTACGCGCTGCGCAACGCGATGATCCCCACGCTGACGATGATCGGCCTGCGCTACGGCTGGATGCTGGGCGGAACCCTCCTCGTCGAGAGCGTCTTCGACTGGCCGGGCATCGGGCTCTACGCGGTGAACTCCGCGCTGTCGTCCGACTTCGTGCCGGTGATGGGCGTGACGCTCGTCATCGGCCTCAACTTCATGCTCGCGAACCTGCTCGTCGATCTCGGCTACGCGTGGCTCGACCCGCGTCTGCGGCGGACGGCGGCGTGAGCGCGCGCGTCCAGTCGCTGGCCTTCCGCGGGTGGTGGGAGGACCGCGCGACCTCCGCGCGCGAGGCCCGGCGCTATGCCCGCATCTTCGGCCGCAACGCGGCGTCCGTGGCCGGGCTGGGGCTCGTCGTGACCTTCCTGGCCATCGCGCTCGTCGGCCCGTGGATCGTCCCCTATCCCGAGGACGCCACCGGCGCCGTGCACCTCGACCGCAAGCTCCAGGCGCCGAGCCGCGCGCACTGGTTCGGCACCGACGAGGTCGGCGACGACGTCTACACGCGAGTGGTGCTGGGCGCCCGGCTCTCGCTCCAGATCGGTCTCGTCATCACGCTGGTGGCAGCGCTGATCGGCGTCCCGCTCGGCGTGGTAGCCGGATACGTCGGCGGTCCGCTGGGCGAGATCATCATGCGGGTCACCGACGTGTTCCTGGCCGTGCCGGCCCTGGTGCTCGCCGTCGCCGTCGTCAGCGCGCTCGGACCCGGGATCGTCAACGCGATTCTCGCCGTCGCGCTCGTGTGGTGGCCGGGCTACGTGCGCCTGGTCCAGGGCAAGGCGCTCGCTATCAGCCAGGAGTCGTACGTCGAGGCGGCGCGTGCGGTGGGTGTGGGCCGGGTGCGCATCGCGTTCGTGCACTTGCTGCCCAATTGCCTCTCCCCGATCCTCGTGAAGGCGAGCATGGACATGGGCACGGCGATCCTGACCGCGGCGAGCCTCGGCTTCATCGGGCTGGGCGCTCAGCCGCCGTTCCCGGAATGGGGCGCGATGATCAGCCACGGCCGCAATTACCTGCCGACGTGGTGGTGGTACTCGGCCTTCCCCGGCCTGGCCATCTACCTCACGGTGCTGGGCTTCAATCTTCTCGGCGATGGCCTGCGTGACGTGCTGGATCCGAAGAGCCGGGGCTGATCAGGCGCCCAGGAACACACGACGGACGTCGGCCGACGGACGTCGGCCGAGCGTAGGAGGTCGGACGCGCGTCCTTCGAGCACGGTCCGGCCGCTCTCCAGCACGTAGCCGCGATGGGCGAGGCCGAGGGCCCGCTCCACATTCTGCTCGATGAAGACCACCGTGATGCCCTCCTCGCCGTTGATGCGACGGATCACGCGAACGATGGCCCGGCGAGCGAGCGCACGATGAGGATGAGCGCGGTGATCCAGATCATGGAGGATCCTCCGTGAGCGGCAATGCTATCAGAATTGGCTGGCACCGGCCTTGCTGGATTGGTCGGTATGCTGAAAATGACGTTCGCGTTTCTGCTCGCCCTGGTCGCGCCCGCACTCGCCCAGCCGACGGACTACCGCGTGGCGCCGCCGCCCGCCAAGTCGGATAATCGGCCCGTGCAGCACGGTGCTCAGCCGAACCCGCAGGAGGTCCGCCCGGGCAGCCCGCAGGGCGACGCGCCGTCGGCGGCCGTCGGCACGCTCGAGCGTGACCGTGTCGAGCGCCGCGTGCTGGGGCTGCCCATCACGGCCGTCCTCGTCATCGGCGCCGCGCTCATCGCGATTCTCGCGCTGGCCGGTCTGGTGATCCCCCGGGCGCGGCGTCGCGACCGGGCCCGCGGCGGTGGGAGCTACGGCCGGCCCTGACGGGCCGGAAGGATGCTCGGCCTCGACCCTCGCGCCCTGCGCGTGATCTGGACGGCGCTGGCGGTTGCCGGCATCCTCGGGCTGATCTACGTCCTCCGCCACCTGCTGCTGCTCCTGGCGTTCTCGGTCTTCTTCGCCTACCTCGTGTTTCCGCTCGTCAGCTTCATCGAGCGGGCTCTCCACGTTCGCCATCGCGCCGTCGCCATCGGTCTCGTCTACCTCGCGTTGTTCGGCATCGTCGTCGGCGCCAGCGCCCGGCTGGTCCCGCGGCTCACCGACGAAGCGACGGCCCTGGCCCAGCGGCTGCCCGAGATGTCCAGGCGGGTCCAGAGCGGGGAGATCCTCAGCGACCTCCTCCAGCGTCACGGCTGGGAAGCGTCCACCATCGCCGGCATCGAGCGGACGGTGCGCACGCACGCGCAGGATCTCGCCGGCCAGGCCCAGCAGGTCGTGGCGGCTGGCCTGAAGTGGCTGGCCAGCGCGTGGATGATCGTGCTCGTGCCGATCTTCGCGTTCTTCCTCTTGAAGGACGGCGAGCGCCTGGCTGCCCTGGTCGAAAGCGTGATCGACAGCCGCGCCGGGCGCGGACTCTGGCGCGAGATCGTGCGCGACATCGATCAGGTGCTCGGAAACTACGTGCGCGCGCTGATCGTGCTCTGCGTCGTCACGTTCGTGGTCTGGTCGGTGCTGTTCTACGTCATCGGCGTGCCGTACGCGCTGCTGCTGGCCGCCATCGGCGGGGCGCTCGAGTTCATTCCGGTGGTGGGGCCGGTAACGGCCGGGGTCATCGTCGTGGCCGTCAGTCTCTTCGCCGGCTTCTCCCACCCGTGGCTGCTCGTCGGCTTCCTGCTCCTGTGGCGCGGGGTGCAGGACTACGTCACGAGCCCGCTCGTCATGGGCAAGGGCGTCGAGTTGCATCCGGCCGTGGTCATTTTCTGTGTCCTCGCCGGCGGAGAGGTCGGCGGCGTGCCGGGCATGTTCCTCGCCGTGCCGGTCATCGCAGCGCTCAAGATCATCGGGCAGAGGTTCCTGGGGTTCCGGAAAGCGGAGCCTCCGCGCCCGTCGCTGGTGGTGGCGGCGCCGGATACCAGAGCGTCCCGGCCTCCCCGCCCCGACTGATTCAGCGCGCGCTGAGACGCTCGAGCGACTGCTTCACGGTCGGGTTCCCGCCCGCTTCCACATCCTGCCGGCGGAGTGTGTGGAAGGCCGCCAGCACCGAGTTCGCCTTGGCCAGCTCGACGATCCGGGCCGCATACGCATCCAGCCGCGCTCCCGGTAGAGCGAAGATCGCCACGTCGTCGGCGAGCACGTCGAGATAGGCTCTCGCTCCGCAGCAACCCAGGCTGAGCGCCGCCGCGTTCTGATTCACGACCTGAGGGACCACGGCACAGGCCGGTCGGCCCATCGCCGGCGGGCGCCCGCCGTCCACGCTCTCTGCCGCCTCCACGAGCACGAGCGTCTGGGCCGCGCGGACGAAGAGCACGACGACATCCGGAGGCAGCGGTGTGGCGGCCAACGGCGCATAGACGACGTGGCGCCGGCGCTCGGCCAGGACCGGGATCAGCGGGATGTCCTGCGGCCGCACGTAGCCGAGGTCGGCGAAGACGCGGAGGGCGTCGCGGCGATCCGCTTCGTGGGCGGCGGTCGCGTCGAGATTGTGGGTGAACGTCCCGATCGCGCAGAGGTCGTGATCACCGGCCGACGTGGCGAACGCGCCCCGGGCCGCTTCCTGCCAGAAGACGCATCCCGCTGGCGCTCGGCCCGTGAAGGCCGGCACGCCGGCCGGCACGTGATTGGTGAGACACACAGCGATCGGCGGCACCTGGAGATGAAGGCTGTGGGCGAGCGAGCGCGCGAGAGCGAGATAGTCGGTGGTCATGACGTCATTCTCCGGTCAGGCGATGTCGAAGCGGAGCTGCGCGTGTGACGCCCGGAGCGCCTTCTCGACCTGATCCGGCGTGTCGGCGCGGGCGAAGATGAACCCGAGGTACTGCCAGCCTTCCGGAAGCGGAACCAGCTCCTGGCCCTCGTAGGCGGTGATCGCGACTTCTTCCACCGACGGCACGGCGGTAGCCTCGGCGATGCCGTGAACGGCCTGGAGCCGGCCGGCGCGCGGGATCGGAATCATCATGACGCCAGCGGCGCGCGCCTCTCGATCGTACGACGCGATGTCCCAGCCGAGCGCGTGGCGAAGGATCAGCTCCTCGAGCGTCATGCCGGTGCCGAAGCGCAGCGTGCGCGAGCAGAGCCCGCCGATGGAGCGCGCCGCCAGCTCGATGACCCACGGGCCGTGCTCGTTCACGCGCACCTCTGCGTGCACGGGGCCCTCTTCGAGACCGAGCGCTGCCGCCGCACTCGCCGTCGCCTCGGCGATGGCGTTCTGGATACTCGCGGGCAACCGTGACGGCGTGACGTAGATCGTCTCCTCGAAGAACGGACCTTCCAGGGGATCGGGCTTGTCGAAGAGCGCGAGCGTGTGAAGCCGCCCGCTGCTCAGCATCCCTTCCAGCGCTACCTCGACGCCTGGAATGTACTCTTCGGCCAGCAGAGAGTCGGCGGCTTCGCCGGTCACGCTGACGTCATCGCGCCCGAGCAGCGCGCCGATGCGCCGGAACGCCGCGATGAACTGATCGACGTTGTTGGCGCGGATGACGCCGCGGCTCGCCGACAGCGCCAGCGGCTTGAGCACGCACGGAAAGCCGACGCCTCGAGCGGCCAGGAACGGATCGTCCTTGAGCGCGATGCGGCGGTAGCGGGGAACGGGCAGGCCGGCCGCGGCCAGGCACTGGCGCATCTCGTACTTGTTCCGGGCCGCCGCCACCGCGGCCACCGGACTCGTCCGCAACCCGAGGCGTTCGGCGATCGCTGCCGCCGCGGTCGCCGTCTGGTCGTCCACGCCGACGACGGCGTCGAGCGGGCGCCGGCGACTCCACTCCGCCACCTGCCGGACGGCGGCGTCGGGATCCGTGAAGTCGAGCGTTAGCAGTGAGTCGGGGGCGAGACCCTCGAGTGTGCTCGGCCGCTCGGATGCGCAGACGAGATCGACGCCGAGGCCGTCAGCGGCGGCGACGAAGGCCTCAGTGCGATACGTGCGGGTGGGGAGAAGGAGCAGCAGCCGGGCCAGGGCTACGACTTGCCCGGCGTGTAGTAGGGATTGTTCCCGGCCGCGTGGTCGGTCGTGTCGAGCACCTCGGCGACCTCGGGGATCTCTTCCTTGATGAGGCGCTCGATGCCGGCCTTGAGCGTGACGTCGGCCGCGCCGCAGCCCTGACAGCCACCGCCCATCACGAGATAGACGCGGTTGTCCTGCACGTCGATCAACTCGACGAAGCCGCCGTGGCCCGCGACGGCCGGATTGATCATGCTGTCGATGATCTCCTGAACCCGGGTCTTGAGGTCGGGCTTGTCGGTGCTCTCGATGGTCATGGCATCACCTCTCAGCCGCTAATGGTACCAGACGAGTGCGATCGCATGCGCCCCGGTCACGGGCGTCAGGGGCCGACTCGCTCGATCAAGGCCACCTGGCCTTGAATGGGCTCGCTTCAGCAGAACCACGCTTCGCTCAGGCGTGGCGCCCGCCGGCGGTCGGCCGCTGGGGGTGGCGACGCGGGCCGGACCGGTACGCCGATCGTCTCGTCGGCCAATGCTCTGATCCGCCCGAAGGTCGTCGCCGGATCCTCTCGAGTCTCGGCTGCCGTCGCCACGAGCGAAGCGACGCTTTCCTGCAACCGATCCATCCGCCGATCCGGATGGGTCCACCGATAGTAGAAGTCGTGCTCGACGAGCGGACCCCGGTGCGGTCGGAGCGCTTCACTGTTGGCGAGCAGCGATCCCGGCGGCACCAGCAGCCGGATCGAGTACTGCACGGGATCGACCGCGTCCAGCAGCGCCTCGCGCTCGACGAAGTCGAGCATCTCGCGGTAGTCGCCGAGCGTGGTCCACGGGGTGAACGGCACCCAGGTGGGCCGGAGCGTGATGCCGGTGGCTCGCACCGCTTCCAGCGCGGCGATGACGTCGGCGCGCGTGTGCCCCTTGTCGAGGTGGGCGAGCACGGTGTCGCTGAGCGACTCGACGGCGGAGACGATGAAGAGACAGCCGAGGCTGGCGAGCTCCGGCAAGTGCTGCCCCTGACGGAGCAGGTGCTCGATCTTCGCGGTGACGTCGAACGTGACGCTCGGAAACTCCTGGTGAAGCGCGCGCGCGACGTCGAGCGCGTGCCGCGGGCCGTTCAGGAAGTCGGGGTCGCCGAACGTGACGTGCGTGGCGCCGGCCTCGACGAGCTGGCGAACGTCGGCCAGGACGACCGCGCGATCCACGACGAAGAAGCGCCCGCCGTACACGGGCGGGATCGGGCAGTGACGGCAGAGATGCTTGCAGCCGCGACTGGCCTCGACGTAGCCGGCCAGCTCGAGCCGCCCATCGCCGCGCTCGAGATGCGCGTACTTCTTCAGCGACGGAAGCGCGGCGCGACTCGGAACCGGAAAGTCGAGCTTCTCGAGCGTGACCGCACGCCCGGAGCGGGGCGGGAGGGTGCTCTGCTCAATGAAGCATTCGCC
>MNEG01000039.1:0-18468 GCA_001917585.1 Candidatus Rokubacteria bacterium 13_1_40CM_68_15
TCCTGGACCTCGCCCCGCACGCGCGCCTCGATCGCGGTCGAGCCGAGGTTGGCGAGAACCTGATCGATGAGGGCGGCGATCTGCACCATCTCCGGCTCCCGCATCCCGCGCGTGGTCACGGCCGGCGTCCCGATGCGAACGCCGCTCGTCACCATCGGGCTCTTGGTCTCGAACGGCACCGTGTTCTTGTTCACGGTGATCCAGGCGCGATCGAGCGCCTCCTGGGCGTCCTTGCCGGTGATGTTGCGGCTCGAAAGATCGACGAGCATCAGGTGGGTGTCGGTGCCGCCGCTGACGAGCCGGTACCCGCGGGCCATCAGCGCGTCGGCCAGGGCGCGCGCGTTCTGGATCACCTGCCCCTGGTAGCGCCTCCACTCGGGCGTCAGGGCCTCCTTGAACGCCACCGCCTTGGCGGCGATCACGTGCATGAGGGGCCCGCCCTGCACACCCGGCATGACGGTCTTGTCGAGGGCCTGGGCATGCGCCGCTCCACACATGACCATGCCGCCACGCGGGCCGCGCAGTGTCTTGTGCGTCGTCGTCGTGACGAAGTCGGCGAGGCCGACGGGCGAGGGATGAAGACCGGCGGCCACCAGACCGGCCGGATGCGCGATGTCGGCCATGAGCAACGCCCCGACCTCGCGGGCGACGTCGGCGAACGGCTGGAAGTCGATGGCGCGCGGGAACGCCGAGCCACCGGCGATGATCATCTTGGGCCGGTGCTGCTTGGCGAGGTCGCGCACCTGATCGAGATCGATGCGCTCGGTGTCCCGGCGCACGCCGTACGGCACGATGGTGTAGAGCTTCCCGGAGTAGTTCACGGGGCTGCCGGCCGTGAGGTGACCGCCGTGCGAGAGGTTGGGACCGAGCACGGTGTCGCCGGGCTTCAGCACTGTGAAGTACACGGCCATGTTCGCCTGAGCGCCGGAGTGCGGCTGAACGTTGGCGTGCTGAGCGCCGAAGAGCTCCTTGGCGCGTGCGATCGCGAGATCCTCGACGATGTCGACGACCTCGCAGCCGCCGTAGTACCGGCGCCCCGGATACCCCTCGGCGTACTTGTTGGTGAGGACCGAGCCGAGGGCTTCCAGCACGGGTTCCGACACGAAATTCTCGGAGGCGATCAGCTCCAGGTTGCGGTGCTGGCGTTGCGCTTCCTCGCGCAGCGCCTTGGCGACGTCGGGATCGACCTCAGCGAGCCGGAGCATGACCGTGCTCCAGAGCCATGAGCTTCTCCACGCGGCGCACGTGCCGGCCGCCGGCGAACGGTGTGTCGAGCCAGGCCCCGAGGATCTCGCGGGCGCGCGGGCCTTCGGTCAGCCGGGCGCCGAGCGCCAGAACATTGGCGTCATTGTGCTCACGGCTCATCCGGGCCATGTGCTGATCGAGGCACACGGCAGCCCTCACGCCGCCGAACTTGTTCGCCGCCATGGCCATGCCCATACCGGTTCCGCAGATGAGAACGCCCCGGGTGGCGGCACGCGAGGTGACGGCGTCGGAAACCAGGCTGGCGAAGTCGGGATAATCGACGGACTCGAGGGACTGCGTACCGAAGTCGAGGACCTGGTGGCCCTGGCCGATCAGCCACGCCTTGAGGTCTTCCTTCATGAAATACCCGGCGTGATCCGCGCCGATGGCGATGACCGTCATACGTCGCCCACCATACCGGTAGGGGGGACAACGTGTCAAGCCACCAAGATATCGGGGGGTACGACCTCTGAGGCGTCCCGCTGGGCATCCTGCTACCCGGTGGCGTCACGATCCGCCAGTACGGTGCAGCACGCATGGCTGCGCAGGACGGAGGCGGGAACGTCGGGCCCGACCGGACCGTCCGTCAGTCGCCGGAGCGCCTGACGCTTCCCTGCACCGCTCACGATGACGACGACCTCGCGAGCACGGGCGATCGTCGCCAGGCCGAGCGTCACTGCCCGCTCGGCGAGCGGGCCCGAATTGGCTGCCACGTTCGGGCCGTCGGAGGCCATATAGATGACGCTCTCCTCGAGCAACCGTACGGGCCGAGTGACCGACTCGAACGCCGCGCCCGGCTCGTTCGACGCCAGGTGAGCGTTGGGGCCGAGGCCGAGCATCACGAGGTCGAGACCACCCAGGCGAGCGATCGTCTCCTCGTAGTCGCGGCACATCGCGTCGAGATCCGCCACGTCCACGCGGAACGGATGGCAGTGCTCGGGCTTCACCGCCGCCCACGACAGGAACTCACGGCGCACCTGGCTCCAGAAGTAGCCGTCGGCCGCCGCCGGCGGGCACAGCTCGTCGACGCACAGGACGCGCATCCGTGAGAACTCGACGGGCGCCTCGGCTTGCAGATCGCGCAGACGCTCGTACATCCGCCGCGGCGTTCGCCCGGCGGGGACCGCCATGACGAGCTCGGGGTTCGCCCTCACTCGATCGCGGACCAGCGTGGCCGCGGTCTCGGCGAGCGCCTCGGCGTCGGGCACGACCACGAGCCGCATGCCGTCAGATGTCGACACGCTGGCCGTCGGCGGCGACGGCAACCTGCCAGCCGAGCTCCCTGGCGATGACGTCGCGGAGCGCCGCGGCCGCATCCGGCTCGCCGTGCACGGCCCACGTCGATTGCGGCGGGCGCGCGAGCTGTCGCAGCCAGCGAAGGATCTCGCGCTGGTCGGCGTGGGCCGACAGCGCATCGCTGGCGAGAATTCGCGCCAGCACGGGAACCTCCTCACCGAAGATCCTGAGCGTCGTCGCACCGTCGCGAAGCAGGCGACCCCGCGTGCCGGCCGCCTGGTACCCCGCGAGCAGCACCGTCGTGCGCTGGTCGCCCAGTCGCCGGCGCAGATGGTGGAGAACGCGGCCACCTGTGGCCATCCCGCTGCCGGCGATGATGATCGCAGGACCCTCCAGATCGTTGAGTCGCTTGGAGTCGGCGGGCGTTGGGGCGAGGTGGAAGCGCGACGGTACTCGGCCCGCCGCCCCTTTGTCCTGCTCGTCCGGGTAACGGGCATAGACCGCGTTCGCGGCAGCCGCCATCGGGCTGTCGAGGTACACGTCCAGCCGCGGAATCTGGCCGCCCGACTCGAGCTCGCTGACGAGGAACAGCAGCTCCTGCGTGCGTCCCACCGCGAACGCCGGGATGAGCAGGACGCCTCGTCGATTCACGGCCCGCTGCACCGCCTCGGTGAGGATGGGCCGGCCGTCGTCGTTAGGATGGAGACGATTGCCGTAGGTCGATTCGACGACGAGCGTGTCGGCCTCGCGCACGGCATCGGGATCCCGCATCACCGGTACGCCGTAGCGGCCGAGGTCGCCGGAGTACACGAGGCGCCGCCCCGCCGTCGTCACTTGCACCACCGAGGCGCCGAGAATGTGCCCGGAGAGTGAGAAGCGCACCGAGACTCCGGGCGCGGGCGTGAACGCCTCGCCGAAGCTCACCCGGCGGACGAGGCCGAGAGCGCGGGCGGCGTCCGCCTCGGTGAAGAGGGGAAGCGCCGGCTGGTGACGCGTGGCCCCGCTGCGGTTGCGAAATTCCGCCTCCTCTTCGTTGAGACGGGCAGCGTCAGGCAGCATGATGCCGATCAGATCGGCGGTCGCCGGCGAGCAGAAGATCGGCCCGGTGAAGCCGTCGCGCGCCAACCGCGGCAAGTAGCCGGAATGGTCGATGTGCGCGTGCGAGAGCACGACCGCCTGCAGCGCGGGCGCCTGCACCGGCGGCGTCCAGTTACGCTCTTGCAGCGACCGGAGCCCCTGGAAGAGGCCGCACTCGAGCAGGACGCGCGCGCCGTCGGACTCGAGGAGGAACTTGGAGCCGGTGACGGTGCCGGCGGCCCCGAGGAACGTGAGCTGCGGCGTCACGACGGCGCCGAGACCGCGGCCGTGGGAAATTCGAACGTCTCCAGCCGTGCGCCCTCCACCCCCATGGCGATCAGGCGCGGCAGCTCCAGACGCGCTTCGGCGGCCCGGATCTCCTCCACGGAGACACGGGTGGCCGGATGGCGCGGGACGAAGAGCGTGCAGCAGTCGGCGTCGGGCTCAATGGAGATCTCGAAGGTCCGCAGCCGCTGGGCCTCGGCCGTGATCTCGAGCTTGTCCATGCCGATCAGCGGCCGCAGGACGGGGAGCTCGGCCACTTCGTCGACACGCGCGATGTTGTGGAGCGTCTGGGACGCCACCTGCCCCACGCTCTCGCCGGTCGCCAGCGCGAGCGCACCACTCTGACGGGCGAGCGCCTGCGCGATCCGCACCATCATCCGGCGGTACACGACGACACGCAGCGGCGGTGGAACGGTCAGGACGACCTCACGCTGGATCTCGCCGAGCGGGACGAGGATGAGCTGCGACCGGTACTGCCACTCGGTCAGGCGCTCGACGAGGGCACGCGCCTTGGCCTGCGACGTCGCGGGCAGGTAGGGCACGCTGTGGAAGTGCACGAACAGCACGCGGCAGCCGCGCTTCATCATGCGCCAGGCCGCGACCGGTGAGTCGATGCCGCCGGATAGCAACGCCGCCACGGTCCCGCTGGCGCCGACCGGCAGCCCGCCCGGTCCCGGCATCGGCTGGACGTAGACGAAGGTCTCGGCCGGCAGCACCTCGACGTGGATGTCGAGGTCGGCGTGGTGCAGATCGACCCGCGTGACGTCGCGCCCGACGCGGTCGAGCACGAAGGCGCCGAGCTCACGGTTCAGCTCGACCGAGGTCATCGGGTAGGTCTTGAACGCGCGGCGGGCCGAGATGCGAAAGCTCGCGAAGCGCCGTCCTTCGATGATCTGAGCGACGGCCGCCTTCATGGCGTCGAGCGTCGAGACCACTCGCCAGGCCAGCGCCACGCTCGCCACGCCGCAGACGCGCGCGGCCCGATCGCGCACCGCCTCCGGATGCTCGTTGTCGTCCAGGTCGAGGAGGATGCGCCCGGTGAGCTGGCGCAACCGTACCGGTCCGAGGTCGCTGGCGGCGCGTTCCAGGTTGCGCGCGAGCTGGCGGAGGAACAGCGGACGGTTGCCGCGCTTCAGGCTGATCTCGTGATAGTGCACGATGACTGCGGGACGGAGCCGGGCCATGGCGCCTCAGTACACCGCGCCGGGAAACGTCGTCACGCCGGCGGCGCGTCCAGGCACGCGATACATCTTCACGCCGGTTGGCCCGTGGCCGAACGGCTCGCCGAGGACGCCGTCGTGGATCGCCCAGCTCCGGCCACGGACCGTCCCGTCGAAGCCGGGCCGGCGGAACGGCGTCGAGCCGTCGAGACGCGTGCAGAGGGCGCCGTCGGGCTGGAAGCCGGCGTGGATCTGGTCCATCCGCTCGCGGCCGATGAAGTAATCGCAGCCGTGGCGCTCGTAGAGCAGCGCGGAATGATAGAAGAGCGGCTCCACGAGGTAGAAGTCGCGACCGAGCAGGCGGCAGAAATCGTCCATGCACTGGAGCACGCGGGCGAGCATGCGGAGGCCCTGGCGCACCTGCCCCGGGGCCAGGCCGGCGCCGAGCGCGCGCGCCTCCTCGGCCACGTTGCGTGACGCGGTGCCGAGCAGCGTGTCGTGACCGTCGGAGTCGCGGTCGATCCCGAACCGTGGCGCGGTGGGGTCGATCACTTGCACCAGCGACAGCTCGGGCGCGCCGAACGCGGACATCCCGATGTCGAGCAGCAACACCGGATCGCGATCCTGCTCGCGGTGACGCAGCTCGATGCGGGCCCACGTCTTGTCCTCAGCGGCGGTGATCCTGACCTGGCGGTCTCCGGCGGGGCCGCGCAACGACGCCGGATCGACGCCGAACCGGTCCAGCAGCTCGCCCGGGATCAGGCGGAGGTAGAGCTGGTCACGCACGTCCGCCGGCAGCGCGTTGAGCGTCCCGATGCTGACCATCACGCGCCCTCGCCGGCGAGCGCGCGTGCTCGCATCAGCTCGTCGGGCGTGTTGACGTTCATGAACACGACGGCGGGATCGCCGTGGGCGGCGATCTCGGCGGCGGCGATCTCGACGACCCGCACGCGGTCGAAGAAGCCGACGATCTTGAGCCGCCCGGCGCGGAGGCGCTCCTCCATCGGCTCCAGACACGCCTTTCCGTACACGGCGTGCATCGTCTCGAGCTGGTCCCCGACGCGGGGGATGACGACGTCGCCCTCGGCGGCGCGGCTCACCACGAAGCGCACGACGTCGGGATGGACGAACGGCATGTCACAGGCGACCGTGAAGACGGCGTCACCGGGCGCCGCTCTCAGCCCCGTGAAGATACCGCCCAGCGAGCCGCCGTCGGGGTAGGCATCGGGCACCATCGGGAGCCGGAGAAACGCGTAGAGCTCAGGCGTGTTCGTGACCACCAGCACCTCGTCGACAGCGCCCTCGATGGCGTCGAGGACGCGCTCGATGATGCGGCGGCCGCCGAGCCGCATGAGCGCCTTGGGATCTCCCCCCATCCGGGTGCTCTTCCCACCCGCCTGGATGACGCCCGTGACTTTCATTCGGAAGTGGGGCGTCATCGCTCAGACGGCGACCGCACCGGCGCGGATGACGCGCGCCGGTTCCACCGTGACGTCCAGCACCGTCGACGGCGGTCCGCCGGCGGTGGGGCCGCCGTCGAGCACGAGGGCGATCTTGCCGTCGAAGTAGGCGCGCACCTCGTCGGCCGTCGTCGGCGGCTCGCCGTCACTGACATTGGCGCTGGGGGCGGTCACGGGACTGCCGAGCGCAGTCACGAGACCGGTGGCGACGGGATGCGACGACAACCGGACGCCGATCGTCGCCGTCCCGGCCGTCAGCTCGCGCGGCACGCCCCCGCCCGCGGGAATCACGAGCGTCAGCGCGCCCGGCCAGTGGCGCGACATCAATGAACGCGCGGCCGGCGGAAGGGCTGCGGCCAGACGCTCGACCATCTCCACGGAGTCGACGAGGACCAGGAGCGGCCGCGACTCCGGCCGGCCCTTCACCTCGAACACCCGACGTACGGCCTCGCCATCGAGGGCGGCGGCGCCGAGGCCGTAGAACGTCTCCGTCGGGAACGCCACGAGGTCGCCGCCGCGCAGGAGAGCCGCGGCGCGAGCGAGAACGGCCGGATCGGGACAGCGGGGATCGACGGTCAGGACCCGAGTGAGCAGCGCGCACTCACCTCCGCACGGCTAGGTAGCTTGTCGAGCCTTCATCTCGTCGGCGACGCGGCGCGCGCGCTCTTCGACCTCATCGGCCAGGCGGCTGCGATACGCGGCCAGACGCTGGGCCAGGTCCGCGTCACTGCCGGCCAGGATCTGAGCGGCGAGTATGCCGGCGTTGGCCGCGCCCCACTTGCCGATCGCCACCGTCGCGACCGGTACCCCTTTAGGCATCTGGACGATCGAGAGGAGGGCGTCGAGCCCTCCCAGCGGTGTCGCGGCGATGGGCACGCCGATCACGGGCAACGGCGACGACGCCGCCACCACACCCGGCAGCGCGGCGGCGCCACCGGCGGCGGCGATGAGGACGCCGATGCCGCGGGCGTGTGCGGTGGACGCGTAGTCATGCGTCCGCTGCGGCGTGCGGTGGGCCGAGGCCACGACGACCTCGCTGCCGATCTGCAGCGCCTCGAGGACTTTCACAGCCTCGAGCATGACTTCGAGGTCGGAGTCGCTGCCGAGCACGATGCCGACCCGTACACCCGAGTTACGTTGTGGCGATCGCTCGGTAGCCAATGTCCCTCCTGTAGTGCAGGCCGTCGAACTTGATCTTGGCGGCGGCAGCATACGCACGAGCGATCGCGTCGCGAACGTCACGTCCTGTGGCCGTGACGCCGAGCACGCGGCCGCCGGCCGTCACGAGACGGCCGTCACGCTCGGACGTTCCCGCCTGAAATACCTCCACCCCGTCGACGCCCGCGGTCTCGACGCCCTCGATGGCGAGGCCCGTCGGATACCGGCCGGGATATCCGCCCGAGACGAGGTTCACGCAGACGGCCGGCTCAGGCTTCCAGGCGACGCGGACTGGCAGCGGCGCACCCTTCGCGGCGGCGACAAGTAGCGGAACGATGTCCTCATCGAGCCGCGTCATGATGACCTGGCACTCGGGATCGCCCCAGCGGCAGTTGTACTCGAGCACCTTGGGGCCGTCGGCCGTCAGCATGAGGCCCACGAAGAGAACGCCGCGGTACGGTGCGCCCTCGCGGGCCAGCGCGGTAATGGTGGGCCTCACAATGGTGTCCATCACGCGGCGCTCGAGCGTGGCGTCGAATCCGGGCACGGGCGAGTACGCACCCATGCCGCCCGTGTTCGGGCCGCGGTCTCCGTCGAACACCGTCTTGTGATCCTGGGCCACGCCGACAGCGACCGCATCGGTTCCGTTGGCGAGCGCGAAGAACGAGATCTCGTCACCGCGGAGAAATTCCTCGACGACGACGGTGGTGCCGGCAGCACCGAACACGCGCTCCTCCATGCAGGCACGCGTGGCCCGGGCCGCCTCCTCCAGCGTCGTGCAGACGATGGCACCCTTGCCGGCCGCCAGGCCGTCAGCCTTGACGACGAGCGGGGCCCCGAGCGCCTCGCAGTAACGCCGGGCCTCCTCGGGATCGACGAACGTCTCGAAGCGCGCGGTTGGAATCGCGTGCCGCGCCATCAGTCGCTTGGCGTACGCCTTGGACCCTTCGAGCTGCGCCGCCTTGGCCCCGGGGCCGAGCGCGAGCAGGCCGCGCTCGGCGAACCGATCCGCCAATCCGGCCACCAGCGGCGCCTCCGGCCCGACCACGGTGAAGTCAATGCGCTCGCGCTCGGCGAGCTTCACCAGGTCGTCCTGGGCATCGACCGGGATCGGGACGCAGCGGGCGTGGCGGGCGATCCCGGGATTGCCGGGCGCGGCGAAGAGCGTGTCCACGAGCGGGCTCTGGGCGATCTTGAAGGCCAGCGCATGCTCGCGGCCGCCGCTGCCGACGAGGAGCACCTTCACTGCGACTCGCTCCCCTCGGGCGGCTCGACGACTTCCAGGTGGGCGCGCGCGATGCGCGCCCAGGGGCTGCCGGCATCGAGCTGCAGATAGCGCTGCCAGTGTCCGATGGCGTCGGGGCCGCGCCCCGAGCGCGCCAGCGCGGCGGCCAGGTTGAAGTGCGCGTCGGCGTAATCTGGCTTGATGGTCAACGCGCACCGGTAGTGCTCGATCGCCTCCTCGACCGCTCCGGCGTCCTCGTCCAGCGAGCCGAGGTTGTAGGCGGCCTCGGCGCACTCGGGATCCTGCGCGAGCGCGGACGCGTAGGCCTTGCGCGCTTCCTCGTACTGGCCCATGCGGTGCAACAAGAGCCCGAGGTTGTTCCAGGCCGCGGCGTACGTGGGGTCGATCGCGATCACGCGACGGTACGCCGCGATGGCGTCCTCCCACTGCATGGGATCGGCGTCCCACTCGCTGGCGCGCTCGAACCAGACCTCCGCCTGCTCGGTCGGCGGCTGGAGCGGGCGTACCAGGCCGGTGGCCAGCGTCGCCTGCGCCGCTCTGGTGAGATCGATCGTATCGAGGGCGAGCACCGTCTGGCCGGAGCGGGGATCGAAGCGAACGCGATCCGACTGGGCGAGCAGCCGGCCACCGTCGACGATCAGCCGCACCTCGGTCAGCGGGTTCTGGATTCCGGGGTCCTGCTTGCGGATGGCGGTGAGCGCATCCCGGATCTGGCGGACGGACGCGCCAGCGTCGAGGAGCGCACTTGCGGCGCGCAGCGCGAGCAGATCGCGGAAGGTGTAGCCGGAATCACGGCGCAGCAGATCGAGACGGCGGAGCTGGGCCACGCGCCTGGGCGTCAGCGACAGGATGCGCGTCAGCTCGCGCAGGCCGTAGATCCGCTCGGGGCTCGATCGCTCCATCAGCTCACTCGACCATGATGCGCGAGCTGGAACCCGGCTACCATCAGTGCCGGAAGTGGCGGATGCCGGTGAAGACCATGGCGATGTCGTGCTCGTCGGCGGCCGCGATCACTTCCTGATCGCGCAACGACCCACCGGGCTGGATCACCGCCGTCACGCCGGCCTTGGCGACGACGTCGAGGCCGTCGCGGAACGGAAAGAAGGCGTCGGAGGCGCAGACCGTGCCTTCAGTCTTCAGTCCGGCCTCCCGCGCGCGCATCACGGCCAGGCGCGCGGAGTCGAGCCGGTTCATCTGGCCCGCCCCGACGCCGACGATCTGGTCGCGGGTGGCGAGCACGATGGCGTTGGACTTCACGTGCTTGCCGACCCGCCACGCGAAGCGCAGGGCGGTCAGCTCGTCGGCGGTGGGTGCGCGCTTCGTCACGGTCTTGAGCTGACCGGCGTCGAGGTCGGCCGTGTCCATGGACTGAGCCAGCACCCCGCCCGCGACGCTCCGGTACTCGATCGCCGTCGCCGGAGATCGTCGATCGCAGGGAACCTCGAGCACGCGGCACTTCTTCTTCGTGCGCTGGAGCTCCTCGAGCGCGTCGGGAGCAAAGGCCGGCGCGAAGAGGATCTCGACGAAGATGCCGGCCAGCGCCGCGACCACCGCCAGATCGACCGTGCGGTTCACGCCGACGATACCGCCGTAGATCGACACCGGGTCGGACGCCTTGGCCCTTTCCACCGCGGCGCCCGCGCTGGCCGCGACCGCGACGCCACACGGGTTCGTGTGCTTGATGACGACCGCCGCCGGCTCCTCGAACTCGAGCAGCAGGGCGAGCGCTGCCGAGAAGTCGAGGAGATTGTTGTAGCCGAGCTCGGGGCCGTGGAGCTGGCGCATCGCGCCGAGGCCGCAGGGAGCGCCATCGACGAGTCGGTAGAACGACGCAGCCTGATGGGGATTCTCACCGTAGCGCAGCGAGAGCGCACGCTCGGCCCGAATCTCCAGGCACTCCGGGAATTGGGTGGCTGTGGACGCGCCGGTTTCAGGCGCGATCGAGCCCCCGGCTCGATCCTGGGGGGACCCCTTCGGCTTCCCCCCAGACCCCCCTCTTCGCGTGTCGTTCAAAAAATCGGCAATCGCGGCGTCGTATTGCGCTGTCCGACGAAACGCTTCTCGAGCCAGGCGAGCTCGCGTGTCGGCGCTCAGCGCACCGGTCTTCTTGACCTCGTCAAGCACGGTTCCGTATTGGGCGGGATCGGTGACGACGCCGACACTGCCGTGATTCTTCGCCGCCGCGCGGATCATCGCGGGCCCACCCACGTCGATCTGCTCGATCGCCTCGGCCAGCGTCACGCCGGATCGGGCGACCGTCGCCTCGAAGGGGTAGAGGGCCACGACCACCAGGTCGATGGCCGGGATGCCGTGCTTGTCGAGCGCCGCCAGATGCTCGGGCACGTCGCGCCTGGCCAGGATGCCGCCATGAAGCTTGGGATGGAGGGTCTTCACGCGCCCGTCGAGCATTTCCGGGAAGCCGGTGACGTCGGCCACCTCGCGAACCGGGATGCCGGACTCGCGCAGCAGCTTGGCCGTGCCGCCGGTGGAGACGATCTCGACTCCGAGCCCGTGCAGGCCGCGCGCCAGATCCACCACGCCCGTCTTGTCGTGGACGCTGATCAGCGCCCGCCGGACCATCATCGAATGCTCACTTTCCTTCCGGCGACGTGGAGCCGGCCTTCGGCGAAGAGCCGCACCGCTTCCGGATAGATCCGATGCTCCTCGACCAGGATGCGGGCGGCCAGCGTTTCTTCCGTGTCGGTCGCCTGCACCGGTACCGCAGCTTGCAGGACGATCGGGCCCGTGTCTACCCCCTCGTCGACGAAGTGGACCGTCGCGCCGGCGACCGTGACTCCGTGGTCGAGCGCTTGCCGCTGAGCGTGCAGTCCGGGGAACGCCGGCAGCAACGAGGGGTGGATGTTCATCAACCGTCCCTGCCAGACGCGGACGAACACCGGAGTCAGGAGGCGCATGAAACCGGCCAGGCAGACGAGGCCGACGTCGTGGCGCTCGAGCGTCTTCGTCAACACGGCCTCATAGGCGGTCCGGGCGCCGTGGTCCTTCGGGTTCAAGAAGAGCGCGGTCACACCGGCCGCCGTCGCGCGCTCGAGGGCGCGGGCATCCTCACGATCGGAGACGACGACGACGACGCGCGCCGGATAGTCGAGCCGGGTGCCGGCATCCAGCAACGCCTGGAGATTCGAGCCGCGACCGGAGGCGAGGACGCCGACGCGGAGGATCGGGCTCACGCGACCTCGCGCTCGCGCGGGCTCGCCCCGGGGTGGGCGCAGATCGGACAGCGCAGTGGCTGGCGCATCATGGAGGAGTCGCGCGGGAAGAATTGCGCGAGCGACCAGTCGAGCGCGACCTGGATCTGCTTGCGGAAGCCGACGAGCTTGTACAGGTGGAGCGCGTTCCAGAAGAGCCACGCCAGGTAGCCGGAGAACTTCAGGCCCATGATCTCGACGACCGCGTCGCGCTCGCCGAGGGAGACCAGCATGCCGCGCGGCGCGAAGTCGATGGCGGCCAGGCGGCGCCCGGCGAGGTCGGCGATGATGTTCTCGCCGGCCAGCCGCCCGTGAGCGAGCGCCGCCGGAATGATCGGGATGGACGCGCCGGGGTTGCCCTCGATCGTCACGGCGTCACCGGCCCCGTAGACCTCGGGATATCCCGGGATCTGGAGCGTGTGGCTCACGACGATCCGCCCGAGCCGGTCGCGCGTCACAGGCAGCTCGGCCAGCGTCGGATGCCCCTTCACCCCGGCCGCCCAGATCGTGAGCCCCACCGGGATCTGGGTCCCGCCACTCACCTCGACCGCGCCGGGAAGCACCCTCGTCACCCGCGTGCGCGTCTTGATCTCGATGCCTTCACGGTTCAGGCGCCGCTGCGCACGCTCGGCCAGCGTGGGATGGACCCCGCGCAGGATCTCGTCGCCGGCCTCGATGACCATCAGTCGATAGTCGCCCGCGTCGATCCCGCGATAGCGCGGGACGACGTAGGACGAAAAGAAGTCTTCGAGCTCGGCGACCAGCTCGATGCCGGTGTAACCGCCGCCGACCACGCACACGGTCAGCATCCGGCGCCGGCGCTCCCGGTCGGGCTCATGGTCGGCATGCTCGGCCAGGTCGATCAGGTGATCGCGCAGGAGCACGGCATCGTCGAGCCGCTTGTAGTTCAACGCGTGCTCCTCGACGCCGGGAATCCCGTAGGTCGGCGTGACGCCGCCGATCGCGATCACGAGCCGGTCATAGTCGATGGGGCCCTCGGCCAGGATCACGCGCCGCCCGCTGAGATCGACGTCGCAGACGGTGTCGCGCCTGAAGCGGAACCGTCTGGCGCCGCGGATGTCCCGGATCGGCTGGACGATGTGGCGCGGCTCGACCAGCGATGAGGCGACCTGGGGAAGCAGCGGTGTGAAGAGCAGATAGTTGCGGTCGCTGATCAGGAGCAGCTCGATATCCGTCCTCCCGCCGAGCCGCCGCTCGAGGACGCGCATCGCCTCCAGCCCGGCGAAGCCACCCCCGAGGACCACGATGCGGGTCACGGCCGGAGCTCCACGCCGCGCTCGCCGGCCACGATCTCGCCGAGCACGTACACGCGCTCGCCGGCCGTCTCGAGCGCCGCGCGCGCCACGTCGGCGGCGCCCGCCGGAACCACGACGACGTAGCCAATGCCCATGTTGAACGTCCTGAACATCTCGGCCTCGTCGACCCGCCCGGCGCGGGCCAGCGTCACAAAGACCGGTGGGACCTTGAAGGCGCGTCGCTCGATCCGCGCGCGCGTGCCTTCCGGGAGCACGCGGGGAAGGTTGCCGGTGAGCCCGCCGCCGGTGACATGAGCCATGGCGTGGACGTCGCTCGCCTGGAGGAGCGCCTGCACCGACGCGGCGTAGATCCGCGTCGGCTCGAGAAGCTCGTCCACGACCGCCCGGCCGGTCCCCGGCAGCTCGGCGTCGAGCGCGAGCTTCATCACGTCGAAGACGATGCGCCGGGCCGGGCTGTAACCGTTCGAGTGGAGGCCGGAGGAGGCGAGCCCCAGGACGATATCGCCGGGGACGACGCGGGAGCCGTCGATGATCTTCGCTCGTTCCGCGACCCCGACGGCGAACCCGGCCAGGTCGTACTCTCCCGGCGCGTACAGATCCGGCAGCTCGGCGGTCTCGCCGCCGACGAGTGCACACCGCGCTTGCCGGCAGCCGTTCGCGATGCCGGCGACGATCGACTCGATGCGCGCGGGATCGAGGTGGGCACAGCCGATGTAGTCGAGGAAGTAGAGTGGCTCGGCGCCGTGGACGAGCAGGTCGTTGACGCCCATGGCGACGAGGTCGATGCCCACGGTGTCGTGACGATCGGCCAGGAACGCGATCTTGAGCTTGCTGCCGACGCCGTCGGTGGAGGACACCAGCACCGGCTCGCGGAACTTCGGCGGGATCTTCACGAAGGCGGCGAAGGCGCCGATGCCGCCGAGCACCTCGGGGCGGGATGTCGTCCGAGCGAGCGGCACGATCCGGCGAACCGCCTCGTCACCGGCGTCGATGTCCACCCCGGCTGCCCTGTACGTCAGGGGGTCCATGAGCTTCCTACGGCTCAAACAGCCTGAGCTGGGGACTCGCCTCGGGCCCGATCCCGACCTTGTAGTTGCCGGTGAAGCACGCGTGACAGAACTGTGCGGGGTCGCTGCCCGTCGCTTTGAGCATGCCTTCCAGCGAGAGGTAGCCGAGCGTATCGGCGCCGATGTAGCGGCGGATCTCCTCGACGCTGTGGCTGGCCCCGATCAGCTCCTTCCGCGTCGGCGTGTCGATGCCGTAGAAGCACGGCCACTGGATCGGCGGCGACGAGATCCGCATGTGGACCTCGCGGGCACCGGCGCTCCGGATCATCCGCACGATCTTGCGGCTGGTCGTCCCGCGCACGATGGAGTCGTCGACGACGACCACCCGCCGGCCTTCCAGCATCTCGCGCATCGGGTTGAGCTTCACCTTGACGCCGAAGTGACGGATGCCCTGCTTGGGCTCGATGAACGTGCGCCCGACGTAGTGGTTCCGGATCAGCCCCATCTCGTAACGGGTCCCCGACTGCTCCGAATAGCCGAGGGCCGCGCTCGTCCCCGAGTCGGGCACCGGGATGGCGACGTCGGCCTCGATCGGATGCTCACGGGCGAGCTCGCGCCCGAGCGCCTTGCGCACGGTGTGGACGTTGCGGCCCCACAGCACGGAGTCGGGTCGCGCGAAGTAGACGTACTCGAACACGCAATGCTGCCGCTCGGTCGACGGGAAGGCGCGGATCGATTGCGGGCCCGCATCGGTGATCGCGACGATCTCGCCGGGCGCGACTTCGCGCTCGAACTTCGCCTCGATGAGGTCGAGCGCGCACGTCTCGGACGCCACCACCCAGGAGTCGCCGAGCCGGCCCAGGCTGAGCGGTCGGAATCCGCTGGGGTCACGGACGGCGTACATCGCGTCCGGAGTCAGGATCATCAGGGAGTAGGCGCCGGTGACCTGCGACAGCGCGTGCGGGAGCTGCTGCTCGAGCGCGCCGGCCGGCGCCCGCGCCAGCAGGTGCAGGATGACCTCGGTGTCCGAGTGCGACTGGAAGATGGCGCCCTCGCGCTCCATCTCCGTACGCAGGGTCTCGGCGTTGGTGAGATTACCGTTGTGGGCGATGGCGATGGGCCCGCGAGCGGTGTTGGCCGTGATCGGCTGGGCGTTCCGCGCCTTCGATCCACCGGCCGTCGAGTACCGCACGTGACCGATGGCTCGATGCCCGGGGAGACGGCGCAGGCGCTCGGGACTGAAGACGTCGGCCACCCAGCCCATGGCCTTCTCGACGTGGAACTGCTGGCCGTCGGTGGCCGCGATTCCCGCGGACTCCTGCCCGCGATGCTGGAGGGCGTAGAGACCGAGGTAGGTGACGTTGGCGGCTTCTGGATGATTCCAGATGCCGAACACGCCGCACTCGTCGTGGAACTTGTCGTCACGCCACGTGACGCTCAAAGCCCCTCCTCCACGCGTGTTGGAGCCCGCGGAGATCGGCGTCGACGACGGTGGTCGCGCCCCGCCCGATCCTGAGCCTCTCGCCGCCGGTCGCTCCGATCCACCGCCACGGGATCGCCGACTCGGCCATCAGCGCCTCGAACTCGAGCGCGCGCACCGGATCGACCGACACGATGACGCGCGACGGCCCTTCGCCGAACAGCGTCAGATCCGTCCGCCCCTCGGCGGGAACGCTGACCGTCGCCCCGATCGGCTCTGGCCCGGTCATGCACGCCTCGGCAAGCGCCACTGCCACACCGCCTTCCGAGCAATCGTGAGCGGAGACCGCGAGCCCGGCGCCGATGGCCGCCTGCACCGCTCCCTGCACTCGGCGCTCCAGGCCGAGATCGAGGGGCGCCAGCGTCCCACCGACGATGCGATGGAACACCCACAAATACTCGCTGCCACCCAGGCTCACCGCGTCCGGCCCGAGCAGGGCGATCCGATGGCCCGCCGCTTTGAACCACTGGGTCGCCAGCCGGCTCGCGTCCTCGAGGACGCCGACGACGCCGATGATGGGCGTGGGCAGGATCGCTCTGCCACTCGTTTCATTGTAGAGGGAAACGTTGCCGCCCACTACAGGTAGCTCGAGTGCACGGCAGGCCTCCGCGATGCCCTCCACCGCCTCGGCGAGCTGCCACAGGATCTCGGGCCGCTCCGGCGAGCCGAAATTCAGGCAGTCGGTGACGCCGCCCGGGCGTGCCCCGGCGCAGGACACGTTTCTGGCCGCCTCGCACACCGCCATGGCCGCTCCCCGGCGCGGGTCGAGGAAGACCTGACGGCCGTTGCCGTCGGTGGCGACGGCGAGCGCCCGGCTCGTACCCTTGACGCGCAGGACGGCGGCGTCGGAGCCGGGCAGTACGAGCGTGTTGATGCCGACCTGCTGATCGTACTGGCGGAACGCCCATTCCTTGCAGGCAATCGTGGGCGCACCGAGCAGAGTCACCAGCGCGTCGTCGTAGTCGTCGGGCTCGGCCAGGGTCAGTGGATCGAGGGCACGCACGGCATCGAGCCAGGCGGGTGGCTTGCGCTCTTTGTCGTAGCGCGGCGCCTCGCTGAGCGCGTCCACGGGTACTCGCGCCACGATCTCACCGTGGCTCCTGATGACCAGATCGCCGCCGGCGGTGACGTGGCCGATCTCGACGGCATCGAGCTCCCACTTGGCGAAGATGGCCTTGACCTCGGCCTCGCGGCCCCGGGCCGCAACCAGCAGCATGCGCTCCTGCGACTCGGACAACAAGATCTCGTACGGTGTCATCTCGGTCTCTCGCTGGGGCACGCGATCGAGCTCGACCTCCATGCCGGTGCGGCTGCGCGCCGGCATCTCCGACGTGCAGCACGCCAGCCCGGCCGCGCCCATGTCCTGGATGCCCACGACGGCGCCCGACGCCATCGCCTCCAGACACGCCTCGAGCAACAGCTTCTCGGTGAACGGGTCGCCGACCTGCACGGTGGGCCGCCGCTCGTGGGCGTGCTCGTCGAAGGTGGCCGAGGCCATGGTGGCGCCGTGGATGCCGTCGCGCCCGGTCTTGTTGCCGACGTAGAACACGGGATTGCTGACGCCGTCAGCCCGGGCCCGGAAGATGCGATCCGCGCGCACGAGCCCCACGCACATCACGTTCACGAGGGGGTTGCCGCCGTATTCGGGCGCGAAGGCGATCTCGCCGCCCACGGTCGGACAGCCGAAACAGTTCCCGTACCACGAGATACCGGAGACGACGCCCTCGACCAGCCGGCGCGTGCGGGGGTCGTCGGGGTCGCCGAACCTCAACGAGTCGAGGATGGCGATCGGGCGCGCGCCCATCGTGAAGATGTCGCGCAGGATGCCGCCGACGCCGGTGGCCGCGCCCTGGAACGGCTCGATGAACGACGGATGATTGTGGCTTTCCATCTTGAAGACGACGGCCCAGCCGTCGCCGATGTCGATGGCGCCCGCGTTCTCGCCGGGTCCCTGAAGGACACGAGGACCCTGGGTGGGGAGCCGGGAGAGGAAGTTACGCGAGTGCTTGTAGGCGCAATGCTCGGACCACAGCGCCGAGAACAGCCCGAGCTCGGTGTAGCGCGGCTCGCGGCCGAGCCGCTGGATGATTCGGTCGTATTCGTCGGCGGTGAGCCCGAGCTCGCGCGCGAGGCCGAGGTTGGCCTTGGGTTCGGACCCCGTCACTACCGCTTGAGGAAGCTGCCGTCCTCGACGAGGGTGCCGAGGAGCGACTGGAAGATCAGGAGCCCGTCGGTGCCCCCCATCGTCCGCTCCGATGCCCGTTCGGGGTGCGGCATGAGGCCGAGGACGGTGCCGTCCTCGTTGATGATACCGGCGATGTTTTCCAGTGACCCATTGGGGTTGGCGGCCTTCGTCAGCTGCCCCTCGGCGGTTGCGTAGCGGAACACGACCTGCCGGTTGCGCCTGAGCGCGGCCAGCGTGTCGGCCTCGGCGTAGTACTTGCCCTCACCGTGCGAGATCGGCATGGTCAGCACCTGGCCGGCCCGGATACCGCGCGTGAACGGTGTCTCCACGTTCTCGACCCGGATCTGCGTGGACTGGCAGCGATACTGCAGGCATTCGTTGCGCATGAGCGCGCCTGGCAACAGCCGCGCCTCACAGAGGATCTGGAAGCCATTGCAGGAACC
>MNEG01000039.1:18497-27328 GCA_001917585.1 Candidatus Rokubacteria bacterium 13_1_40CM_68_15
CACGGCGCCGGCTCTCAGATAGTCGCCGTACGAGAATCCGCCGGGCAGGATCACGCAGTCGAAGCCGCTGAGATCACGATCGCGATGCCAGACGTACTTGACGGGCTGGTGCAGGACTTCCGAGATCACGTAGTGGAAATCGCAGTCGCTCCACGTCCCCGGGAACACGACCACGCCGAATCTCATGGGATGGAGGATCTCCTCTCAGAAAATGGACGGCCCCATATTACCACCGTCACTCGATGGTGTAATCCTCGAGGACGGGATTGGCCAGGAGCCGCCGGCACATCTCGTCGGCGCGCTGCCGTGCCCCGGCCGCCGTCGTGGCCTCCACGTCGACCTCGATGACCTTGCCGATGCGCAGATCGGTGACGTCGTCGAAGCCGAGCCCGGCCAGTGCCCGCTTTACCGACGTGCCCTGGACGTCGAGGATCCCCGGCTTGAGTCGCACGAGGACCCGAACCTTCATTGTAGCGACCAGTCGGCGGTCGGCTCGAACCGCAGGTTGCCTGGCCGAGGTGCCCAGGGCTCCGCACGCCCGATCATTGCGCGCGATCCACCAGGCGCCGGTATACCTCTTGATAGGCCTCCTCGACGCCGCCCAGATCCTGGCGGAAGCGGTCCTTGTCGAGCTTGGTCGCGGTCGCGGCGTCCCACAACCGGCACGTGTCGGGCGAGATCTCGTCGCCCAGGTAGAGCGCGCGGCCGGCCCGCCCGAACTCGAGCTTGAAGTCGACCAGCAGGAGCCCGCGCTTCTTCATGTAGGGCACGAGCACGCTGTTGACCTTGAGCGCCGCCCGCTTGAGCCACGTGAGCTCCGCCGGCGTGGCGAGCTTCATCATCCGCACGTGCTCGTCGTTGATCATGGGATCGCCGAGCGGATCGGATTTGTAGTAGAGCTCGACGATCGGCGGCGTGACCGGGGTGCCCTCGGCCAGCCCCGTGCGCTTCTGCAGGCTGCCGGCCACGACGTTGCGGACGATCGTCTCGATCTTGATGATGTCGAGGCGGCGGCAGAGCATCTCGCGCTCGGACAGCGTGGCCACGTAGTGCGTGGGGACGCCCTTCTTTCCGAGCAGCGTGAACAGCGCGGCCGACATCTGGTTGTTGACGACACCCTTGCCCACGATCGTCCCGCGCTTGAGCGCATTGAAGGCGGTGGCGTCGTCCTTGAAGTACTGAACGATGTAGCCGGGCCGGTTCGTGGCAAAGACGATCTTGGCCTTGCCTTCGTACAGCTTCTCCCGCTGCTCGATGTCCGGAGCCGCTTTCTTCGCCATTTCGTTCCTCATCCTGGATTTAGAGGAGTCCGACCCGCTTGAAGATCGCATCGACGTGGCGCAGGTACCACGCGGGATCGAAGCAGGCCTTCAGCTCGTCCGCGGTGAGGCGCTCGCTCACTTCGGGCTCGGCGGCCAGCAGCTCCAGGAACGAGCGCCGCTCCCGCCACGCCCGCATCGCGTTCCGCTGCACGATCTCGTAGGCGACCTGCCGGGCCAGGCCGGCGTCGGTCAGCTTGAGCAGCACCCGCTGGGAATAGACGAGGCCGTAACTCTTGTCGAGGTTCTCGGCCATGCGGCCCGGATCCACGTCGAGGCCCTCGACGATGAAGGCGGTGAGATCGAGGAGGTAGTCGAGCAGGATCGTGGAATCGGGCAGGATAACGCGCTCGACCGACGAGTGGCTGATGTCGCGCTCGTGCCACAGGGCCACGTTCTCCAGCGCGGCCTGAGCGTTCGACCTGATGACACGGGCCAGGCCGCAGATCCGCTCACTGAGCTCGGGATTGCGCTTGTGCGGCATGGCGCTGGAGCCCTTCTGACCCTCGGCGAAGGGCTCCTGGGCTTCAAGCACCTCGGTTCGCTGCAGCCCACGCACCTCCAGCGCGATCTTCTCCAGCGAGGCGGCGGCGATGGCGAGCGTCGTGCAAAACTCGGCGTGACGGTCGCGCTGGACGACCTGCGTCGACACCGGCGCCGGCTGGAGGCCGAGCTCACGGCAGACCTCGTCCTCGATGTCCGGATCGACGTGCGCAAAGTTGCCGACGGCGCCAGACAGCTTGCCGACGGCCACCACCTCGCGCGCACGGCGCAGCCGCTCGAGGTTGCGCCCGGCTTCCACGTACCAGACCGCGGCCTTCAAGCCGAAGGTCGTGGGCTCGGCGTGGACCCCGTGCGTCCGGCCGACGATCAACGTGTCCTTGTGGCGGCGCGCGAGGTCGCCGAGCGCCGCCCGCAGCCGCTCTTGCCCGGCGAGCAGCAGATCGGCGGCGTTCCGAAGCTGCACGGCCAGCGCGGTGTCCCACACGTCGTTGCTCGTCAGGCCGATGTGGACGAAGCGTGAGTCGTCGCCGAGCTGCTCCTCGAGGCTGGTGAGCAACGCGATCATCTCGTGCTTCACGCGGTTTTGAATCTCGAGGATCCGGCCGACGTCGACGCGGGACTTCTGGCGGATGCGGCGCAGGGCGTCGGCCGGGACGCGGCCGCGGCGCGCGTACGCCTCGCACACCGCGAGCTCGACACGCAGCCAGGCCGTGTACTTCGCCTCCTCGCCCCAGATGCGCCCCATGGCCGGCCGCGTATACCGCTCGATCACACCCTCACCTTAGTGCAAAACCTGGAAGGATGGAAGTGCGAGCCAGCGGCCGCCACGCGGTTGTAAAGATCACGACCGAGGAGTATCGTGCCCCGCCGTGAAGATCCTCGCGTGCGTCGTCGGGGCGGTCTTGATCGTCCTGATGCCGCTCGCGCACGGAAGCCCGATCGACCCCAGCAGCCCGGGGTTCTGGGACAACGGCGACTTCGACGACGTCATCCTGTTCCTGACGTCGGACCTCCATCTCCTCGCCACCGACGATCGACCTCCCATCCGCGCGTTCGAAGCAGTGTCGGACCCTGTCGCCGAGCGCCCGGCCGCGGCCGTAACGCAACGCGCTTACGAGCCCGGCACTCCTCGCGCCCCACCCGCCCGATAGGAGCACGCCGCAGGACGAACGAAGCGAAGCTCTTCGTCTGCGGTGTGGTCCCCCTCGTCATCTGACTATCGGCAGCCTCGGCTGAGTCTCGGGCAGTCGGCGCCGGCCGTGAGACGCGAAGACGACATCTAGCTTTCACAATGTCGGTTTGCAATGAGGAGACCTGCAATGATGCGGATCTCGAGGATGCCAAGGCTCAGGGAATTTTCAAAGTCGACGGTGCTCGCCTCGTTCCTCGCGTCAGCGCTGTTCGGGGCCATGTTGCTCGCGACAACTAGCGCCGCGCTCGCCGACCCTCCGTGCCAGGGTCTAGGGGCACCTACCACAACCCAGACCAAATGCCTGACCGCGGTTCAAATCCCTGGCAACCCGCTCAGGTCGTTCGACATCAGCTGGGTCAACCCGGATCGCGCCGAGTACTATCTGGCCGATCGCTCGAACGCGGGCATCGACATCATCGACACACGGAACAACACGTTCAAGCGGAGACTCGGCGGCTTCGTCGGCGTCGTCCTCAGCAACGCTGGCAAAGCGAACGAAGCAGTGAACAACAATCTCTCCGGACCCGATGGCGTCGTTACGCACGGCAGGTGGGTCTATGGAGGTGACGGCAACAGCGACCTCAGGGTGTACGATCTCGATGCGCCTGCCGCATCTGCGTTCAAACAAAAGATCTCCACCGGGGGCACTACGCGAGTTGACGAAATGGCGTTGACAGCGGACGGCGAACTGCTGATCGTCGCGAACAACGCCGAAGACCCCCCGTTCGCGACCCTGTTCGCGGCGAATGGCGACCGGAACTTTAGTGCGGTCAGCATAATCACCAAGATCACTATTCAGAACGCAATCGTCTCGGCCGGCAATGGCTTGTCGATCGAGCAGCCGACATGGGATCCCAAGACCAAGCGCTTCTACGTGTCGATTCCGGTCATCGCGAACAACCCGACAGGCTGCAACTTCGGGCAGAACCCGGGCCCCATTACCTGCGACGGCGGGCTGCTGGTAGTCGATCCGATCCATGCCACTGCGACGCCCGGCGCGTTCGATCCGGCCACGAACACCGGGGTCCTGAAGCTTCACGCGTGCGGGCCGAACGGTGCCACGGTCGGGCCGAACGACAATCTGCTGCTGGGCTGCACCCCGCAGAACAACCCGAGCAACACGACCACGCTGGTCATCAACGCGACGACCAAGAACACTGCCACCGTCAACGGCATTACCGGCTCGGATGAAGTCTGGTTCAACGCGGGCGATGGGCGCTACTATTTGGGCGCCAGCAGGGCGTGCGGACTGGGGGGCGGCTGTCCAAACGGTGGGGCCGTGCTCGGCGTGGTCGATGGGACGAGTGTCCTGATCGAGACCATACCGCAATCGACCAACTCGCACTCGGTGGCGGCAGACTCCAAACGCAACCGCATCTTCGTTCCGCAAGTGGCGCGTAAGGCGACGGTTGGTAATGGCGGTGACACCACGGCCGTGGGCGCGGGCATTTGCGGCAGCACCAACGGGTGTGTCGCTGTCTACCAACACGATGTCGACAGGGACGAGGACTTCGACAACCATGACCGGGACCGGGGCGACCGAGATCACGACCGGCAAGGTCATGACCGGGACCGGTAACGCGTAGTTTTCCGCGGGCATCGGTGGGCGCTGGACCGCAGCGCTCACCGATGTTCTTTTTCGGCTCGCCGTTCACGCGGCTGGCGTATCCTTGCCGGCGCCGGCAACGAGGAGGGTCACGTGACTGAATGGCCGCGATGGCAGACGGCGCTTCGCCCCGGCGAGGCCACGACGCGCTTGAGGCTTACCTTCCCACCTCGCCTCTCGCACGTGTTCCTGACGCTGCTCGCGCGCTCGGCGCGCCCGCGTCGACGGGCGGCGACGTTCCTGGCGCTGGGGCTCGCTCACGTACCGTCGTTCCCCGACGTACGCCCTGGTTGGGCAATGTCCAAGTCCCTCCTCGCCCTCAATCTCTTCATGGCCGCCCTCTCACTGTTCTTCTTGATCCGCATCGCGGACACGGTCCTCCGTCGCGGTCCCGCGCTCCCGCTTCGCGTTGCCAGCTCGGCCAGCACGCCGGCCCCGGTCAATCTCGGCGTCACCGCCAGCTCGCGCTCGAGCGCGGTCTACGATCTGATCGCCGCCCGGAGCCTGTTCCACCCCGATCGCGCCGTGCCGAAGCGCTCCGATGCGCTCCTCGCGTTGCCACCGGCGGCCAACTTGATGCTGTACGGAGTGGTGTGGAGCGAGGACAACCCGCTCGCATACCTCGAAGATCCCGCGAGCAAGAAGATCTTCGGCTACAAGACCGGAGACCCGATGGCTGGCGGGTACGTCGAACGAATCGAGACGGATCGAATCGTCATCCGGCGTACGGACGGCCCGCTCGAGATCATGCTGCGCGCCCCGAACAAGCCCCGGCCGGTCGTGAGTGGCGCGCTGCCCGTCGACACCACCGCTGTCGCGGTTCCGCCTGCGCCACCGGCGTCCTCGGCGGACAGGATTCCGCCAGGCATTTATCGTCGGGTGCCGAAGGACTAGCCAGCGCGCTCCTGATCGCACAGATCGAGCGCGGTCAGGCCATAGAGCTGGGCGCCGGTCACCATGTCGGCGATCTTCATCCCGAAGTTTCCTCCACCCACGCTGATGCCGGGGCCATAGGTGATCGCCGGAATGCGCATTTCGTTGAAGCAGTTGATGTCGCGCCACATGCTGGAGAACGGCGGCGACGCCGGCTTGGGCGTGCCGCCGAGCACGGCCTGGTGGGCGCGGGTGATGGCCGAGGCCAGCGGCTCGACCTTCTTCGGATCGGCCTCGAACGCGGGCCGGTACGTGTAGAGCTCCACCTCTCCGGTCAGCCCGGCTCCGGCCACGAGCCTGCGCAGGTCCTCCCGGATGTCGAGCGGGTTCTGCACGGGCGTGATTCGCACGTCGAGATAGATCGCGCACTGTTGGACCGTCTTGGTGATCTTGTACGCCACGCCGCCGCGGATCGCGCCGATGTTGACGCGGGGGACGATCACCCCGCCCGGACATTCGTAACGGTTCCGCTGCTCGTACTCGTAGGCCCACTCATCGATGCGCTGGATCAGCGGGGCCATGCGGACGATGGCGTTCGGGTTCTTCTCGACGGGAGTCGGCCGCGAGATGTACGGCGTGTAGATCGGCAGGTCATTGCCGAAGACCGTGACCTTGAAGAACGCCTTGCCGGCCTCGACGCCGACGAGACCGAAGTCCGTGCCTTCGGCCACCAGCGCGTAATCGGCCACGCCCCCATGGGTGATGGCGAAGCGCGTCCCCGGCTCCTTGGCCAGATAGGCCGGCGACTGGAACTCGTCCACCGGCTCGACGCCGATCTCGCCCACGACCGCCATGAGCAGCAGATCGCCCTTGAGCTTCACGCCGCTGTCCTTGATGGCCTTGGCGGCCAGGAGCCACGTGGCCATGGGGCCCTTGTCGTTGCAGATCCCGTTGCCGACCAGCACGTCACCGTCGCGCCAGGCGGAATGGAAGACCGGATCCGCGGCGCGCCTGGTCGTCCACCACTCGTCCTTGTGAATGGTGGTGTCCATGTGGCTGTTGAAGACCAGGCTCTTGCCGTGGCTGATCCCGGGCAGCGTGCCGAGGACGTTGGGCCGGTCGGGCATGAGCGCGACCTTCCTGGCGGCGAATCCCTCACGCGTGAGCCACTCGTACACGTACTCGCCCACCGGTCCCTCGCTGCCGGTCGGGCTGTCGATGTTCGCCAGGTCCAGGGCCACCTTCACCAGCTCGTCGACGTCGATCTTGTCCAGCACGCTCTGGGCACGTGCGCCGATCTTCATGCGCGAAACTCCTTTTCCGTACGAATGGTGAGGCGGGGTTCGGGTGTGTTGCCCCGGAGCATCCGTTGAATCTCGGCTCGCAAGCTCGCCACCGCCCCTCCCGGCCACGTCTTGAGGTCGATGTCGGCGAGGAGCTTCCCCGGGCGGCCGAAGACCAGGATCCGCCCGCCCATCTCGATCGCTTCCTCGAGCTGGTGTGTCACCAGGATGGCGGTGTTGCCGGCGGTCCGCGCCAGGTCCACGAACGCGGTCCGCAGCGCGGCCGCCGTCACTTCGTCGAGGTGGCCGAACGCCTCGTCGGCGAGGAGCAGCGCCGGCTCGATGACGAAGGCGCGCGCCAGCGCGACCCGCTGGCGCATGCCGCCCGAGAGCTCGTGCGGATAGGCCCGCTCGAAGCGCGCGAGTCCGAGCCGATCGAGCCAGGCTCGCGCCCGCTCGACCTGATCGCGCGGTTCCTGTCCCAGCAGCTCGAGGGGCAGCCGCACGTTGTCGATGGCCGTCCGCCAGGGCAGCAGTCGGTCCTGCTGAAAGACGGCGGCGAGCACGCCACGGAAGTGATCGAACTCGTCGTAGGGCACGCGCCCACCGATGGCGATGCGGCCCTCCGTGGGGCGATCGAGCCCGATGACGAGATTCAAGAACGTAGACTTCCCGCATCCGGTCTGGCCGACGATGGCGACGATCTCGCCCTGGGCGACGACGAAGTCGAGACGCTCGATGGCCACCACCGCCTCGCCGGTGCCCGTCTGATGGAAGACTTTTCGCAGGGCCTGGACCTCGATCGTGCCGGCGCTGATCATGCCCGCCAGCGCAGCACGCGTTCTTCGACACGGGTGAGGACGGCCTCGGCCACGAAGAGGATGACGACGAGGATCAGCGTCCACGCGAAGACGTCGGCCACCGAGAACAGCTCCTGGGCGACGACGAGGCCGTAGCCGATGCCGGTGACGGCGCCCACCAGCTCGGCGATGGTGACGACCCGGATGGCCAGGCTCAGGTTGATCTTCCAGCTGGTGAGGATGGCCGGCACCGTGGCCGGCAGCACGAGCTTGGTGAAGAGCTGAGCGCGCGTCGGCCGGAAGGAGCGCAGCATGTCGCGCAAGTCCTTCGATACGCCCTTCATCGCGTCGAGCACGTCCACCAGGAAGACCGGAGCGCACACCACGACCAGCACGAAGGCGATGCGGAACTCCACCCACTTGAACCACAGCACCGCGAAGAGGATCCAGCACACCACGGGCACCGCCATCAGCAGCCGGACGATGGGCCGCCCGTAGCGCTCGACCGAGACCGAGGCGTACATGGCCACCGCGAGGCCGAGCCCGAGGGCGAACGAGATCACCAGCGCTCCCGCCACCCGGGCCAGCGTCACCAGGACGAAGTCCATTCGGAGCGTGCCGAGGCTCTTGAAGATCCGACCCCACCCCGGCACGACGAACGGCGGCACCAGCATCGAGACGATCTCCCACGCCACCGCGAGCACCACGAGCCCGACCACCATTTCCCGCGGGAAGCGAAACGGAGCGCGGGCCTCCAGGGCCTCGACCGTCTCGCTGGCGATCGTCTCGGTGGGCTTCATCAGGGCTTGTAGATCGCGCCCTCGTCCGGCAATTTCGGCAGGTAGCCCGAGTCCACCGCGACCTTGAACATGTCCCAGATGACGGCGCGCTCGCCTTCCCAGGCGGGCAGCACGTCGTAGACGAGCCGGCCCGACGTGACGGCCTCCTTGAACACGCCGGGCGGCAGCTTCACCGAGTTGACGACGATGCGATCGGCCTCGTCGATGTTCGACTTGATGAACCGCTGACCGTCCTGGAACATCCGGAGCAGCCGCGGCACGGCGTCGGGGCTCTTCTTGAGAAACTCCTCGCGCACGGCGAGGACGAGCTGCCAGCCGTCGGCCTTGGCGATGGCCTTCCACGCGGTGTCGCCGCTGAAGATCGTCCGGTATTGCGGGTTGTCACGGAGTGTGAGCGTGGCCGACGGCTCCCACGTCATGGCGGCGTCGACGCGCTGGGCCTGAAGCTGCGACC
>MNEG01000063.1 GCA_001917585.1 Candidatus Rokubacteria bacterium 13_1_40CM_68_15
CAGCACGGCTGGACCGCCGAGCGCTTCCAGGAGGAGCTCGAGCGCCGCATCGGCTTCGCCCTCGAGCCCGCGGTGGCCGAGCAGCCGCCTGATGACGTCTACCGCGATCACGTCGGCATCCATCCGCAGAAGCAGGACGGGTATGTCTACGCCGGCGCCGCGGTGCTGCGGGGACGCCTCACCGCCGAGCAGATGCGGATCATGGCCGATCTCGCCGAGCGCTATGGCACCGGCGAGCTGCGCACGACCACGATGCAGAATCTCCTGATCCTGAACGTCCGCCGTCAGCAGGCCGATGCGCTGACGCGGGAGATCGAGGCGGCCGGTCTGCGGGTTCAGGCCTCACCGTTCTGGCGCGGGACCATCGCGTGCACGGGCACGGAGTTCTGCAAGCTCGCGCTGACCGAGACAAAGGGCTTCGCGCGCTGGCTGGTGGAAGAGCTGGAGGCGCGGATGCCGGGCTTCGATCAGCACCTGAAGATCCACGTCACCGGCTGTCCCAACAGCTGCGGCCAGCACTGGATCGCGGACCTCGGCATCGAGGGCAAGAAGACGAAGGTCGAGGGCACGATGGTCGACGCCTACTACTTCTGCGTCGGAGGCGCCGTCGGCAAGCACCAGCACACCGCGCGCCCCGTCGGCTATCGCGCGCCGGCAACCGAGGTGCCCGATGCGATCGAACGCTTGCTGAGGGCCTATCTCGGCGAGCGCAAGAACGGCGACACGTTCCGCGCGTTCACGGCCCGGCATACCGACGAAGAGCTGCGCGGGTTACTGGCAGGACAGGCGGTGGCGGCAGTAGTGCGCGACGCCTCTCCGGGACGCCCGCCGCGCGGCGTGGAGTAGACGCCCCCCGGAGCCGGCCTATGCCGGGATTCGCTCCGTGGAGCGTGGGTCGAGTTGATGGAGCTCCGGCATCCGGGACGCGAGCTGGCGCCCGCACCGGTCATGGAAGAGGTCGCCGTGCATGAACATCACGTGGTCGACGGCTCGGAAGGCCTTGTTGCACCGGGCGCACCTCTGGACGCGCAACTTGGAGCCATTCGTTCCAGTCGCCTCCGAGGTGAACGGTTTGGCGGCAATCGGCGCCAGTTGGATCTCACCGATTTGAGTCTGGTAGGTCTCGATGGACGCCACGACGACGCGGGCTTCTACTGTGATGAGGTCGATGCCGACGAGGGAGACGCGGACCCAGGCGTCGATGACGATGCCCTTGTCCAGGACACGGTCCAGGACATCGAGGATACTGTTTGAAACCGATGCTCGCTGAACTTCCATACCCTACCCCGTCCCAAACCGATCAGATGGCTTCAATAGGCACAACATAAGGAGGAGCTATCTCTACACGAACCGTGCCATCACGTAAATAGGCGTAAGCACGTAGCAGGCCATGTGCGGCTAAGGACGAAATTCCACAAAAAGCCGGCTCAGATTCCCAGATATTTCCCCTTCAATTCACGACTCCCCTTCAACTCCTCGGCGGAGCACTCGTGGACGATGCGTCCCTTGCTCATGAGGTAGACGTGGTCGGCCACGCGCAGCGCGAACGCCAGGTTCTGCTCGACCAGGAGGATGGCCGTGCCCGCCGCCCGCAACTCGGCGATCACGCGGGCCAGCTCCCGGACGAGGAGGGGGGCCAGGCCCTCGGACGGCTCATCCATCAGTAGAACGTCGGGGTTGCCGACCAGGGCGCGGCCCCCGGCCAGCATGGCCTGCTCTCCTCCGGAGAGCTTGCCGGCGCGGTGGCCCAGGCGCTCGCTCAGGCGCGGAAACAGCGTGAGGACACGCGCCAGGTTCCATCCGCGTCCGTTTCCAGGGCGTTCGCCCACGACGAGGTGCTCCCGGACGTCGAGCGAGGGGAAGACGCGCCGGCCCTGCGGCACCAGCCCCACGCCGCGGCGGGCGATCTCGTGGGCGGGCAGGCCGGTGACATCCTCGCCCTTGAACAGCACCGAGCCCCGGCGCGCCGGCATGAGGCCGGCGACGGCGCGGATCAGCGTCGTCTTGCCGACCCCGTTGCGGCCCAGCACGGTCGCCACCTGCCCGGCCCCGACGCGCAGCGAGGCGCCCTGCAGCACCATGCTCTCCCCGTAGGCGGCGTGCAGGTCCCGCACCTCAAGCATCGTCGGTCCCCAGGTAGATCTCGGCCACGCGCGGATCCTTGCGCATCTCGTCCTGCGTGCCCTCGGCCAGCACGCGCCCCTGGTAGAGCACCACGACGCGGTCGGCCAGCGCGAGCGCCACGTCCATGTCGTGCTCGATGAGCAGGACGGTCACATCGCGCGGGAAGCGCCGGATCATCGTCGCGACGGACGCCGTCTCCGCCGGCGAGAGCCCCGCCGTCGGCTCGTCGAGCAGGAGCACGCGCGGCCGCGCGGCCAGGGCCAGGATCAGCTCGAGCTGCCGCTGCTCGCCGTAGGAAAGATGGTGCGTCAGCATCGCGCTTCGGTCGCGCAATCCCCACTCGTCGAGCAGGCGCTCGGCTCTTTGCACGAGATGCGGATACGCGGTGACCGGACGGTGAAGCGTGAAGCGCGCACGGTCGGCGCCCTGGACGGCCAGGAGCACGTTGTCCATCACGCTGAGCTTGGGAAACAGCGTGGTGATCTGAAACGTGCGGCCCAGGCCCAGACGCGCGCGGCGGAACGGCTGAAGGCGCGTGACGTCGCGGTCGAAGAGGCGAATGCGGCCGGCGCTTGGCGTGATGAGACCGGTGACGATGTTGAAGAGCGTCGTCTTGCCGGCGCCGTTGGGGCCGACGATGACGAGCCGCTCGCCGTCGGCCGCGTGCATGTTGACGCCGCTGAGCGCCAGGAGCCCGCCGAAGTTGTGACTCAGGCCTTCGACGGCGAGCGCGTTCATCATCGCTCTCGCTGATCGCGCTCCGGGCCACGGGGTGGTCGAGCTTCCCCCGCCGGCGCCGGTGCTCCGCGGTGCACCTCCGCGGCGGCTCGGTGTGGGGCCAGACGGTTCGCCGGCTCACCGGGCAGTGCACGCTGAGCACGCGGAGCTTCCACGCGCGGCGCCTGGGGCTGCGGCTGCGGCGCTTCGGCGCGCGGCGCCGCCGGCATCACGCGCTGGCTTCGCCCTTCGAAGCCGGACGGCCACGCGGGGCGCTCGCGTTCCGTCTGGCTGGCGCCAAAGGGCGGACGCGGCGGCACGGAGGCCGGTGGCGCGGTCTTCGGGGCGGCGACGATCCGTGGCGCCGGCTCGTTGGCGCGTAACGCCGTGGGCGCTGTGCCCTGAGGCGGAGCCGTCGTCGTGCGCGCCGGCGTCCGCGTCCCAACGACCTGGCGAGCGAGGCCGCCCTCGGGCGGGCGCACCGCGGGACCGCTGGACACGACGAAGCTCGTTGCGTCGGGCCTCACGCGAACCCCGTCGCGCACGGGCTGCAGCCGGCGCGTGTCGACCTGGGCGACGCGCGACTCGTGCACGGGCTGCCGACCGAAGTGATCCTCGCGGACCGCCACCACGGCGTTCTGGACGCCGACGTTCTTGTAGACGGTGATGTTGTTGACGTTCACGACGGTCGTGCGATTGACGACGACGTTGTTGACGACGCGCGGCCCGCCCCAACCGATCCACGACGGCCGCCCGGCGAAGCGTGGAGTCCCCCACCACGGCACGAGCGGCTCGCCCCAGCTCAGCGCGACCCAGCTCAGCAGCGACGGGTTGCCGGCGACGGCCACGCCTGGCGCGCCGAAGAAGGCAACGAGCGCCGGCGCGTATGCGGGCCGCACCACGACGGGGCCCGGCGCCCACGCCCAGAAGCCATCGACGAAGACCCAGCGACCATAGTGATACGGCGCCCATCCCCACGGCGCCGTATCGACCCACGTCCAGCCGTAGTGAGCATCCCAGATCCACCGGCCGGTGCTGTACGGCACCCATCCCGCGGGAACGGTTTCGGGGACCCAGACCGCCCCGTACGTGGAAACGACGCGCCAGTTGCCATAGTGGTCCAGATCGTCGACGCCGTACACGGTGGAGGAGACGTAGCGGGCGCTCACGCTGTCGAGGAGATGCTCGGTCCGCGTGTAGTTCCACTGATCCCAGACGTCGAGATCCGGAGCGACGTAGGCCTGCACGGATGCGTTCGGCGCGCCGGAGAGAACGACTTCTTCACTGGGCGTGACGGCGACCGATTGCCCGCCGGCAGGCGTCATGATCGCTCGCCCGCCCCGTCGCGTGATGAACGATGTCTGCGCCGGCCCGACGTCCACGCGGTAGTAGCCCGGATGGTCGATCGTGAACGCGGCATGCGGCGTGTCGAGCTCGACGGTCTGCCCCTGATCGAGGCTGCGTAGATCGATCGACACGTGTCCGTTCGTGACCTTGAACTGCAGGAAGTCGGCGTCCTGGTTGGACAGGCCCACCTGCGTGTCGCCCCAGGCGCGCACGAAGGCCCGGGTTCCCACCTGCAGCTCGAGGTCGCCCTGGTGGGCCGTGTAGAGCTCGTCGCCCGGGGCCAACGGGACGTTGATCTGCGCAGGGGCCCAGTCCTGCGCACCCGGCCGCCAGAACGAGACCTCTCCGTCGACGTAGCTGAGACGCGGCGGGGTGCGCCCGATCGGAGAAGCGTCGGGTGCATCGGCGGCTAGCGCAGCTCGCGCGCCGGGCGCTGCGCCGGCGATCATGGTGAGCGCGAGCAGGGCTCCGAGCGCTCGAGTTGCAAGGGTCATCATCTGTCAGCCCTCCGTTCCACTCAGCTCCTTGGACGAACAGTCGTGCGCTGGCATTCCGGGCGAGTGTTGGCCCGCGGTCGTCCGCCGCGAACGCAGCAGACCGAGCAATCCCGCCGGCGCGAACAGCGTCACCACCACGTAGATGAGGCCCAGGATCAGCAGCCAGCGTTCCGTGTAAGCGCTGATGGCGTTCTCGAGGAACACGATGGCCGCGCTGCCGACGGCGGGGCCGAGCAGCGTCCCGGCACCGCCCAGGATCACCATGATCAGGGCCATCGCGGAGAAGACGATGGAGAGGTAGGCGGGGCTCACGAAGCCGTTGTAGTAAACGAACAGCGCCCCCGACAGGCCGGCGAACGTCCCGGCCAGAACGAAGGCGACGTACTTGTGGAGCCAGACGTTGTAGCCGAGCACCTCCATGCGCCGCGAGCTCTCGCGGATGCCGACCAGCGCGCGGCCGAAGGGCGAGCGGACGACGACCCACATCAGCGCCACCGCCAGCGCGAAGACGACCAGGATGAAGTAGTAGAAGCCCATCCCGTCCCCTAGCTTGAACGGCCCGACGGTCGGCCGCGTGATACCCGGCAGGCCGTCGTCGCCGCCGGTGAGCGCGCGCCAGCCGAAGGCGATGCCCCACAGCACCTGCGCGAGCGCCAGCGTGATCATCAGGAGATAGGATCCCTGGGCGCGCAGCGCCAGCAGGCCGAAGAGCGCCGCCGTGATGGTGGCCGCGACGAGCCCGGCGCCAAAGTCCATCCAGAAGTTCGTGGTCACGCGCAGCGACAGCAGCGCCGTCGTGTACGCGGCGACGCCAAAGTACGCGGCGTGGCCGAGTGACGGCAGGCCCGCGTAGCCGAGGATCAGGTTCAAGCTCATGGCGAAGAGGGCGAAGATGAGCATCTTGGTCAGCAGGCCGAGCTGATAGGACGACAACACCAACGGCAGCGCGATCAGGAGTACGGCGCCGACCAGCGCGAGCACGCGCGTCATCGCGCGCCGAACAGTCCCGTGGGCCGCACCGCCAGGATGATGGCCATCGGCGCGAAGATCGTGAACATCGCCAGGCCGGGAAACAGCACTTTCCCGAACGTATCGAGCAGGCCGACCAGCAAGCCGCCGAACAGCGCGCCCTTGAGGCTGCCGAGCCCGCCGATGATGACGACGACGAAGGCGAGCAGCAGGATCTCGAAGTCCGCGCCGGGATAGACGCCGACGAGCGGCCCCCCGATGATCCCGCCCAGCGCGGCGAGCGCGGCGCCCAGCGCGAAGACACCGGTCGACAGCAGCGAGACGTTGATGCCGGTGGCGCGCGCGATCTCGGCATCGTCGATGGCCGCGCGGATCATGGCGCCGAGCTTCGTCCACTCCTGGAAGGCCCACAGCGCCAGTCCCACGACGATGCCGACGGCGATGACGAAGAGCCGGTACGACGGGAAGATCATCCCGGCGAAGCGCACCGACGACGTGAGGCCCTCCGGCTTGGGAAGCTGGGTCGGCGTGCCCCCCCAGATCCAGAGCGAGACGTCACCGACGATCAATAAGATCCCGAAGGTCAGGAGCGCCTGGGGCAGCTCCTCGTGCTGGGGAAGCCGGCGCAGGATGAACCGCTCCATCACCACGCCGAGCGCCACGACGAGGACGACGGCCGCCACGGTCGCGAGGAGGAAGCTCTCGGTGGCGCGCACGACCGAGAGCCCGATGTAGGCGCCCAGGATGTAGTACGAGCCGTGGGCGAGGTTGAGGATACGCATGAGCCCATAGATGAGGGACAGACCGGCGGCCAGCAGGAACAGCAGCATGCCGAACGAGACGCCGTTCAGGACCTGGATGGTCCAGAACGTCATCGAGGCGTGGCCCAGAGCCCCTCGATCGTCGCGCTGCCGGCCACTCGACCGAAGTAGGTGCGCACGTTGTGGACGGCGCCGTCGTGCTCCGCCGTGGTGAAGGCGGCCGCGCAGTCCTCCGCGAGCACGGTGTCGTAGTCGCGCATGAAGGCGTCGCGCAGCGTGGATTCCACGCAGACGTTGGTGGTCACCCCGCAGAAGATCAGCGTCGAACGGGCCAGCGTGCGCAGGACCACCTCGAGCTTGCTCCCGACGAAGGCGCTGTAGCGGTGCTTGACGACGACGATCTCGTCGGCGGCCGGCTTGACGCGGTAGAACTCGGCGCCCCAGGAATCCGTCGCGCAGATCTCCAGGCCCTTGCGCGTGCGGCGCGCGAGCCACGTGGGCGAGTTGGTCGACCGGTCGTGATGCGTCTTCACCCACACGACCGGCACCCCGGCCCGACGCGCGACCTCGACCAGGTGGACGATGCGCTCGGCCGCCGCTTGCACGGCGCCGAGCTGGGCGCCGAGCTTGCCGAACGTCCCCTGGTCGTCGCAGTAGTCGTTCTGCACGTCGACGACGACCAGCGCACACTCCTGGGGCTTCACCGGGGAAACTCCTCGCGGAGCGCCGGCATGACGTGCCGGGCGAAGCGCTCCATGTTCCGCAGCGTCATCTCGTGCGGCATGGAGCCGACCTGGAAGATGCCCTGGATGATGCCGCAGCCGGCGCGCTTGATGCCCTCGCGGAGCTTCTGGCGGACGGTTTCGGCGCTGCCGACGATGGCGTACCCACCGTCCTCGGCCTCCTTCCACGACGAGATCAGCGAGATGAACTTGCGCTTCGCGTGGCCGGGACGCAGCTGGGACTCCACCGAGGTGTGGCCGGGCGGGAACATGTACTCGCGCGGCAGCCGCAGGCCCTTCTTGGCCAGGTACCAGAAGTGCGGCTCGAACTCCTCGCGCGCGCTCGTGTCGGTCTCGCCCACGTAGATCATCGCCGGCCAGCCGATCTGCGAGGGGGGCACGTCGTAGCCGCAGTGGGTGGCCGCGTACTCGCGCAGCAGGTCGAAGTGCTCGCACATCACGTCGAACTGCGAGTAGGGCAGCGCGATGAACGGATAGCGCCGCTCGGCCACGAAGCGGATCGTCTCGATCGAGCCCGAGCCGGGGATCCAGATGGGCGGGTGGGGCTGCTGGTACGTGCGCGGCCACACGTTGACGAAGCGGAAGTCGTAGTGCTTCCCCTCGAAGTGAAAGGGCCCGGGCTCCGTCCACGCGCGCACGATGAGGTCGTGGGCCTCCCGGTAGCGCTCGCGCATGAACGTGGGGTTGATCTCGTAGGAGTAGGCCTCGACGCCGAGACCGACGACCATGCCCGCGATCATGCGCCCGCCCGACATGACGTCGAGCATGGCGACCTCCTCGGCCACACGCAGCGGATGGTCGTAGAGCGGCAGGGCGCTGCCGAGCACGAGGATCTTCACGCGGCTCGTCATCTTCGTGAGCGCGGCCGCCATGATGTTGGGCGATGGCATCAGGCCATAGGCGTTCTGGTGGTGCTCGTTGACGCCGATCACGTCGAAGCCCAGCCGTTCGGCGGCGACCAGCTGGTCCAGGTAGTCCGTGTAGAGCGCCTGGCCGCGCCGGGGATCGAACAGCGTGTTGGGCAGCGTCAGCCACGCCGAGTCGTGCTTCTGCTCGAAGTCGGCCGGCAGGTCCGGCCACGGCATCAGATGGAAGCAGACGAGCTGCACGTCAGGCCCCGAGGAAGCTCAGCACGACATCGGCGAAGCGCTCGGGGTGCTCGAACGGCGGCAGGTGGGCGGATTTTTCTATCACGGCCAGCCTGGCGCCGGGGATGCCGTTGGCATACGCCTCGCCGTACGCCAGCGGGAGGAGCTTGTCGTCCGCGCCCCACACGACCAGGGTCGGCGCGGTGATCCGGCCGAGCCGGCTCGTGAGCTTCCGCTGCGCCACGTGCGGGTGCCACAGCAGTCTCGCGGCGGCCTCCCGGCCGCGCAGGATCGTCTCCATCCGGTCCGGCGGCGGGGCATCGGGCACCAGCGTCATCGCGAGCTTCGACGTCGGGTCGTGGAAGAGCAGCGCGCGCGACTTCGCCGGCGTGGCCATGAAGATGTTGCCGCGCGGGACGCCGGCCACCCGCGTGCCGGCGGCGTTGGCCAGCACCAGGCGTCTCACGCGATGCGGGTGGCGCAGCGCGAGCTCGGCGGCGAGCCAGCCCCCGAGCGACAACCCGACGACGTCCGCCTGCTCGAGCCCCAGCTCGTCCATCACGTCGACCGTGTGGAACACGAGATCCTCGATGTCCTCGATCTCGTCGAGGCCCTCGGAGGCACCAAATCCCGGGTGGACGGGGAGGAAAACGCGGCGCCGACGCGCCAGCCGGTCGTGGACCGGCATCCATATATATGTGCCGGCCCCGTGCAGGTAGAGGAGAGGTAGCCCCTCCCCGCCCTGCCTGAGCTCGATGCTCTTGCCGCGGACCTTGAGCGCTACTTCTTGTTCCACCATCCCCACACGTCTTCCTGACGCACGTTCGGGATGCGCTCAACCACCGTGTTCACGTAGCGTCCACCCAGCTTCTCGGCCCTGGTGACGTAGATCGGCGTGATGACCTGGCGGTACTGATCGAACTCGAGGTGGCCGCGCGGCGTTGCCAGCTTGGGCAGCGCGTTCTTCAGCGCGGCGCGGACCTTGTCGCGGTTGGTCAGGTCGCCTTTGAGGTCGTCGAGCGCCTGGGCAATCAGCTCGAGCGTCATCCAGCCGGCGTCGCTGTAGCGGCTGGGCCAGGTCTTGTAGCGCTTGTCGTATTCGGCGACGAAGGCCTTGTTGTCGGGATTGTCGAGCGCCGCCGTGTAGGAGCCCATCGTGACGATGCCGAGCGCCGCGTCGCCGATCACGGGCATGATGGTGTCGTCGACGAGCACGGCGTGCCCCGTGAGCGGCAGCTTCTCGCCGACCCCGTACTCCTTGTACTGCTTCACGAAGCGGATGGCGTCGGCGCCGGCGAACCACGCGTACACCGCGTCGGCCTTCTCCGCGCCCGCCTGCGCCAGGTACGGCGCGAAGTCCGGCGTGTTGAGCGGCGGGTAGATCTCCTTCACGATCTCGCCGCCGGCCGCCTTGAAGCCCGCGATGAACGCCTCGACCGCATGCCGGCCGGCCACGAAATCCGTGGCCATGACCACGACCCGACGGTACTTCGTGTTCTTCATCATCCACGCGCCCATCGGATAGTTCGACTGATCCGTCGTCTCGGCGAGGCGGAAGATGGAGGGCGATGCCTGCTGGGGCGACGTCAGCACACGCGTGAAGGCGACGGGGACGATCAGCGGCGTCTGCTGCTCGTGCACGTAGGTCCGAATGGCGACCGCAACGACGCTGCTGACGGGCCCGACCAGGAAATCGACGCGATCGCGCTCGACGAGCTTCTTGATCTTGGTCAGCGCGACGTCGGGCTTGGCCTCGTCGTCCTCCTTCAGCACCTCGATCGCGCGCCCGCCCGCCTTGCGGCCGATCTTGTTCAGGTAGAGCTCGAAGCCGTTGGTGGTGTCGATCCCCTGCACCGAGAGCACGCCCGTGTAGGGAAGCAGCAGGCCGATCTTGACCGCCGGCGCCTGGGCCGGCGAATCGATGGGCAGGAGCGGCGCGAGCAAGAGCAGGCACGCCAGGACGGGCAGCCATCGTCTCATCGTCAGTCTCCCGGGTGAGGGGCGATCAGGAGGTGCATGGTAGGACGTGGCCCGCCCGATGGCAATGGAGTAAGCTCGGTTTGCTGTATGCGGCTGCGAACCCACCTCGGTGTCCTTGCCGTCGCGGTGCTGCTGCCGGTGCTCGTGTTCTCGGTCATCGCCGTGCTCGTCGTCCTCAGGCTCGAGCGCCAGGCGGCCGAGAAGCAGATCGCCGAGACGGCCAAGCGCATCGCGCTGTCGGTCGACCGCGAGCTGGCCAAGGCGGAGGCGAGTCTCCGCGTGCTCGCGTCCTCGATGAACCTCACCGCGGGCAACTTCGATGCCTTTCGGAAGCAGGCCGCGGCCGCGGTCACGAGCGAGGGCGCCTGGATCGTGCTGTTCGACTCCAACGGTCAGCAGCTCGTCAACACACGGATCACGCCCGGGACCCCGCTCCCTCGGACCAACCCCAGGCGCATCACCGAGACCATGCGCACGCAGCGGATCAGTGTTTCCGATCTCTTCACCGGGGCCGTCGCCCGACGTCTCATCGTGACCGTCGACGTGCCGGTCGTTCGCGATGGCGAGTCGAAGTACGTCCTGAGCATGGCGCTGCTCCCCGAGACGCTGGCCCGGGTGCTCGAGGACCGCCCGATCCCCGCCGACTGGATCGTGGCGATCTTCGATCGCAACGGCCTCACCATCGTCCGCAACGTCGGGGCGGACCGGTTCATTGGCCAGCCCGGCCGCCCCGATCTGATCTCCGAGGTCCGGGCGACGGCGGAAGGCGCCGTCCGGAACGTCAGCCGCGAAGGGATCCCGCTGTACAACGCCTTCACCCGTTCGGAGTTGTCGAGCTGGCCCGTGGTCGTCGGCGTTCCCCTCTCGACGATGAATGCTCCCGTTCGCCGCGCGGTGTCGGCGGTCGCCATCGGCGCCTTCGCCGCCCTCGTCATAGGCGTCGGGCTCGCCGCCTTCGTGGGCCGGCGTATCGCCGCGCCGGTCGTCGGATTGACGAGGTCGGCGCGCGAGCTCAGTCGCGGCGCGGCGCCCGCGCAGTACGGTGACAGCGTCGCGGAAGTCGCCGAGCTCGGCCGCGCGCTGAAGGACGCGGCCCGGCTGATCCGCGAGCGTGACGACGTGCAAGGCTATCTCGCCGCGCTCGTGCAATCGTCGAAAGTCGCGATCGTCGGATTGACCACCGAAGGGATCGTGATCGCCTGGAACGAAGCCGCCGAGCGCATGTTCGGATACGCCCCGCACGAGATGATCGGCCGTCACATCTCGCTCATCGTTCCTCCCGACCGCAGGCACGAGACCGAGATCGTGCTGGGCCCGGCGCGGCCGGGCGAGCGAGTCGAGCTCGAAACCGTTCGGCTCACCAAGAGCGGAGCGCCGATCGACGTCTCGATCACCGCCGCGGCGATCCAGAGGGGCGATGGCACGACCATCGGGGTTTCGGAGATCGTGCGCGACATCGGCGCCCACAAGCGCGCCGACCGTGCCGTCAGAAATGCCATGGAGCGCGAACGGCAGGCCCGCGCCGAGGCGGAGGTGGCCAACCGGGCGAAGGACGAATTCCTGGCCACGCTGTCCCACGAGCTACGGACACCGCTGAACGCGATTCTCGGCTGGGTCAAGATGCTGCGGGCCGGCACGCTCGACGCGACGACGGCGCAACGGGCGCTCGAGGTCATCGAGCGGAACGCCTACAGCCAGAACCAGCTGGTCAGCGATCTCCTCGACGTCAGCCGCATCATCACCGGCACCATGACGCTCGAGACCGGCGCCGTGGACCTCGGCAGCATCGTCGACGCCGCGCTCGAGGCCGTGCGCCCGGCGGCCGACGCCAGGAGCATCGTCCTCACCAAGGAGCTTGCCGACGACGTGGGGCCGGTCGTGGCCGACCCGCGACGATTCCAGCAGATCGTCTGGAACCTGCTCTCCAACGCCGTGAAGTTCACGCCCACCGGTGGCCGGATCGACGTGAGGCTTTCACGGAGCGGTTGGCACGCCTGTCTCGTGGTGCGGGACACCGGCAAGGGCGTCAGCAAGGAGTTCTTGCCCCACCTGTTCGAGCGGTTCCGGCAAGCCGACAGCAGCACGACCCGGGCGCACGGAGGCCTCGGCCTCGGCCTCGCCATCGTCCGCCACCTCATCGAGCTTCACGGCGGGACGGTGACGGCGGAAAGCGCCGGGGAAGGACGGGGATCGACGTTCACGGTGACGATACCGACCGGAGGCCCCGGCCAGCTCCCCCTCGCCCTGCCCGAGCGGGCACCGACATCAGACGCGCTGCGCGCGGTCTCGGGCACGCTCGAGGGCGTGCGGGTTCTGATCATCGACGACGACGAGGACACCTGCGAGATGACGAGCACCGTGCTCAAGCACGCGGGAGCCAGCCCGCTCGCCGTCACGTCGGCCCGCAACGCGCGCCGAGCGCTCCGGACGATGCAGGCCGATGTCATCGTCTGCGACCTGGGGATGCCGGGCGAAGACGGCTACGACTTCATCCGTGACGTGAGGGCTGGCTCCCGCGCCCAGGACACCGTGATCCCGGCGATCGCCATGACCGCGTATGCGAGGCAGGAAGATCGCCGCCGCTCGCTCGCAGCGGGCTTCCAGACGCACCGAAACCCGTCGAGCCGATCGACCTGGTCGACGCGGTACGAAGACTGGCGCGCCCCTAGGCCGTCACGGCACGGGCACGGTGTACGGCTTCCCCTTCTCGGCGATCCAGAACGCGACGACCTTGAGCGGCACGCTGCCGGTGCTCTTGGCGTCGTGGATGGCGCTCGGCGGCAGATAGACCGCGTCGCCAGCCTTCAGCTCCATCGGCAGTCTTCCGTCGATCATGAGCACGCCGGCGCCCTCGATGACGTACGTCAGCTCATGGCCGGGGTGGTAGTGCTTGCCGCCGTGCTCACCGACGGGGATGGTGGCGGTGAGGATCAGCCCCTCCTTCCCGCCCAGGCCCATCAGGTCGGTCTTGAGGACCTGCTTGCGCTCGATCTGCTTCGGCTGCGCCTGCAGCGTGTGCGCGCACAGCGCGCCGAGCGCGATCCCCGTGACCAGCGCGATGACGGTCGTCGACGAGGCTTTCATGGCGCTGCCTCACATCGGCGGGCGCCAGCCCTTGGGCTGCCGCACCGCGGTCAGATCGATCTGGTCGGCGTTCTCTTTCGTCACGACGTAGGTCGGCGTCAGGAGGTTCGGCGGAATCGGCTTCTTCTCGAGCGCGAGGAGGGCCACGCGGATGCCCCAGCGCCCCATGGTCACGGGGACCTGCACCATCGCCGCCGAGATCCAGCCCTCGCGGACGAGGCGTTCAGTGTCGTCGTTGTAGTCGACGGTGGTGACGATCACGTCTCCGGGCTGCTTGCCCTGGGCGAGCAGGGCCTGCACGGCGCCGATGGTCAGACGATCACCACCCGAGTACACCGCGTCGATCTTGGGGAAGGCCTGGCTCCAGTCCTCCATGAGCTTGAGGCCCTTGTCGGTGGCGTTGGGCGTCCACTGCTCGGACAGGACCTTGATGCCCGGATGCTTGGCCACGTACTCCTTGAAGCCTTTGGCCCGCATGATGAAGGCGCTGTTGCCGCTCACGCCCGCGATCATCACGACGTTGCCCTGGCCCTTCAGCGCCTTGACGATGAACTCGCCCTGCAGCCGGCCCAGCTCGTAATCATCGGAGCGGATCCGTCCGATGGCCTTGGGGTTGTCGCTCATGATGTTGACGTTCACGACGACGACGCCCTTGGCGATCGCCTCGTCGATCTGGGCCACCGCCGTCGCCGTCGTGCCGGGGACGATGCAGATGGCGTCCACCTTGTTGGCGATGAGGTCTTCCATCTGCGAGACCTGCTTCGCCACGTTCTTGTGCTCCCCGGCGTCGTAGAGGATGACCCTGGCGCCGAGCTTCTCCGCTTCGTCCACGAAGCCGTAGGCCTGAGCGACGAAGTGCGGGATGGCCATGTTCGGCTCGAGCACGCCGATGCGGTAGCTCCTGGCCGGCCTGGACGGCCGCGGGATCAGCTCGTCGGCGGCCAGCGCCACGCCGGCGAGCAGGCACGTCACGATCATGAGCACCGAGGTCAGTCGTCGCATCTCAGTCTCCTCTGTGGCGCCACTGGTCCACGTAGACAGCGCCAGCGATGATGACACCCATCGCCACCATCTGGTAGTACGTCGAGACGTTCACGAGGTTGAGGCCGTTGGTGAGGATGCCCATGGCCACCACGCCGAGCAGCGTGTTGGCGATGCTACCCCGGCCGCGACCGAGCGCGGTGCCGCCGATCACCGTGGCCGCGATCGACTCCAGCTCGGCCCCCTCGCCGAGCGTGGCGTGACCGGAGACGGCGCGCGAGGTCAGCACGACGGCGGCCACGCCGACGAGCAGACCGTGGAGCGCCCACACGCTGATCTTGTAGCGCGCGACCGGGACGCCGGCGTACGTCGCCGCCTCCTCGTTGCCGCCGATCGCATAGACGTAGCGGCCGAAGCGCGTCTTCTTCATGAGCAGGTGGCAACCGACGAAGACGATGGCCGCAATGACCGCGGGCAACGGCAGTGTCAGCACCTGGCCGGCGCCCAGCCAGCGGAAGTCGCGCGGCAGGTCGGTGATGGGCAGGCCGCCGGAGAGGATCAGCGCCACCCCGCGCGCCGCCGAGAGCATCGCCAGCGTGGCGATGAACGGCGGCAGATGCATCTTGGCCACCATCACGCCGTTGCTCGCGCCGATGCCGACCCCCATCAACACGCCCGCGAGCATCCCGGTCCACAGGCCGGTCTCCACCATCACCAGGGAGGCCGCCACGCTGATGAGCCCGATCACCATGCCCACCGACAGGTCGAAGCCGCCCGACAGCACCACCATCGTCTGGCCGCAGGCCGTCAGCGAGAGGATCGCCGACTGGCGCGCGACGTTCCGCAGATTCAGCGCGCTGTAGAAATTCGGGTTCAGGACGGAGAACGTCAGCGCCATGAGGACGATGACGGCGGGCAGCCCCACGCGCGACCACGTCATCGTCCGGAAGCGAGGTGGCTGAGCCCGCCCGTGTCGGCCCCGACGATGTACTTCACCACCTCGTCCATCGTCGTGTCGCCGATGCGCGTGTCGAGCGCGCCGCGGCCGCCGCGCAGCACCATCACACGGTCGGCGACGGTGAAGACGTCTTGAAGCCGGTGGCTGATCAGGATCACGCTGACCTGCTTGGCCCGGAGCTCGCTGACCAGCGCGAGCACCTTGCCGACTTCCTTCACGGCCAGGCTCGCCGTCGGCTCGTCCATGACGACGACGCGGGCGTTGAACGAGACGGCGCGCGCGATGGCCACGGCCTGCTGCTGACCTCCCGACAGCCTGGCGACGGGCGCCCGCACGGAGTCCATGCGGATCTTCAGCCGGTCGAGAATCTTGCGCGTCTCCGCGTCCATGCGCCGCTCGTCGAGCCACTCCATCACCCGCGGCAGCACTCGCTTCGTCCGCTCCCGGCCGAGGAAGACGTTGCCGACCACGTCGAGGTTCGGCGCCAGCGCCAGGTTCTGGTAGATCATCTCGATGCCGAGGGCGCGCGAATCGCGCGGCGAGTGAAAGGCGACCGCCCGTCCTTCGAAGACGATCTCTCCCGCGTCGGGTCGATGGACGCCGGTCAGGATCTTCATGAGCGTCGACTTGCCGGCGGCGTTGTCGCCGACGAGGCCCAGCACCTCGGCCACGCCGAGCGTGAGATCGGCGCCGCGCAGCGCCTCCACGGCGCCGAACGCCTTGACGATGCCGCGCATCTCGACGAGCGGCGCCCCGGGGGTCACCCGCTCAGTCGATGCGGCCGCCGGAGAAGCGGCGCCCCGGCACGCTGAGGTAATAGCCGACCGCCTGGCCACCGTCGCAGGTCAGCAGCGCGGCTGTCGTGTAGCGCGCCTCGTCGGACGCGAGGAACACGGCGACGCCGGCGACATCCTCTCCGGTTCCCACCCGACCCATCGGCACACCCTTGCGCCGGCCCTCGTAGATCTCGGGGTCGGCGTACATGCCCTCGGTGCCCGGGGTCCTTATATAGCCGGGCGCGATGGCGTTGGCGCGGACGCCGTAGGGCGCCCACTCGAGGGCCATGAGCCGGGTGAGCATGATGAGCCCGGCCTTCACCACGCTGTAGGCGCCGGCCCAGTTGTACGAGAACAGGCCGGCCACGGATGCGATGTTCACGAAACAGCCCGACTTTCGCCCGATCATGTGGCGCGCCGCGGCCTGACTGAGGAGGAACGCGCCCTTGAGCCCGATGTTCATCGTGGTGTCCCAGGCCTCCTCCGTCAGCGCTTCGAGCTTGCCGGGAACGATCCGCATCGCGTTGTTGACGACGACGTCCACGCGTCCGCGCTCGCGAACGGTCGTCTCGACGATGCGCGCGATGTCGTCGCGCTTCGCGATATCGCCCGGGATCGCGAGTGACTTCGAGCCGAGCTTGGCGGCCTCCGCCGCCGTCGTGCTCGCCGTGGCGGGATCGATGTCGTTGACGACGACGTGCGCGCCTTCGCGTGCGTAGGCGAGGGCGATGGCCTGGCCGATGCCGCGTCCAGCCCCGGTGACGATCGCGACCTTGTCGTCCAGTCGCATGAGAACCTCCTGCGGGATCGAGGCGCGGCGAGAGTAGCAGAAAGGCGCGAGGCTGGCGAGCGGAGGAGGCTTCGCTACAATGCGTTGAGCCTCGATGTCATCATGAGTCCCCGCATCGTCGTCCTCGACTCCGTCACCCAGTGCCAGGGACGCGTCGAGGTCGGCGACGTCCTGGTCGCCGGATCCTTCGCTGGCGCGCTGTCACTCGGCATGGCGCTGCCGTTCGGCATCCGCGGCCTCATCGCGCACGCGGCGGGCGTGGGCAAAGACGAAGCCGGCATCAGCGCGCTCGCCGTGGCCGACCGGCTCGGCCTGCCCACCGCCGCGGTCGAGACGATGTCGGCGCGCATCGGTGACGGCCCGAGCGTCCACGACGAGGGCGTGATCTCGCACGTGAACGCGGCGGCCCGGGCGCTCGGCGTGCGGATCGGGATGCGGGCGTGCGAGGCGGCCCAGCTGCTCACGCGCGCGGCAGAGCCGCGAGCCGTGGCCGGCGCCGGGCTGATGGACCCCAGTCCACGTGTCGTCGACGAGACCCCGGCCGGCCGCATCGTGTGCGTCGACACGCTGTCGTTCGCCACAGCCGGCAACGCAGGCGACGTCGTGTGCGCGGGCTCCCACGGCGGCCGGGGCAACATCGAGACGCTCCTGCGCATCGTGAAGCCTCGCGGCGTGATCGCCAGCGACGGGGGAATGGCCAAGGCCCGCTCGGGGATCAGCGGCCTCGCCCTGCTCGACGACGCGGGCGTAGCCGGCGCGGCCGTCGACGCGATGTCGGCGCGCATCGGCGACGCCCGCAGCACGTGGCAGGACGGCGTGATCTCGGCGGTGAACGCCCGGGCCGGCCAGGCCGGCGTGGCCGTGGGCCAGCCGGCGCGCGCGGCGGCCCGGCGGATACTTCATTGACTAAACTATTAATCCAGGCGACCATTAATCCCATGCCCACTCGGACCAGAGCCCGCAACGGGTCCCGTCACCACCGAACCGCCGACGCGCAGCGGCTCCTCGACCTCCTCAACGCCCTCGGCAGCACCACCTTCCGTCAGCTGCTCTGGCAGAAGGCTTCCGAGATCGACCTGACGTACGCGCAGTCGCAGGTGCTCTTCCACGTGGCCGAGCACCCCGACTGCCACATGGGCGAGGTGGCCAAGGCGTTCGGCGTGACACTGCCGGCCGTGACGCACATCGTCGACCGGCTGGAGCAGAAGAACCTGTTGACGCGCGCGGATCATCCCACCGACCGCCGGGTCTACGTCCTCGATCTGACGCGTCCGGGCCAGGCGCTGGTCGATGAGCTGCAAGTCATCCGCCTGTCGGCGATGGAAGAGGTGCTGGCCGGCATGACCGTGCCCGACCGTCGCCGCGTCATCAGTGCTCTGGAAACCCTGGTCGACGCCGCCACGCGGGTGTCGAGAGCAGAGTCATGAAGCGCGCCTTCCTGCTCGCGCTGTTGCTCGTACTGCCCGCATGCTCCGATCGCGCCGGCGGCAACACCCCGCCCAAGGCGCCGCCTCCCGTCCCCATCGCGGCCGGGCCGGTCGTCCAGAGACTGGTGCCCGTGCAGGTGATCGCCGTCGGGAACGTGCAGGCCTACACCTCGGTCGGCATCAAGTCGCGGGTGGCCGGGCAGGTCCTGAAGGTGCATTTCAAGGAAGGCGACGAGGTCCGGGAGGGCAACGTGCTCTTCACGATCGACCCGGCGCCGTTCGAGGCCGCGGTCCGCCAGGCCGAGGCGACGGTGGCCAAGGACACGGCGAATCTCAAACAGGCTCAGGCCACGATCGACCGCGACCAGGCCCAGCTCGACATGTCGCGCATCCAGGAGAAGCGCTACCGTGAGCTGCTCCAGCGCGAGCTGATCGCCCGCGAGCAGTACGACCAGCTCAAGACGAACTTCGCGGCGATGGAGGCGACGGTCGAGGCCGACCGGGCCGCCGTCGAGAATGCGCGCGCGGCCATCAGCGCCGACCAGGCCGCGCTCGACACCGCCCGGCTGAACCTGGGCTACACCACCATCCGGGCACCCATCGATGGTCGCGCCGGCAACGTGCTGGTCCAGGCCGGCAACGTGGTGAAGGGCAACGACGACAATCCGATCGTCGTGCTCAACCAGGTTCACCCGATCTATCTGTCGTTCTCGGTGCCCGAGCAGTTCCTGGGCGACATCAAGAAGTACCGCGCGCTCGGCCTGCTCAAGGTCCAGGCACGGCTGCCCAACCGTGTGGAGCCGATCGCCAGCGGCGACCTGACCTTCATCAACAACACGGTCGACCCGGGCACCGGCACCATCCAGCTCAAGGCGACCTTCACCAACGCCGACAACGCGCTGTGGCCGGGCCAGTTCCTCGACGCCGTGCTCACGCTGACCTCGCAACAGGCCATCGTCGTGCCGTCGCAGGCGATCCAGCCCGGGCAGAAGGGGCCCTACGTCTTCGTGGTGAAAGAGGATCAGACGGTGGAGAACCGGCAGGTGCAGCCGGGCACCCGCCTGGGCGCCGAGACCATCATCGTGAGCGGGCTGCAGCCCGGTGAGCGCGTGGTCACCGACGGTCATCTTCGTCTTCGCCCGGGCACCAAGGTCGACGTCAAGCAGTAATGAGCCAACCTGTGGCAACTCCGAGGCGCGCCACGGCTCTGCCGGGGCGCGCCCGAGCGTTGGCCGGGGGAGTCCGAGGGGGGCGTAGCCCCCTTCGCTTGAACAGTTCGGGGGGCCATGTCGGGGCCCCCCACGGTGGACAATGAACCCCGAGCTCTACATCAGGCGTCCGGTTCTCACGACGCTGCTGATGGCGGCGATCCTCATCTTCGGCATCATGGCGTATCGGCTGCTGCCGGTGAGCGACCTGCCCAACGTCGACTTCCCGACGATCCAGGTGCAGGCGGCCTTGCCGGGCGCCAGCCCGGAGACGATGGCCTCGGCCGTGGCCACCCCGCTCGAGAAGCAGTTCACCACGATCGCCGGCATCGACTCGATGACGTCGTCGAGCGCCCAGGGCCTCACGCAGATCACCATCCAGTTCTCGCTCGACCGCTCGATCGACGCCGCGGCCCAGGACGTGCAATCGGCCATCGCCAAGGCGGCGCCGCTGCTGCCGCCCCAGATGCCGACGCCGCCCGTTTACCAGAAGGTGAACCCGGCCGATCAGCCCGTCATCTACCTCTCACTGTCGTCGCCGACCCAGCCGCTCTACGTCGTCGACGAGTACGCGCAGACGAACCTGGGCCAGCGGATCTCGACGATCAGCGGCGTGGCCCAGGTGCAGGTGTTCGGCTCCCAGAAGTACGCCGTGCGCGTGCAGGTGGATCCGCGCGAGCTGGCCGCGCGGGGCATCGGCATCGACGAGGTGCTGGGCGCGATCGCCCAGGCCAACGTCAACCGCCCCACCGGCATCCTCTACGGCCAGCACCAGGCGTTCACCGTCCAGGCCAGCGGCCAGCTCACCGACGCCGCCGCCTATCGGCCGCTGATCGTCACCTACCGCAACGGCTCGCCGGTGAGGCTCGAGCAGCTCGGCCGCGTCATCGACAGCGTGCAGACGGACAAGGTGGCGTCCTGGTACAACGACGAGCGCGCGGTGATCCTGGCCATCCAGCGCCAGCCCGGCACCAACACCGTCGAGGTGGTCGATGCGATCCGCGCGCTCCTGCCCAAGTTCCGCCAGGAGCTGCCGGCCTCGGTGAATCTCAACGTCCTCTACGACCGGTCGGTGGCCATCCGCGAGTCCGTGCGCGACGTGCAGTTCACGCTCGGCCTGGCCATCGCGCTGGTCGTCATGGTCATCTTCCTGTTCCTGCGCAACGTCTCGGCCACGATCATCCCGAGCCTGGCCGTGCCGATGTCGCTGGTCGGCACGTTCGCCGTCATGTACGCCCTCGGGTACACGATCGACATCATCTCGCTCATGGCGCTCACGCTGTCGGTCGGCTTCGTCGTCGACGACGCCGTGGTCGTGCTCGAGAACATCGTGCGCCACATGGAAGAGGGTATGCCGCGGATGGAGGCAGCCCTCAAGGGATCGAAGGAGATCGCGTTCACCATTCTCTCGATGACCCTGTCGCTGGCCGCCGTGTTCATCCCGGTCCTGTTCATGGGCGGCGTGGTCGGCCGGCTCCTCCACGAGTTCGCGGTGGTCATCGGCGCGGCGGTGCTGGTCTCGGGCGTGGTCTCGCTCACGCTCACGCCCATGCTGTGCAGCCGCTTCCTCAAGCCGCCGGCCGAGTCGCACAACCGTCTGTTCATGCTGTCGGAGCGGTTCTTCGACGGCATGCTGCACCTGTACTACAAGAGCTTGCGATGGGTGATGGGTCACCGCCTGCTGACCATGGCGAGCCTCGTCCTCAGCCTGGTGTTGACGGCCTGGCTCTTCAGGGAGATCCCCAAGGGCTTCATCCCCAACGAGGACACCGGCCAGATCTTCGCGTTCACCGAGGCCTCCCAGGACATCTCGTTCGACGCCATGCGCGAGAAGCAGCAGGCGGTGGCGGCGATCGTCCGCAAGGATCCGTACGTCGACCAGTTCATGTCGTCGATCGGCGCCGGCGGCTTCAACATCGTGCCCAACACCGGCCGCATCTTCATCCGGCTCAAGCCGCACGATCAGCGACCGCCGGTGGAGCAGATCATCCAGGAGCTGCGGCCGAAGCTGGCCACGGTGCCGGGGATCAACGTCTATCCGCAGATCCTGCCCACGATCCGCATCGGCGGCCAGCTCACCAAGGCGCTCTACCAGTACACACTCCAGAGCACCGATCTCAACGAGCTGTATCACTGGGCGCCCGTCCTCTTCGAGCGCATGCGGGCGCTGCCCGACTTCACGGACGTGAACACGGACCTTCTCATCACGAGCCCGCAGGTCCGCGTCGACATCGATCGCGACCGCGCCTCGGCGATGGGCGTCAGCGCCGACCAGATCGAGGCGGCGCTGGGCGCGGCCTACGGCGCGACCCAGGTCTCCACCATCTACACGCCGTCGAACCAGTACTGGGTGATCCTCGAGGTCGATCCCGCCTATCAGCGCGATCCCAGCCAGTTGCCGCGGCTGTACGTGCGCTCGTCGCAGGGCAAGCTGGTGCCGCTCGACGCCGTCGCGCGGCTGACGCCGGCGGTGGGCCCGCTCACCGTCAACCACCTGGGCCAGTTGCCGTCGGTGACGATCTCGTTCAACCTCAAGTCCGGCGTCTCGCTGAGCCAGGCGGTGACGCAGATCCAGCAGGTCGTCCGCGAGGTGCGGGCGCCGGCCACGCTGTTCGGGAGCTTTCAGGGCACCGCCCAGGCCTTCCAGGCCTCGCTGAAGGGCCAGGGCATCCTGCTGCTCGTCACCGTGCTCGTGATCTATCTCGTGCTGGGCATCCTCTACGAGAGCTTCATCCACCCGCTGACGATCCTGTCCGGCCTGCCGTCGGCAGCGGTGGGAGCGCTTCTCACGCTGAAGCTGTTCGGCGCCGAGCTGAACGTGTACGGCTTCGTCGGCATCATCATGCTCGTCGGCATCGTGAAGAAGAACGCGATCATGATGATCGACTTCGCCCTGGAGGCGGAGCGCGGTGGCATGTCGCCGGCCGAGGCGATCTACAAGGGCTGCCTGCTCCGGTTCCGCCCGATCATGATGACGACGATGGCCGCGCTGCTCGGCACGCTGCCCATCGCCCTCGGCGTCGGCGCCGGTGGTGACGCCCGCCGGCCGCTCGGCCTGGCCGTGGTCGGCGGCCTCCTGCTCTCCCAGCTCCTGACCCTCTACATCACGCCGGTCATCTACCTCTACATGGAGTCGTTCCAGCAGAAGCTGCGCTCTCGCCGCGGACAAGTCGCTCATCGTCCGGTCCCCGCGGTACGATAGAGCGTCTTGAGCCTGGAGCAGCAACTCGCCGAGACGCTGACCCGAGCCATCCGCGAGAAGGATCAGCGGACCGCCGACGTCGTCCGCATGCTGAAGACGAAAGTCACCGAGCGGCGGACGGCCAAGGGTTTCGCCGGCGCGGTCGACGACGCCGTCGTCCTCGACGTCATCGGCGCCTACCGCAAGCAGCTCCAGAAGGCGGTCGCCGAGTACGAGAAGGTCGGCGGCGAGCGGGCGGCCGCCCAGATCGCGCACCTGCGCTTCGAGATCGAGTTCTGTGAACGCTACCTGCCCAAGGGCATCGACGAGGGCGCGCTGCGCGCTCTGGTGAAGGAACGGATCGGCGCGCTCGGGATCACTGACAGCAAGCAGACCGGCCGGCTCGTCGGTGACGTCATGAAGACCCACAAGGGCCAGGTCGACGCTGCCGACGTCAAGCGCGTCGCCGAGGAATTGCTCCGGGGTTGATGCTCTGCGGCGCGCACTAGCCGTGGCTGGCGCGGCCGCGCTGCTCGCGGCCTGCGCAGCGAACCTGACTCCGGCGCAGTGGCGGGCCTGGGACGCCTTACAGGACTGCCGCGCGCTGGCGCCCACCGCCACGATCAGCCAGCTGCCTGCTCAGGGCGGCGTGCGCTTCAAGTCCCGCGACGACGAGCGAGAGATCATGGCTCGCTGCCTGAACGAGCGCCATGGCTACAGCATCCACTGACCGCGCCCGCCGTCCGCCGGGGCTGATCGCCCTGGCCGTCGCGGTGCTGCTCGCCGGCTGCAGCGTCTCGACGGCGTCGACGCCGGGCGGACCCGTCGCCGTGCCCATGCAGATCCTCAACACCATGACGCTCGTCTCGGTGCACGTGAACGACTCGCACTATCACGCCCTCTTCCTGCTCGACACCGGGGCGAACCTGACCGTGCTGAGCCCGCTGTATGCCGGGCGGCTCGGCATCGTCGTCCCCGACAACGCGCGGCGGAAGACCATCCGCGCAGTGGGCGGAGCCGCGCACTCGATTCCCCTGGTCAAGGTCGCGCGGGTCGCGGTGGGCGACGCCGTCGTCGAAAGTATGGACGTCGGAGTCTACGAAGCGTTTCCACAGTCGCGGACGATCGACGGGATCCTCGGCGCAGACTTCCTCAACCGGTTCAACATCACGCTGGACCGGACCAACAGCCGGGTGCTGCTCGACCGGGTCGGCCGCTGACTAGCCGAGGTGTCTCCGCGTGAGCGCGTCGGCGTAGCGTTCCAGCCGCCGGTGCATCTCGCGCATGGCGGCCTCGGCGGCGGCCCGATCCTCGGCCGTGCGGATGTGCTTCAGGATCGTCCCCTTCGTCTCGCCGGCCTCTTCCTTCTCGACCATCTCGTGGACGTAATAGTTCATGCCGCCCCACTCGGGCCGGACGCCGTAGTGCTGGACGAGGGCCTTGCCCACGGTCTGGGAGATCTCGACCACCTCTTCCTCGATGAGCGCGGTGGCGCAGAGCGAGGCGCTCCAGGGCAGCTCGTGGGCCATCGTCTTGAAGTAGTCGACGATCGCCGCCATCTCGGGAATCGGCGTGATCGTGTCGTACACGCTGCGGGGGTAGCCGAGATCGTCCCCGATTCGACGATAGAGCTCGTCGTGATCGGGGGTGCCGCCCACCCTGCCCTCGAAGTACCCGAGGTCCTCGACCAGCAGATGGCGCGCGCAGTCCTTGCGCACGTCGAGGTCTTCGCAGCGCGCGTGAATGCCGCTGAAGATGCGGGGGAACCAGGCGATGAGCAGATAGTGCTGGGAGAGATGGACCCAGGCCTGCGGCTTCGGCAGCGCGCCGGACGCGAAGCGCTTGAAGTACTCCGAGCGGCGGAAGGGACTGTGCGCCACCAGCTCGGCGATCACGCCCTCGAACCACTCCTCGTTGGTCATCGACGCTCCTCTCCCGCCACGCGCTCGAGAGCGCGATGGTACACCGCGAGATCGTAGTCGGTGAAGAGCACGAAGCGCGCCTCCACGATCGGATGGCCTCGCCCGCGAAGGAACGCGGCCGTGGTGCCCAGAGCGATGCCGGCCGCGCGCTCGATCGGAAAGCGGTAGGCGCCTGTCGAGATCGACGGGAACGCGATCGTGGTGAGCCCGTGCTCGGCGGCGAGCCGCAGGCTGTTGCGATAGGCCGCGGCCAGCAGGTCGTCCTCGCCGCGCTGGCCGCCCGACCAGACCGGCCCCACGGTGTGGATCACGAAGCGGGCGGGCAGCCGGCCTCCAGTCGTGATGACGGCCTCACCCGTCGGACAGCCGCCCTGCCGCGCGACGATCTGCGTGCACGCTTCGAGGATGGCGGGACCGCCGCGCCGATGAATCGCGCCGTCCACGCCGCCGCCGCCGAGCAGCGTCGTGTTGGCGGCGTTCACGATCGCGTCGACGTGCTGCTCCGTGATGTCGCCGGCTTCGAGCGTGAGGCGCGCCGATCCGATCTGCATTCGTGGTCCAGAGATAGCACGATGCCCGCGCCGGGTCACGGCTCAAAAGGCTACACGCGCGTTGACATGAAGCCGGCCTTGCCGCTACGTTGAGGCCCCATCCGACCCAAGGAGGCCGCTATGAACCGACGTCAGTTCCTCACCTCCACCACCATCGGCGCCCTCGCTGCCGCCGCGGCGCCGAGAGCCGCGCTGGCGCAGGGCAAGACTGGCACGGTGCGCGTGTGGGGCGAGCCGGGGCCGTATGGCGGCGTCGCCGTCGACGGGATGAACGAGTGGGCGCAGAAGAACGCGCCCGGTCTGAAGTTCGCCATCGAGACGATCCCGTGGTCGGACGTCTACCCGAAGCTCATGACGGATCTCGCGGCGGGCCGGCCCGCGCACTGCATCAGCGTCGAGTCGCCCATCGCGTTCTAGCTCATGGCCGAGGGCCTGCTCGAGCCGCTGGACGACCTGGTCGACAAGATCGGCCGCAATCGCCTGATCCCCGGCACCAAGTGGGAGTACTGGGGCGCGTGGAAGGGCAAGCAGTACGTCATTCCCGCTCACCATCAATCGCACCTGCTCGTCGTCCGGAGCGACGTGCTGAAGGAGGCGGGCGTCACCAAGAGCCCGGTCGAGTGGAACTGGAACGACCAGCTCCAGGCGGCCAGGACCATCAAGGCCAAGACCAAGCTCTTCGGCATGTCGTTCGCGCTCGGCCGCACGATCGCCACCGATTACTACGTGATCAGCCTGCTCCACTCGGCCGGCGGTCGCATGTTCGACGCCGCCAACAAGTCGGAGGTCGTCTTCGACAGCCCGGCCGCCGTCGAGACGTTCGAGTACATCGCCGAGCTGTTCCCGACGATGCCGCCGGGCAGCGTCGGCTACACGTTCCTCGACGTCGTCGACTCGATGGCCAAGGGCCAGACGGGCATCGCTTTCTACTGGGGCCGCGTGTTCGGGCGTGCGGCCGAGGTGGACCCGAGCGTCTTCGCCACGATGGAGGCCTACCAGCACGCCGCCCATCCCAAGACGGGCAAGCGGCTCAACTGGAACGACTTCCAGGGCTGGCTCATCCCCAAGGACAACAATCCCTACGTCGCCGAGGTGAAACAGGCGCTCGTGTATGTCCAGACGAGCCGCGACTGGCAGATCCGCTACGCGCAGTCCCTCGTGCCCAACGTCTCGCCCGTCTTCCAGGACGTGGCCCAGGATCCGCGGCTCACCCAGCATCCGTTCTTCCAGACGAAGCGGCGCACGATCTTCGAGTACTACGTGGAGGCGCTCAAGCACGCGTCCAACTCGGGCAACGAGCTGTTGCAGGGCATCAGCCCGCTGGCCGGCATCGTCCACGGCCGCGCGATCATCGCCCAGGGCGTCCAGCGCATGATCATCGACAAGCAACCGGCCAAGGATGCCGTGAAGTGGACCCATCAGCAGCTCGAACAGGTGCGGCGGGAGCACATCCGTCTCGTCATCTGATCGGAAGCTGGGCGTCGTCTTCCTGGTCCCGTTCGCCGTCGTGTCGCTGGCGTTCGTGGTCTACCCGGCGCTCGATGCGATCCGCCTCGCCTTCTATTCCAAGCTCCCGTTCCGCAATACCTTCACCTTCGTCGGACTCGAGAACTTCCGCTACGTCCTCGCTGATCCGGTGTTCTGGGCGTCGGCGCGCCAGGCCGTCGTGTGGACGGGCGTGTCGATCCTGCTCCAGACCGTCTTCGGCGTCGCCATCGCGCTCCTCTTGCACCAGGCGGTGCCGGACATCAACCTCTTTCGCGGCCTCCTGCTCTTTCCCTACATGGTGCCCACCGTGGTGATCGCCCTCATCTGGCGATGGATGTTCAATCCCGAGTTCGGCGTGGTGAACGCCACGCTCAAGTCGACCGGCGTGCTCCACGGCGACATCTACTGGTTCTCCGATCCGTCCTGGGCGATGGTGTCGACGATCCTGCTCAACGTCTGGAAGTTCACGCCGTTCGTGGTGATCTGCGTGCTGGCACGACTGCAAACCATTCCCGTGGAGATCGTGGAGGCGGCCCACGTGGACGGCGCCGGCGCCTGGCGGCGCTTCCTTCATATCGTGCTGCCCCAGCTCAAGGCGGTGCTGGCGGTGGTCGTGGTGTTCCGGACGATCTGGACCTTCAACAAGTTCGAGGAGATCTACCTCCTCACGCGCGGCGGGCCCGGCACCTCGACCTTCAATCTGGCCGTCTACGCCTTCGAGCAGACGACCGCCAACCTGAAGCTCGGCGTGGCCGCCGCCACCGGCGTGATCATGCTGGTCTTCCTCTTCGCCGGGAGCGTCTTCTACCTCCGTCTCATGCGCCAGCAGGAAGCGTGATGGCGCTGGGCCGGGCCGCGCGTCGGCGCCTGCGCGCGGCGTTCGTCTATGCGACGCTCGCCGTGGTGACGCTGATCATGTGCTTTCCACTGCTGTGGGCGCTGGTGACGTCCGTGCGGCCGAACGAGGAGATGCTGAGCGTCCGACTGGTCCCCGACCACGTCACCGGCGCGCACTATCGCGCGCTGCTCGGCGGCCGCAGCATGTACTTCGAGGCCGGCGCGGGCGCCTACCGGGCCAGCACGGCGCCCTCCCAGCACTTCCTGGCCTGGTTCGCCAACAGCACGGTGGTCACGCTGGCGACGACGGCGGTCAGCGTGGCCGTCAGCACGCTCGCCGCCTACAGCCTCACGCGGTTTCGCTTCGTCGGGCAGTCCGTGGTGCCCTACATCAGCCTGCTCGGCTACATGACGCCGTCCATCATCTACGTCTTCCCGCTCTTCCTCGCCATCGTCGCGCTCGGACTGGCCGACCGATTGCCGAGCCTCGTCCTGGGGTATCTTTCGATCACGCTGCCGTTCAGCATGTGGCTCATGGGGGCGTTCCTGCGCTCGATCCCGCTGGAGGTGGAAGAAGCCGGTCTCATCGACGGGGCCAGCCGCTTCCAGGTGTTTCGCCGCATCGTGCTGCCGCTGGCCGTTCCCGGCATCGTGGCCACGTCCATCTTCTCGTTCATCGTGGCCTGGAACGATTATCTGATCGCGCGGATCTTCATCAACTCGATCACACAGCTCCCCCTCACCGTCGGTGTCATGCACTTCTTCGAGGGCACCCACGTGGACTGGGGGCTGATGATGGCCGCCGCCGTCCTCATAACGTTACCGCTGGCGGTATTGTTCATGTTTGTCCAGCGGCAGCTCGTCGTCGGCTTCGGCGCGGGCGCCGTCAAGGGCTAGGAGGCCCGTATGCGTGAATACCTGAAAAAAGCCGTGCCGCGTCCGCCCGAGGACGACGCCGCCGTCCGCCAGACCGTGAGCGATATCCTCGACGCCGTTCGCGACCGCGGCGACAAGGCCGTGCGCGAGTGGTCCGAGCGGCTCGATCGATGGTCGCCGCCGGCCTTTCGCCTGTCGCAGGCTGAGATCGAGTCAGCCATCGCGCGGGTGAGCGTCGAGGACCGGCGCGTGATCGATTACTGCCGCGACCAGGTTGCGGCGTTCGCCCGGCGCCAGCGCGAGAGCCTCCGCGAGTTCGACGTGGAGCTGCAGCCGGGCATCCGCCTGGGCCAGCGGCTCATCCCGGTCCAGTGCGTCGGCGCGTATGTGCCGGGAGGCCGCTATCCGCTGGTCGCCTCGGCGCTGATGAGCATCGTCACCGCCAAGGTGGCCGGCGTCGAGCGCATCGTCGCGTGCTCACCTCCGACACCGCCCGACACCACGCCACGCGGCATCTACCCCGCCACGCTGTACGCGATGTTCGCCGCCGGCGCGGATGAGATCTACTGCATCGGCGGCGTGCAAGCGCTCGGCGCCATGGCGTACGGCACCGGGACGCTGCCCTCCGTCGCTATGGTCGTCGGGCCGGGCAACCAGTACGTGGCCGAAGCCAAGCGGCAGATCTTCGGTGCCGTCGGCATCGACCTGCTGGCCGGGCCGACGGAGATCCTCGTCATCGCCGACGACAGCGCCGACCCCGGCGTCGTCGCCTGCGACCTTCTGGGCCAGGCCGAGCACGGCCCCACCTCGCCGGCAATCCTCATCACCACGTCGCGCGCGCTCGGCGAGGCCGTTGTCTACGAGTGCGAGCGGCAGATTCCGACCCTGGGCACGCGCGAGGTCGTCCGCGAGGCGTGGGACAGGAACGGTGAGGTGATCGTCGTCGGCTCCGACGAGGAAGCGGCTGCCCTGGCCGATCAGTATGCCCCCGAGCACCTCGAAGTCCAGACGAGAGACCTCGACTGGTACCTCGGGCGGCTCCGCAACTACGGCTCGCTCTTCCTCGGCGAGGAATCGACGGTGGCCTACTCCGACAAGACGATCGGTCCGAACCATATCCTGCCGACGGGCCGGGCCGCCCGCTACACGGGTGGGCTCTGGGTGGGCAAGTTCATCAAGACCGTGACCTGGCAGCGGCTCAGCCGGGAAGCCAGCGGCCGCGTCGCGCCCACGGTCGCTCGCGTCTGCGAGATCGAGGGCATGCTGGCACACAAGGCCACGGCGGACCTCAGGGAGGAGCGTTACCGATAGGCGTCTCAGGGAGGGGCGGGAGTTATCCTGGGGTCATGAGGATTACTCTATTTGCCTTCCTGCTTCTGCTGACCGCCGCGCCGAGCTTCGCATTCGATCTGAAGAGCCCGGCGTTCGGGCAAAACGCTTCGATTCCTCGGACACATAGCTGTGACGGGCCGGATCGATCGCCTCCGCTCCGCTGGACCGATCCCCCGTCCGGGGCGAAGAGCTACGCCCTCGTGGTCGAGGACCCCGATGCCCCATCAGGGACGTGGGTCCACTGGGTCCTGTATCGCATTCCCCCCGCCACCCGGCAGCTCCCCGAGGGCGTCCCCACCCGGGAGACCGTGCCGGGTGCCGGCACCCAGGGGGTGAACGACTTCAAGAAGGTCGGCTGGGGTGGGCCGTGCCCCCCGCCGGGGTCAGCCCATCGGTATGTCTTCACCCTGTACGCTCTGGACAGCGATCTCACCCTCCCTCCTGGCACCACCAGGAGCGACCTCCAGACCGCCATGGAGGGCCATGTCCTGGGCCAGGCCGAGCTGACCGGCCGCTTCCAGAACCGCCGGAGCCGGTGAGCGCCTGCTGGCGTTCGAGGCCCGGATGGAGTAGTCTCTCCGCGTCCGGCGCGGCGTGCGGCCGAGGGCTGGCCGCCTCGACGAGCCCACGTCTCCACGCTTCTTCCGCCGACGGGGACGTGACGAACACGCGGAAGACCGAGGTGCGCCAGATGGCCGTGAAGCTCTTTGTCGGTGGCCTCTCCTTCTCCACGTCGAGTGATCGTCTCCGCGAGGTCTTCGCTGCGATCGGCAGCGTCGAGTCGGCCCGCGTCGTGACGGACCGTGACACTGGCCGCTCCCGGGGCTTCGGCTTCGTGGAGATGGCGAGTGATCAGGACGCCCAGCAGGCTGTTTCTCGGCTCAACGGCCAGGACGTCGATGGCCGTCAGATCAAGGTGGAGGTCGCCAAGCCGTCCGAACGCGGCGGCGGCGATCGGGGCGGCCCGCGCGGCGGTGGTGGCCGCGGCGGGCGCTGGTAGCCCGCCATGCACGTCTACGCCGTCTGCACACCGAGGGACAAGGGTTGGCGCTGGCGCATCATGAACGCGGCCGGTGAGTGTGTGGAGGAATCGCGCACGCGCTTCGCGACCATCAGCGTCGCGGTCGCCGAGGGCACCCGACGACTGGCCGCCATGAAGACCGTCGATCGCTCCGTGCCGCGGAATCCGTACCGGCTCACGACGCACCTGCGCTCGCGCTGACCGCGCGGCGCGACGTCAGCCCGTCCCGAACCGCAACACGACCATCACTCCGGCGACGATCAGCACCGTCGCCACTCCGATCCGCCAGGTCACCCGCTCGAGGTCGCGCAGGAACAACGCGGCCAGCGCCACCGCGAAGATCGAGTGCGAGTTCGTCAGCGGCGAGACGACGGCCACGGTGCCGCTGGCCAGCGCCCGCCACATCATCACGTAGGCGAAGCCCTCCGCCACACCCGCGCACATCAGCAGCTTGAGCCCGAGCCATTCGACGCGCAGCTCGCGCCGGGCCGCGATGATCGCGTAGGTCCACATGATGGCGACCGACGTCGCCGTGGACACCGCGGCGGCCAGTACCGGATCGGCGAAGTCACGAAACCCGTAGCGAGTCACGTTGTCGCGCACGGCGAATCCGACCGCGGCCAGCCCCGCGAACACGAGATCGCGGCGCCGCCAGCTCCGATCGCCCGGCGGGCGCTTCGACAGCAGGGACCCGCCCACGACGATCGCCGCCGCCCCGATCATGAGCAGCCACGAGGGCCGCTCGCCGAGGAAGACGATGGCGAGCACGACCGAGACGAGGGGCGCGGTCGAGCCCACGGCATAGGTGCGCGCGACGCCGACGCGGTCGATGCCGGTGAAGAGCGCCAGCCGGGCCAACCCGGGCGCGATCACGCCCGCCACGACGAAGGGCAGGATGCGCGGTGTCAGCAGACCGTCGAGTGACGTCGTGGAGAGCGTCAGCGCCCAGACCACCACGGTCGTGAACGTGACCGACAGCACGGCCGCCGGGAGCGGATTGACGTACTGGAGGCCGCGCTTGAGAAAGACGCCGGCGACTCCGAAGCCGAACGCCGCCGACAGCGCGAGGAGCGGCGTCAAGCCGCTAGGAAGCGCCCTCGATCACGATCACCTTGCCCCTGGAGGCCTTCATCCGCAGCGCCTTCGGGCCGCGATACTCCTCGGAGTCGTACCAGCGCCGCGCCTGTTCCACCGACGGGAACTCGAGGACGACGAGACGCTTGGGCTGCCAGCCGCCCTCGAGCGTGTGCACGGTGCCACCGCGGGCGAGAAACTTACCGCCGTACTTCTGCACCGTCGCCGGGACCTGCTTGCGGTACTCCTCGAACGCGGTGGGGTCGGTGATCTCGATCTCCGCGATCACGTAGCCGGGCACGAGGCCTCCTATTTTTGCAGGCGCTGGTAGATGAGACGCAGGCCTTCGAGCTTGAGGTCGGCGTTGAGGTGCTGGATGCTCCCGGCCACGTCCGCCATCAACGAGGCGAGGCCGCCGGTGGCCACGACGGTGACGTCGCTGCCGAGCTCGCGGCGCATGCGCCCGATGATGCCGTCGATGAGTCCGGCGAACCCGTACACGATTCCCGACTGGATGTTGGTCACGGTATCGCGCCCGATGGCGTGCTCGGGCCGGACCAGCTCGACGCGATAGAGGCGGGCCGCGCGCGTCAGGAGCGCGTCGGCGGCGATGCCGATGCCGGGCGCGATGGCGCCGCCCACGAACCGGCCGCGGCCGTCGACGCAATCGAACCGCGTGGCCGTGCCGAGGTCCACCACGATGATCGGCGCGCCGTAGATCGCGACGGCGGCCACGGAGGCCACGATGCGATCGGCGCCGACCGAGCGCGGGTCGTCGACCGCGAGCGGAATGGCCTCCAGGCTCGCGTCCACCGTGATCGGCGTCGCCCCGAAGTACTTCGTATCGACGCCGCGCGTGCGCAGGAGCGTTTCCACGAAGAGGCCGTATTCATCGGCCGTCTGCTCGCGCCGCGTGGTGAGCGACCACGATACGAGCAGACGTGCGTCGTCGCAAACGCCGACCTTGGTGTTGGTGTTGCCGACGTCGATCACGAGGAGCATCGCGTTCGCAGCATAGGCCGCGGGCGCGAACGAGTCAACGCTCCGGCCCCGATGTGCCGGTGCGTTCCCCGTCGTGCGATTGCGCGATAATGCGAGCCTGCGAGGGGGGTCGCGAGGAGAAGTCCAGATGGAGACCGGGATGAGCGCACAACGAATCGTGATCATCGGGGCCGCCCTGGCCGGGGCGACGGCCGCGGTCACACTGCGGGACGAAGGCTTCGAGGGCGAGATCAAGCTCATCGGCGCCGAGCGCCAGTTGCCGTACAACCGCCCGCCGCTCTCCAAGGGTTACCTGCGCGGCGAGGAGCGCTTCGAAGACCAGCTGGTCAACCCGGCCGGCGCCTATGCCGAGAAGGGCATCGAGCTGAGGCTCGGAACGCGGGCCACGGCCATCGACGCGACGAGGAAGCACGTCGAGGTGGATGGAAGCGAGCGGATCGCCTACGACCAACTGTTGGTCGCCACCGGTGGGCGGAACCGGTCGGTGTCGATGCCGGGCGCGGAGCTGAACGGCGTGCTTCAGCTACGGACGGTCGAGGAGTCCGACCGCATCCGGGCCGCGGCGCAGCGAGGGAGCCGGGCCGTCGTGGTCGGTCTCGGCTTCATCGGCTCCGAGGTGGCGGCTTCACTCCGACAGCTCGGCGTCGAGGTGACGGCACTCGCACCCGACCGGGCGCCACTCGCCCGCGTCCTCGGAGTGGAGGTCGGCGAGATCCTCGCAGGCATCCATCGCGACAAGGGCGTGGAGCTGGTGCTCGGCGACTCCGTGGCAGCGTTCGAGGGCTCGGGCCGAGTGGAGCGCGTGCGGACCACGAGCGGGCGGCTCATCGAGTGCGATTTCGTGGTCGCAGGCATCGGGATCGTCCCGAACACCGAGCTGCTGGCCGCGGCCGGCGCGCGAGTGGACAACGGCGTTCTCGTCGACGAGCATTGCCGCACCTCGCTGCCCGAGGTCTATGCCGCCGGCGACGTGACCAATCATCAGCATCCGATCTTCGGGCGGGTGCGCGTGGAGCACTGGAACAACGGCTTCCAGCAGGGAAAGGCGGCCGCCCGGGCGATGCTCGGCAGCCCGCGTCCCTACGACTACCTCCACACGTTCTGGTCCGATCAGTACGAGCACCTGATCGAGTACGTCGGATTCGCGACGAGCTGGGATCGGCTCGTTTTCCGCGGCCGCCCCGAGACCCGCACGTTCCTCGGCTTCTACCTGAAAGACGGGCTGGTGCGCGCGGCCGTCGGCGTCAACCGGGGCGGCGATCCGGAGGACTCGAAGACGGAGAGCGAGCTCGGGAGCGTGGCTCGGCTGATTCGCGACCGCGTCAAGGTCGAGCCCGAGCGGCTCGCGGACGAGGCCGTCGATCTGCGCCGCCTCAGCCGGTGATTCGAATCACCAGATAGGCGTCACCGCGTCCGCCGCCGGCCAGGCGCCGGCCCTTGCCCCGCAATCTCAATCGCGCGCCCTCGCGCACGCCGGCCGGGATCGTGACGAGCACGGTCTCGGACGCGTTCCCGGCGTCGAGCGCGACGCGCTTCTTGCCACCCTGCGCGGCCTCGGTCACCGTGAGGGCCACCGGGACGACGACGTCGGAGGCGCTCGAGACCGCCGAGCGCGGGGGGCCGAGCAGCCAGCGGCCGGCCGCGACGACATGATCGAGCACGCCACGCGGGCGCGGCAGCGGGGCTCGCTCGCCTTCGGCGGCGCGCCGGGCGCCGCGCAGCGCGGCGCGGGCGAGCCGGAAGAACATGGTGATCGGGGTGAACGGCGAGATGACGACGACGTGGCCGCTCACGACGGTGCGCCCGCCGAAGAGCGTCTGCTCGAAGTGCCGGTGGCCCACGTGAAGTCCCATGCGGCCGAGCTCGCGCGCCAGCTCCTCGAAGATGGCGCTGGCCCGCGGGTCGGCGAACAGGTCGCGGAAGAGATCGTCGCGGTTCACGGTGAAGTCGCCGGGCACGCCGGTCTGCCGAGCGCGGTCGTACTGGCGCCGCTTGGCGGGATCGATCAGCACGGCGTACGCCTCGCTGATCTGCTTGAAGCGCTCCTCGGCCGCGGCGTTGCCGGGGTTGCGGTCGGGATGGAACTCGAGCGCCAGGCGCCGATAGGCTCGACGGATGTCGTCCTCGGTCGCCTGGATGCTCACCCCGAGCATCGCGTAGTAGTCGCGGTCGAATCTGAGACGCGCCATGACTCAGTCGATCAGCTTGCCGGCCTTGTAGAACGGATACGGCCCCGAGAACTCGCCGACGTAGCTCGTGTGTGTCACCAGACCGGCGCCGGCCCGCCAGACGTGCAGCAGACACGCCGGCGGCTCCATCACCCACCCGAGCTTGTCTCCCTTGTCCAGGTCGAGCGCCACCTGATGGGCCGGGCTCGGCGCCGTGGTGACGACCGTGCCCTGCCAGCGGGTGTGGATCGGCCGGTGAAGATGGCCGCACACGATCGCCTCGATCTGCGGATGCTGCGCGATCACCTTCCCCATCGCCTCCGCGCTGGCGAGGCCCTGACGGTCCATGCGGTCGATCCCGGTGCGGAACGGCGGGTGGTGCATGAAAATCAAGGTCGGCCGGTGGGGGGCTTCGGCCAGGCGCGCGTCGAGCCAGCGCACGCGCTCCTCGTCCATGACGCCGCCGCCCTCCCCGGGCACCAGCGTGTCGAGCCCGATCAGCCGCAACGGATGCTCGTCCACCGCGTACTGAAGAAATCCCGAGCGCGGCAGATAGCGGTGGTGGGCGAACACCTCGCGCAGCGGGTCGCGCGCGTCGTGATTGCCGGGGATCAGGTACACGGGCATGGGCAGGGGCGCCAGCAGTCGCGCGAGCCGGCGGTACTCCTCGGCCAGCCCCGCGTCGACGAGATCGCCGGTCGCCAGCACCACGTCGGGCCGCGGATCGAGCGCGAGGAGATGCTCGACGCACCGGCCGAGATGCCAGGCCGTGTCGACGCGCTCGTAGGCGAGCCGGCCCTCGGGCTTGATGTGGGTGTCGGAGATCTGGGCGATCAGCATGGTGGCGCTCATCGTTCACCGGTCCAGTGTCAGGAGCGCGTCGGGATCGATCACGAGATGCACGTCCTGGCCGGGCTCCCAGTCACGACGGTCCGTCGTCTCGACGACCAACGTCCCGCTGCTCACGCCCTCGACGAGCAGGCGCGTGCGGTCGCCGAGGAAGAACGACGTCGCCACCCGGCCCTTCACCTGTCCGGCGCCGGCCTCGACGATCGCCGCCCGCTCCGGCCGGAAGAGCACCTCCACCTCGCCGCCTCCCCGGCCCCGCCACGGCACCCGTCCCCCCATGACCTCCAGATGGCCATTGCGGACGACGCCGTGCAAGCGATTCATGGTGCCTACGAACTCGGCCACGAAGCGGCTCTGCGGCGCGAAGTAGATATCGCGCGGTCGGCCCACCTGGGCAACCTGGCCCTGGCTCATCACCACGATGCGATCGCCGAGCGCCATGGCCTCGGCCTGGTCGTGCGTGACGTAGACGGCCGTCATGCGCAGCCGGCGCAGCAGCGCGTCGATCTCGACGCGGAGGGCGTCGCGGAGCTTGGCGTCGAGCGCGGTCAGCGGCTCGTCGAGCAGCAGCACGCGTGGCTGGGGTGCGAGCGCCCGGGCCAGCGCCACCCGCTGCTTCTGCCCGCCCGAGAGCTGGTCCACGCGACGATGGCGCAGCTCGCCGATCTTCATCATGCCGAGCATCTCCTCCACGCGCGCCGCCCGCGCCGCGGCCGGGAGCTTCCGCACCCTGAGGCCGTACTCGACGTTGCCGCCGACGGTCATGTTGGGAAAGAGGGCGTAGGACTGGAAGACCATCCCCACGTTGCGCCGCTCGATCGAGATCTCGGTGACGTCGGCCTCGTCGAAGAGCACGCGGCCTCCCGGGTTCGGCGACTCCAGCCCGGCGATCAGCCGCAGCGTCGTGGTCTTGCCGCAGCCCGAGGGCCCGAGGAACACGATCGTCTCGCCGGGCGGGATCTCGAGATCGAGCGGTCCCACCGCCCGGGTGCCGTCGGCAAACGTCTTGGCGCAGGAGACGAGCTTGATGGCGACGCTCACGCCGCCTCGTCACGCAGCGTCGCCGGCTTTCGCGGCCGCGCCGCCAGCTGGATGCCGATCAGGAGTGGAATGATCATGAAGAAGAACATGACGGTGTAGGCGCTCCCGATCTCGAGCCGCATCGATGCGTAGCTGTCGGCGAGCCCGACGGGCAGCGTCTTGGTGAGCGGGGTGTGGAGCATCCACGTCATGTTGAACTCGCCGATGGAGAGCGTCACCACCATCAGCGCGCCGGCCAGGATGCCTGCTCGGACGTTGGGCAGCACGACGCCGAAGAAGCGCTGGCGGAACGAGGCGCCGAGGCTGCGCGCGCCCTCCTCCAGCGTGGGGAGATCGATCGAGGACAGCACGGCGAGCACCGCGCGCACCATGAACGGCAGCGTGAAGAGGACGTGGCCGACGAGGATGAAGACCCACGAGGTGCGGAACTCCCGCCACGTCCCGTAGGCCAGGATCAGCGCGAGCGCCGTCGCCAGCCCCGGAATGGCGATGGGCAGGACCAGCGCTTCCTCGACCAGCCGAGGGAGCCAGCCGCGCCAGCGCGCCAGCACGTAAGCAGCCGGAACCCCGATGGCGAGGTCGACGACCAGCGTGGCCAGGGCGATCGTCATCGACAGGAAGATCGTGTCACGGTAGAGGCGCCAGACTTCCGCGATCCACCGTGTCGTCAGGCCGCTCTTCACGCCCTGGAAGAAGTTGGCGGTGATGCCGGCCGTGATCGACATGGCAACGGGGACGATGAGGAACGCCGCCACCAGCACCGTGAAGGCGAGCTGAGCCCAGAATCCGCGGCCGCGGCGCGCCATCTACGCCGACGCCGCCACCGATGAGCCGGCGGCGGTGCGCGCCAGCGCCAGCGCGAGCCAGGTGATACCGCCGAGGATGATGCTGAGCGCGGCCGCCACCACGATGTTCGCCCTCAGGGTGAACTCCGTGTAGATCGTCATGGGCAGCACCTCGATCTCGGTGGCCAGCGTGAACGCGGTGCCGAACGCTCCCATCGCGGTGGCAAAGCAGATCGCGCCGGCCGAGAGGAAGGCCGGCCGGAGCCCGGGCACGATGACGTCGCGGACGACCTGCCATGATGACGCGCCCAGCGAGCGCGCGGCTTCCTCCAGCCGCGGGTCGAGCTTCTCGGCGGCCGCCATCACGGTGAGGATCACGCGCGGGATCGAGAAATAGAGGTAGCCGGTCAGCAGGCCGGCCATCGAGTACGCGAACACGAGCCTCTCGCCGGTGACGAGGCGGGTGAGGTCGCCGATCAGCCCCTGGCGGCCGGCGAGCATGATCACCATGAAGCCCACGACGACGCCCGGGAACGCGAGCGGGAACGTGAGCATGGCGACGAGGACGCTACGGCCCGGGAAGCGGTTGCGCTGGAGGAAGACGCCGGCGATCGTCGCGATCACGAGTGTCAGCGCCGTGACGACCGCGGCCAGAACGACGGTGGAGACGAGACTCCGGAGGTAGCGCGGCTCAGTGACGATGACGCCGTACGCGGCGAGGCCAGCGGGACCGCCGGCAGCCACCGCGACGAGCCGCGCCATCGGAAGCAGGAAGAACGCGGCGAAGACGACCGCTGCCGGAAGGATCAGGACGAGCAGGCGGGCGCGCTCGCCGCGCTCGATCAGCGCACCTCTTGCTGGAAGCGCCTGGCGAAGGCGTCCTGGCTCTGGGCCATCCGCGCGTAGTCGATGGTCCTGGCCCGCGCGTACTCGGCAGCGGGCAGGAACTTGTCCTGTGCCTCCTTCGACATCGCCCTGGCGCGGACGGGCCTCAGGAAGGCGTTGGCCCAGACGGCCTGGCCCTTGTCCGACATCACGTGGTCGAGGACCTTCTTGGCCCCATCGGGGTTCGGCGCGTTCTTGACCAGGCTCATGACGTAGGGAACGATCACGGTGCCCTCGCTCGGGATCACGAAGGCGGCGTTGGCCTTGTCCTTGTACCGGGCGCGGTAGGCGTTGAAGTCGTAGTCGAAGAGAATCGGGATCTCGCCGGACAGCACGCGCGCGTACGACGTCTGCTTCGGCACGATGGGCGCGTTCTTCTGCAGCTCCTTGAAGTAGTTGATCGCCGGCGTGAAGTCGTCGAAGCTCCCGCCCAGGGCTTGGTTGATGGCTACGGCGCCGACGTACCCGACGAACGCGCTGGTGGGATCGAGATAGCCGATCATGCCCTTGTACTCCGGCTTGAGCAGGTCCTTCCAGCCCTTCGGGACAGGCTTCCCGCCGAGGGCGTCGACGTTCACGAAGAGCCCCAGCGTCCCGGAGTGGATCGTGAACCAGTGCCCCTCCGGGTCCTTGAGCCCATCGGGGATCTCGCTCCAGTGGGCCGGCTTGTAGGGCGCGACCACGTTTTCCTTCCGGGCCTGGACGCCGAACGTCACCCCGAGGTAGGTGATGTCGGCCACCGGACGCGCTTTCTCGGCGATCAGCTGGGAGAGCGACTGGCCGGAGTTCTTGTTGTCGTGCGGGACGGTGATGCCCGTCGCCTCCTTGATCGCCTTGAGCTGGCTCGCCCAGTCGGCCCACTCGGGCGGGCAGTTGTAGCAGATCACGGTCGGCGATTGGCCGGCGGCGCTGCCGACGGCGAGCGCGAGCACCACGAGTGCGACGACGACGCGGTTCATGCGGGCCTCCCTCGGTGACGTGGCGCAAGTTTACACCGGGTGACCCTCACTTTTTATTCACACGCTGTCATCGTCGGCGTCAGCCTGACGCGGGCGCGTCGTCGTCGTGACGCTCGATCGAGGTCGTGCGCGCGCAAGTGCGCGACGTGCAGTTCGGGCATTCGCCTTGCTCACTCTCTGCGTCGAGAGAGAAAGAAACTTCCCAGCAGAGGTCGCAAGGCATGCACGTCGTCGCCATCTCAAATCAGGACGGATCGCGCTGGCGGTGGCAGATCTGGTTGGCCACCGAGCTGGTCGAGGAATCGGGCGAGCGTTTCCCCACGATCGCGGAGGCGCTTCGCGAAGGCGAGGCGAGGCTCCACACCGTATGGGCGACGAAGCCGATGGAAAACCCGCTCAGGAGCCGCGTCGGGGGGAGGCGTCACCGCCGGGCCTCCTGAAGCGCCAGCGCTGGAACGAGTACCCGCTGTCCCGGCTGATCTTCCCTTCGGCGACGAGCTCGGCTCTCTCGGCGCGGAAGTCGAAGCTCGTGAGGATGCCGTCGTGGGCCCCCTTGTCGATCACGACGTCGGTGACCGTCAGGAAGACCTCGTCCAGCAGTCCGGCCTCGTGCAGCGCGCTCAGCAGGGTCTGGCCGCCCTCGCACGCGAGGTATCGGACCCCGTGCTCAGCGAAGAGCCGCCGGTGGGCGCCAGCCAGGCCTTCGTGCTCGAGCAATGGCTCGGCGATGAGCGGCAGTGCCGTCGCCGACGCCCCGTGACCGCGCAGGACGGCGGCGCCGCCCGGGGTGGTCACGACGATGGCGTGAAGCTCCGGCGTGGTGAAGATCGGATGCTCGAGCGGCAGGCGACCATACAGGGAATAGACGACGTTGCGCGGGTGGTATGAGAGCCCGCGCGCGACTCGGAACGCGTAGAGCTCAGGCGCCGGCTCGTCGCCCGACTCCTGGGGCGTGAGTACGAGCCGCGGTTGCTCGCGTAGCGTCTGGGCGCCGATGCCCGCGTCGCCGATCGTGCGCAGGTACCGCATGAGTCGGCGGTCGGCAATGCGCTCCGGACGGGCGTCCCCGCCCAGAATCGCCCGGACAGGATCGTCGCCGGGCCCGCGTCGGCGCCAGCTCACGACACCGTTGGCCGAGGCCACCATCACGCCGAACACCCACGGGCGATCGGGCCAGGGCTGCGGAAAGCTCAACGACTCCCAGCGGGCCGGGTCGGGCGAACCGACGGCGACGCCGCCGTCGTTCTTGTGCGACCAGTCGATGCGGGTCGGATTTGCCATTCGGCGTCGAGATGGCACCGCTCACGGCCTTTTGTCATTGTCGTCGGCGGGCAGCGGAGCGCAACCCCGTGATTTAGGTAGAGAGTCCGGGGCGATCACGCAGCGGCATCGGATATGCGGGCCTCGTCGTCCAGGGGGAGGTGCGTCATGCCGATCTTCAGACGCATCAAGATCCAGGCAACCGTCGAGACTTCCGCCCTGTTGCTGCCCGAGGAACAGATCGCCGGCACGGTGGACGCGTTGAGAGAGCGACTCAAGGAGCTCCAGCTCTCGATCGTCTCGCTCGAGCCGACCGAGCCGCCGGCGGCAGCTCTGGAGGTTGCCAGCGACGATCCCTGGAGCATTCACGGCCAGCCGACAGAGTGATCAGCCACTTCTCGCTTGCGCGCGGCATCCTGATGGACTAGAAGCGTCAGCGAGGAGGGCTCGATCATGCCGATCAAGCTGCCCGATTCGGTGAAGAAAATTCTCCAGGACAAGGCGTACGGCCACGTCATCACGTTCGGCCCCGACGGCAAGCCCCAGGTGACGATGGTCTGGGTGGATGCCGATGGCGACGAGGTGCTCTTCAACACCGCCGAAGGCCGACTCAAGCCGCAGAACCTGCGTCGCGATCCGCGCGTGATCGTCTCCGTGCAGGACCGCAACGACCCGCAGTCCTACATGGTCTTCCACGGCAAGGCTTCGATCAGCGAGGCCGGCGCCGATCCGCACATCGACAAGCTGGCCAAGCGCTTCCTCGGCGCCGACAAGTATCCGTTCCGCCGGCCCGGCGAGAAGCGGCTCCTCGTCAGGACGAAGGTCGATCGGATCGGCGGCTACGGCCCGAAGATGCAGCCCTGGACCTAGGAACGGTCAGCTCAGACGGGGCGCGACCCGCTCGACGAACAGCCGCATCGAAGTCAGCACACGCTCGTGCGGGATCTGGCCGCCGGGGTTCATCCAGACCGACAGGCTGGTGAAGCCGACCTCTTCGCGAAGGGCCAGCAGCCGGTCGACGACCGCCTCCGGAGTGCCGAAGATCGCCTGCTCGCTCAGCACCTCCTCGTAGGTGATGTCGCTGAGCCGATTGGCTTTGGCGACACGGGCTTCGGCCGTCTGGGCGCCGGCACCGTCACGCTTGCGGAGCGCCTCGCTGATCGTGCGGTAGAAGTGCATCGTGCTCGCTTCCGGCTCCTCCCGCGCCGCGCGCGCCGTCTCGGCCACGTAGAGGGGCATGTTGAGCCCGACGTCGCCGCGTCCGGCGTGACCGCCCGCGCTCCAGCCGCTGTGGTAGCCGCTCATGAAGCGCGTGAGATCCGAGATCGAGATCGTGCGGGGCGCCACGAAGATCGGTAGCCCCATTCGCCCGACCATCGGATAGGTCTCCTCGGTCGTCGCCGCCACCCGGAGTGGCGGATACGGCTTCTGGTAGGGCTTCGGCATCACGCACACGTCGGTGAACTGCCAGAACTTTCCCGCATGGGAGAACCGCTCCTCCGTCCACGCCTTGCGGAGAACCTCCAGGGTCTCGAGGAAGCGGTCCCGGCTCTCGCTGTAGGGAATGTTGAAGCCCTGGTAGTGGCCGGGCAGCCCGCTGCGACCGATGCCGAACTCGAGCCGGCCCTTGCTGAGATGGTCCACCGTCGCCACGTCCTCGGCCAGCCGCAAGGGATGGCTGAGGGGGAGGACCTGGACGGCGATGCCGATCTTGACCCGCCGCGTGGCCGTCGCCAGCGCGGAGGCGATGACCAGGGGCGACGACAGCACGGACCGATCCTTCTGGAAGTGGATCTCGGCCAGCCAGACCGCATCGAAGCCAAGATCCTCGGCGGCGGTCATCTGCGCCATGGACTGGTCGAAGGCCGTGGACGCGTTCATCCCCGCCGGGCATTGGAACTCCGTGAACAGGCCGAACTCCATGGCGCATCACTTTGAGGCCACGCAGGCGAATTGACAAGTCCGGGGGGCCCGGGATAATGAGGCACCCTTCCGGAGGCTCCGCCATGGCTCGACACGTCCATCGGCTCCTGCTCGCGCTCCTCATCGTCGCTGTCGGCGCTCCGGCGCTCGCCCAGACGCCGAAGCGTGGCGGCGTCATCCGCGTGGCCGAGCGCGAGGCGCCCGGCCTCGATCCGCACCTGACCATCAGCTTTCTCGGCCACTCGTACGTGAGCTTGAGCTACAGCCAGCTCGTGCGCTTTCCGAACGGCCCGGAGCAGAAGAGCCCCACCGATTTCTCGATCCTGCCCGATCTCGCCGAGAAGTGGTCGGTGTCCCGGGATGGCAAGGTCTACACGTTCACGCTGCGCAAGGGTGTGCGCTTCCACAACAAGCCCCCGGTGAATGGCCGCGAGGTCGTCGCCGACGACGTGAAGTACTCGCTCGAGCGCTTCATGGCCAAGTCGGGCTTCGCCACGCGCTTCGAGCCGGTGAGCGCGATCGACGCGATCGACCGCCACACCGTGCGCATCACGCTGAAGGAGCCGTACGCGCCGTTCCTGAACCACCTCGCCAATCCATCGTTCTGCGCAATCCTGCCGCGTGAGGCCGAGGAGAGGTTCAAGGACTTCAACCACCCCGACGCCGTGATCGGTACCGGGCCCTTCATCCTCAAGTCGTACGACAAGGGCGTGCGCATGGTGTTCGAGCGCAATCCCGATTACTTCATGAAGGGCCTGCCCTATCTGGACGGCGTCGTCGTCGAGATCACTCCGGACGCTGCGGCCCGGTTGTCCGTCTTGCGGGCCGGCAAGGCCGAGCTGCCGCACGTCTGGGGCTGGGTCGGCCCCGAGGAGGCGCGCTCGCTCAAGAAGACCAATCCCGAGATGATCGTGATCCCCCACCACGTGATCGGCCAGGGCTTCATCTATATGCGCACCGACCAGCCACCCTTCAACGACGTGCGCGTGCGCCGAGCGATGTCGCTGGCCATCGACCGCAAGGCGTGGAACGACGCACTGCTGTTCGGCGAGGGGTGCGTCGATGCCGGTCCCATCCCCTGCGCGCTGAAGGAGTGGAAGCTCGACGCCGCGAAGATCGAGCCGGCCAGGGCGAAGTATCTCGTGGGCTACGATCCCGCCGAGGCCAGGCGCCTGCTCGCCGAGGCCGGCCACGCGAAGGGCTTGACGGTCCCCATGTTTCACTGGCCGGGCTACGTCGTGCCGTGGCGCAGCTATTACGAGCTGGCCGCCGAGAATCTCGGCAAGGTGGGCATCAACGTCGAGCTCAAGGCCGAGGAATACGGGAAGTACATCTCGACCACCGCCGTCGGGAAGTTCGAGAAGATGGCGATGGGGCCGTCGACGCCGTTCACCGAGGTGGACGATTTCCTCTTCGGACGCTTCTACCCGGAGCTGCCGACGAACCAGAGCCACGTGGCCGACGCCGAGCTGACCAAAATGCTGCTCGCCCAGCGCCGCGAGATGGATCCGAAGAAGCGCAAGCAGATCGTGGACGACATCCAGCGCTATCTCGCCGACAAGGCCTACTACATCTACGTCCCCCAGTGGCCTCAGTACGTCGCCCACCCGCCCTACGTAAAGGGATTTCAGCACCACGACGGCTACGGCCTCGGCCTGCGCCTGGTCTATACCTGGCTCGACAAGTGACCGGCGCCAGCGCGATCGTGCTCCTCGCTCTGCTCGCATTCGCGGGCGGGACCTTCTCGCCGGCCTCCGCCCAGACCCCCAAACGTGGCGGGGTCTTTCACGTGGCCGCCGCCGACCCACCCGGGCTCGACCCCCATCAGCTCGTGAACTTCATCCCCCAGACGGTGGCGAGCCTGACCTACAGTCACCTCGTCCGCTTCCCCGCCGGTCCCGAACAGACCAGCTCGACCGATTTCCGGATCCTGCCCGACCTCGCCGAGCGGTGGGAATCTTCGACTCCCACCACCTACGTGTTCACGCTGCGCAAGGGCGCGCGCTTCCACCGCAAGCCCCCCGTGAACGGACGCGAGGTCACCGCCGACGACGTGAAGTATTCGCTGGACCGCTTCCGCACGAAGTCGCCGATGCGGCAACGCTTCGAGCCCGTGCAGGCCGTCGAGGTGGTGGACCGCTACACCGTGCGCATCGTCCTCAAGGAGCCGTACGCGCCCTTCCTGAACCATCTCGCGAGCGCCGCGCACACGGCCGTCCTGCCGCGCGAGGCCGAGGAGAAGTTCAAGGACTTCAACCATCCCGACGCCGTCATCGGCACCGGGCCCTTCGTGATGAAGTCGTACGAGCGCGGCGTCCGGATCGTCTTCGAGCGGAACCCCGACTACTTCATGCCCGGGCTCCCCTACCTGGACGGCGTCGTCTGGGAGGTGGTGCCCGATCAAGCGACCCGCCTGGCCCTCCTGCGCGCGAGCAAGGTGGAGCTGGCTCACTGGTGGGGCTTTCTCAATCCCGAAGAGGGCAAGGCGCTGAAGCGGACGAATCCCGAGATGGTGGTGACGCCGCACGTCATCGCCGACACCAGCCACCTCTTCATGCGCACGGACCAGCCGCCCTTCAACGACGTGCGCGTGCGCCGCGCGGTGTCCCTGGCCATCGATCGCAAGACGTGGAACGAGACCCTGATCTTCGGGGAAGGCTGCGTCGACTCCGGACCGGTGCCCTGCGGGATGGAGTGGAAGCTCGACGCCGCCAGGATGGATCCCGCCAGGACGAAATACCTCGTGGGCTACGATCCCGCCGAGGCCAGGCGGCTGCTCGCCGAGGCCGGCTTCCCGCGAGGATTCACCACGCCGCTTTACCACTTCCCGGGATTTCCCCCGCCGTGGCGGAGCTACTACGATCTGGCCGCGGACATGCTCGGCCGGATCGGCATCACCGTGGAGCTCCGGCCGGAAGAGCTCGGCAAGTGGTCGACCACTACCAACCTCGGCAAGTTCGAGAAGCTCGCCATGGGGCCGTACGGCGCCGGGGTGACCGAGGTCGACGACTTCCTGACCACGATGTTCCTGCCCGGCGCCGCGTGGAACCGCAGTCACGTGGACGACGCCGAGCTGAACAAGATGCTGCTGGCCCAGCGCCGCGAGATGGATGGCAAGAAGCGCCGCGAGATCATCCACGAGATCCAGCGCTACCTCGCCGACAAGGCGTACTACGTCTACGTGCCGGTGCCTCCGCGGTACATCTCGCATCCGCCGTACGTGAAGGGCTTCAAGCACCACGACGGGTACGATCTCGGCCGCCGCCTGACCTTCACATGGATCGAGAAGTAGTCGGGGGCGCATGAGACAGTACGTCCTCCGCCGCATCGCCCTCGCCGTCCCCACCCTGATCCTCGTCAGCGTCATCGTCTTCGCCATGATGCGGCTCATGCCG
>MNEG01000163.1 GCA_001917585.1 Candidatus Rokubacteria bacterium 13_1_40CM_68_15
CCTGGAGATCGGCGAGGGCGTGTTCGAGGTCAAGGCCACCAATGGTGACACGCACCTGGGCGGTGATGACTTCGATCAGCGAGTGATGGACTGGATCGCCGAGGAGTTCAAGAAGGAGCACGGCATCGATCTTCGCAAGGACCGGATGGCGCTCCAGCGCCTCAAGGAGGCCGCGGAGAAGGCCAAGATGGAGCTGTCGACGACGCTCCAGACCGAGATCAACCTGCCCTTCATCACGGCGGACGCCACTGGTCCCAAGCATCTGGTGCTCACGCTGACCCGGGCGAAGCTGGAGTCGCTGGTCGCCGATCTGGTCGAGCGCACCCTCGGTCCGTGCCGGCAGGCGATGCAGGACGCCGGCGTCACGACGAAGGACATCGATGAGGTGATCCTCGTCGGCGGCCAGACGCGCATGCCCAAGGTTCAGGACGCCGTGAAGACCCTCTTCGGCCGGGAGCCCCACAAGGGAGTCAACCCCGACGAGGTGGTCGCGGTGGGCGCGGCCGTGCAGGCCGCGGTGCTGACGGGCGAGGTGAAGGACCTGCTTCTCCTCGACGTGACGCCGCTGTCCCTCGGCATCGAGACCCTGGGCGGTGTGATGACGCCGCTGATCTCGCGCAACACGACGATCCCGACCAAGAAGAGCGAGGTCTTCACCACCGCCGCCGACAGCCAGACCTCGGTCGAGGTGCACGTCCTGCAGGGCGAGCGGCCGATGGCGCGCGACAACCGCACCCTCGGCAAGTTTCACCTGATCGGCATTCCACCGGCCCCGCGCGGCGTCCCGCAGGTCGAGGTCACGTTCGACATCGATGCCAACGGCATTCTCAATGTGTCGGCGCGCGACACGGCGACCGGCAAGCAGCAGAACATCACGATCACGGCCTCGTCCGGCCTCACCCGAGACGAGATCGATCGGATGGTCAAGGATGCGGAGTCGAATGCGGCTGACGACACCAAGCGGAAGCAGGAGATCGAAGTCCGCAACCAGACCGACTCGCTGGTCTACTCGACCGAGCGGACACTCGGTGAGCATGGCAGCAAGCTCCCCGAGGCCGATCGCAAGGCCGTCGAGGACGCCCTGAACGAAGCCAGGGAGTCGTTGAAGGGCGAGGACGTCGAGCGCATGAAGCGTGCGCAGGATGGCCTCACCCGCGCCTCGCACAAGCTGGCCGAGATCATGTATCGGGAGGCCCAGGCGAAGGGCCAGCCGGGCGGGGCCAGCGGTCCCACGGCCGGCGGCGCGCCGGGCGGCGGGGGTCCGAAGGAAGGTGAAGTCGTCGACGCCGAGTTCGAGGATCTCGGTGACAAGAAGTGATGTGACCCGATGAAACGATCGGTGCGCCGCGACTATTACGCGGTGCTGGGCATCACGGCCACGGCAGTACCGCGCGACATCCGCCGAGCGTACCAGCGGCTGGCGCGGCAGTACTCGCCCGACGTGAACTTCTGGGACGCCGAGGCGCGGTCGCTCTTCGACGAGATCGCCGAAGCGTACCGCGTCCTCAGCGATCCCACGGCGCGCGCGATGTACGACCGCTTCGGCCCTCAGATCGGAACGAGCGCGCTGCAACCCGGCCGTCGCGGGGACGACGTTCACGTCGCCGTCGAGCTGGCCTTCGCGGATGCTGCCCGCGGAGTGACGACGACCCTGCAGGTCGCGCGGTATTCGCCGTGTGGCCCCTGTGGGGCAAGTGGCACCGGCGGTGGCGAGCCGTGCCGGCTCTGCCAGGGCCGTGGCGTCCGGCGCGCCCTGGACGCGGTGGCGGCGGCGATTCCGGCCGGCGTGGATTCCGGCGTGCAGATCCGCGTCGCCGGCGAGGGAAGTGCCGGTCCCTACGGCGGGCCTCGCGGTGACCTGATCATCAGCACGCGGGTACGCGAGCACCCCTTCTTCAAGCGGCAAGGGGAAGGCGTGCACTGTGAGGTGCCGATCAGCGTGTGGGAAGCGCTGCGGGGCGCGCGGGTGCGCGTCCCGACGCCACTCGGCGAGGCCATGCTGGTCATTCCGGCGGGTGCGAGGGCCGGCCAAATATTCCGGCTACGCGGGCATGGCCTACCGAGACTCTCGGACGAAGGCGTCGGGGATCTCTTCGTGACCGTTCGGGTAGAGCTGCCGAATGGCCTCGACGCGCGCACCGATGAGCTCGTGCGAGAGCTCGAGCGCCTCTTGCCGGTGGCGCCCCGCCGCGGCCTCGAGCAGTACGCGGGAGGCGGGGCATGACGGATCCCGCCAAGCCGCTTTACATGATCGGCGTCGTCGCCGACATGTTGAACGTGCATCCACAGACACTGCGCTTCTACGAGAAGAAGGGCCTGCTCCGTCCGAGCCGGACGGAGGGGCGAACTCGGATGTATTCACAGGAGGACGTAGAGCAGCTGGGGCGGCTCATCCGCCTGACGCGGGACCTCGGCGTGAATCTCGCCGGCGTCGAAATCATCTTAAGGATGAGACGCCGGATGCTGGATATGCAAAAGCAGATCGAGGACTTGCTGACGTACGTCCGCGCCGATGGTGAAGGCGGCGTCGAGGCCGAGCGGGCATCCCAGCCGCGGCCTGGCGAGGCGATCGTGCGCGCGGCGCGCGGCCAGCTGCAGTCCATCGACCTTTTCTGACAAGGCCTCCCGCACACCGGGGGAAGGGATTTCTAGAATGTCGGATCATCAAGAGCCGATCGACCGGCCCGTGCCGGATATCCTGCCCATCTTGCCGTTGCGGGCGGTAGTGGTGTTCCCGCACGCCGTGTCGCCACTGGCGGCGGGGCGCCCGTCGTCCGTACGCCTCATCGAGGACGCCGCCAAGCAAGGCCGATTGATCGCCGTGGTCATGCAGCGCGACGCCACGGAAGAGGAGCCCGGAGCGAACGGTCTTCACCCGGTCGGAACGCTCGCGATGATCCATCGCGTCCTCAAGCAGCCGGACGGCACGCTGCGTCTGATCGTGCAGGGTGTGGGCCGCGTCCGCGTCGTCGAGGTCGTGGAGACAGCGCCGTACCTGCGCGCGCGGGTGGAGTTTTTGAGTGACGTGCCACCCGCCGAGCAGGACGTCGAGGCCGAGGCGCTCGTGCGTAGCGTCACCGCTCTCTTCGAGAAGGTCGTGGCGCTGTCGCCTGCGCTGCCCGACGAGCTCGCCAATGTGGTGGCCACCGCCGAGGGCTTCAGTGCGCTCGCCGACGTGATCGCCGCCTCGCTGCCGACGCTGGCGCTGCCGGTGAAGCAGCAGCTTCTCGAGACCATCGACGTGAAGGCCCGCCTCCAGACGCTGGTGACGGCGCTCGGCAAGGAGGCCGAAGTCCTGGAGCTCGGCTCGAAGATCCAGTCGGAGATCCAGTCCGAGATGTCCAAGACGCAGCGCGAGTACTACTTGCGCGAGCAGCTCAAGGCGATCCAGAAGGAGCTGGGCGAGGGAGACGAGCGCACGCAGGAGATCGATGGGCTGCGCGAGAAGATCGACAAGGCCGGCATGACGGAAGAGGCGCACAAGGAAGCGCTCCGCGAGCTGGAGCGGCTGGCCAAGATGCCGCCGGCGGCCGCCGAATACACGGTGGCGCGGACGTATCTCGACTGGCTGCTCGCGATGCCCTGGCGGCAGGAGACCAACGACGCCATCGACATCGGGCGTGCCCGGACCATCCTCGACGAGGATCACGAGGGCCTGGAGAAGATCAAGGACCGCATCCTCGAGCACCTCGCCGTCAAGAAGATCCGGCCGGAGGGCAAAGACCCCATCCTGTGCTTCGTGGGTCCTCCCGGCGTCGGCAAGACGTCACTCGGCCGGTCGATCGCTCGAGCCCTCGGCCGCAAGTTCCATCGCATCTCGCTGGGTGGCATGCGCGACGAGGCGGAGATCCGTGGCCATCGGCGGACGTACATCGGCGCCCTGCCGGGCCAGATCGCGCAGGGACTGCGGCGGACGGGCACCAAGAATCCGGTCTTCATGCTGGACGAGGTCGACAAGCTCGGCGCCGATTTCCGCGGCGATCCCGCGTCCGCGCTCCTCGAGGTCCTCGACCCGGAGCAGAACTCGACGTTCCGGGATCACTATCTCGACGTCGCCTTCGACCTGTCGCGAGTCCTGTTCATCACGACCGCCAACGTCATCGACGCGGTGCCGCCGCCCCTGCGGGACCGGATGGAAGTGATCCACCTGGCCGGTTACACGGAGGAGGAGAAGGTACGCATCGCGCTCCAGCACCTGGCGCCGCGCCAGGCCCGCGAGCACGGGCTGGCCAACGGCACCGACGTGACGTTCACACCCGAGGCCGTGCGTCTCCTCGCCCGGGGCTACACCCGGGAGGCCGGCGTGCGAAATCTCGAGCGTGAGATCGGCAGCATCTGCCGGAAGGTCGCCCGCCGCCGGGCCGAGGGCGATCCCGCGGCGGCGACGATCACACCGGATTCCGTGACGTCGTATCTTGGCGTCCCGCGCTTCGAGTACGAGGAGCTGGAGGAGCGGACGCGGATGCCCGGCGTGGTGGCCGGGCTCGCGTGGACGCCGGCCGGCGGCGATCTGCTCTTCATCGAGGCCACGCGCATGAAGGGGACCCATAACCTCACGCTCACCGGACAGCTCGGCGACGTGATGAAGGAGTCGGCCCAGGCTGCGCTGTCCTGGGTCCGCTCGCACCCGCGCGAGCTCGGGATCCCCGCGGATTTCTGGGACACGTCCGACATCCACATTCACGTGCCGGCGGGCGCCATCCCGAAAGATGGGCCGTCGGCCGGGATCACGATGACGATCGCGCTGGTCTCACTGTTGACCGGCCGCCCCGTGGCTTCCGGTCTTGCGATGACCGGTGAAGTGAGCCTTTCGGGGCGTGTCCTGCCGGTCGGTGGAATCAAGGAGAAGGTGCTCGCGGCTCACCGCGCGGGTGTGCGGACCGTCATCCTTCCCAAGCGAAACGAGAAGAACGTTCTCGAGGACGTACCGCGGGCCGTGCGGCAGGCCATGACCTTCCACCTGGTGGAATCGGTCACCGAAGCGATCCAGCACGCGCTCGGCGCCCCGGCGTACGGCCAGAAAGTGGGCGCCGCGCTCTAAGCGTCTAGATTTTGGCGCGTTTTGTGCGCTTGAACGGATGCGGAACGGGACGCTAAAATCGATGACGTGAGTCGGTTCGCGGTCGTGATCGCTGCCGTCGCGGTTTTGGCGACGGCCCTGCCGGCCGGTGCTGAGACGTTCCGTCTCGTTGCGCCGGACGGGACGGTCCATTTCACTAACGCCCCGACGGATCCGCGCTACCTGCGCCAGGGCATGACGCCGCCGGGCGCAACGGGGACGAGCGCAGGCTGGTTCCGGCTCCCCAGCACCGATCTGGCGCCTTACATGAGCGAGATCCGCGCGGCGGCCGAGCGCTATGCGGTGCCCGAATCACTCATCTCGGCGGTGATCCGCGTGGAATCGGGATTCAACCCGCGGGCGGTATCACGCAAGGGCGCACGCGGCCTCATGCAGCTCATGCCGGCCACGGCGTCGATCCTCGGGGTACGCAACTCCTTCGACCCTCGTGAGAATATCGACGGTGGCGCCCGCCATCTCCGGGGTCTGATCGAGCGCTTCGCCAACGACGTCCCGCTCGCGTTGGCCGCCTACAACGCCGGCGAGAACGCCGTCGTCACGTACCGCGGGATCCCGCCCTATGCGGAGACCCAGGATTACGTGGCGCGCGTGCTGCGCTTGTTCCACGGGACCACCACGAACGGCTCCACCCTGCCGACCGAGACCTTCAAGAAGCTGGAGTCCGACGGCACCGTCGTCTACACGAACATCCCGCCGCGCCCCCGACTCTAGCCGCGCTACCCGCGCCGGCCCCACACGAGGTCCAGGAACTTCTCGAACAGTCCCTCGCTGACGAACGCGTCCATCGCCTCCCGCGTCGCCGCCTGATCCATCCCCCACACGGCCGCGCGCTTCTCGCCGTCGGCCATCTGCACGAACACGCGCTCGTCTCGCGTGAAGGCTACGGGCAGGTCTTCGTAGATCTGCGCCGTGAGGCCATTGACGCCGGGGCCACCGAGGGCGATTGCCGGGAAGAACTCGCCGAGCTCGTTATTCATGATCCAGACGTCGGTCACCACCACGCCGGCCCGCCCGTCGGTCCCGCCCGCCCGCGTGTTCACCAGCCGCTTCAACTCGTAAGCGATGGGCCGGTCTTCCTCCTCCGGCAGAATGCCGTGGCCGACGACGATCAGAACCGTGGAGCGCAGGTCGAAGTAACGCGTCATTCTTTGAAGAGCTTGGCCATTTCGCGAAAGGCGTCCGTGTCGGAACGGCCCAGCCAGTGGAACACGAGCGTCTCCGTCGAGGTCACTACCACGCCCGCCTGCCGGGCCTGGGCCAGCCCGAGGTCGAGATTCTCACGCCGGCGCGAGCACACGGCATCGGCGACGATCGACACGCTGAATCCCGCCGCGATGAGATCGAGAGCCGTCAGCAGCACACACACGTGCGCTTCGACTCCGGCGAGGATCACGGGCCCGGCGTCGAGCGCCTGCAGGCGTTCGACGAATGAAGGAACTCCGCCGCAGGAGAACGCGGTCTTTTCCACCGGGTCCACCCCGTCGAGGAGACTGCGGAGCTCGGGGAGTGTGTGGCCCAGACCGTTCGGGTACTGCTCCGTCATTACGACGGGGTGACCGAGGCGTCGGGCAGCCGTCGCGAGGATCTTCAAGTTCGCGATCATGAGATCCCGGCGCTCGGGATCCATGGCGGCGAAGAGACGCTCCTGGACGTCGACGACGATGAGCGCTGGACGCGGCATGGCTCCTCCGGGGCGCTTCGGGTTGGACCGTCGAGCCCATTCTCTCATGGGGGTTTGGCCAGACCAGCCGGTCCCCTGTCCGGTCGATGGCTCCGGAAATGGTGGGACACGGCCGAGAACATCGATTGGCGGCCTAGAGAAGCCAGGGGACGGTCGCCGACAGCGATGACCCTCACGAGTACGAAAGTGGGAGAGCGTTCGACGGCGTTCGACGCCGTTCGGCACGCAGGAGCCCACGACGGGTTCCTCCGCGGCTCTGAACGCGACTGCCCGCGACGTCGCCGAGCTGCTCGCCCAGGAGGGCCTGGTCAAGCGGGCCGAGCTCGACGGGATCCTCGCCGAGCACAAGAGGTCCAACGCGCGCGTCCTGACGCTGCTGCTCCAGCGGCATCTCGTGGGCGAAGCCGAGCTGGTCGGGTTCCTGTCGAGGCGCTACGGCATCCCGCCGGTCACGCTCAATGGCCGCGAGATTTCCGGCGACGTCCTCGGCCTGGTGCCCGCGGCAGTCGCCTGGAAGCACGAGGTGCTGCCGCTCGAGCGCACCGAGCAGACGCTGACGCTGGCCATGACCGATCCGACCAACATCCTGGCCCGGGACGACATCTCCTACATGACGGGGTTCGACGTCTGCGTGGTGGTCGCCATGCGCAGCGAACTGCAGCACGAGATCCGTCGACACTATGGCGGCCAGGGTGGTGTGCCGACGCTCGGACATTTCAACACGCCGAAGGCCGCTGCGCCGCCAACCGTCGCCTCGGTATCCGTCGCCGACATGATGAGCGCGATCGGAGGCGAGCTCGACGACGTGCAGGTCCTCGCCGACGAAGAGAGCAACGCGAGCGTCTTCGAGCTGAAGGAATCGGCCGACCCGGTCGAGTACAACCTCAAGGGCGTCAACCAGGTCCAGATCAACGAGGGCGTGGGGCGGACCTTCGCCTCGGCGCTGCGCGCCTTCCTGCGCCAGGACCCCGACGTGATCCTGGTCGGCGAGCCGCGGGATCTAGAAACGGCGCAGATCTCGATCCGCGCCGCGCTCACCGGGCACCTGGTCTTCTCGACGCTGCACACCAACGACTCGCCGTCGACGATCGCCCGGCTCATCGACATGGGCATTCCCCCGTTCCTCGTCGCCTCCTCACTCGTGCTGGTGGTCGCCCAGCGGCTCGGTCGCAAGGTGTGCGCGGCGTGCAAGGAGCCGTACGAGGCCGACGAGGAAAGCCTGGCGCCCTACGGTCACGTCCTGACCGGTCTCGGGAAGACCCAGTTCTACAAGGGCCGGGGCTGCGCGGCGTGCAACTTCACCGGGATGAAGGGGCGGATCGCCCTCTACGAAGTCATGCCCGTGAGCCAGGAGCTTCGCGACATGGTGCTGAGATCGGCCTCCACGTCGGAGCTGCGCCAGGTCGCCCAGTCGCAGGGCATGAAGACGCTGCGCCAGGCCGGCTTGCTGAAGGTGATCGAAGGCGTGACGACCGTCGAAGAGGTCTTGCGAGTGACTGTGGCCGAGTGGTAATCGACACCATCGGGGCGGAGCCGGAGGACGATTCGTTCGTGTTGCGCACGCCGGTCGGTTGACTTCGTCTCGCTTCGGCGGTAGAAGCCCTCCGTACGTTGCTCGGCGCCCACCTCGGGGCAATGGGGCTCCCACGGCGCACACTCTTGCTGCCCATGGTCGGGGCGGGGAAGCGGATGTGACGAATCTCGCCCTCCGTATCGTGCTGCTGTGGATCGTCGGCTACGCCTTCTTCATCTTCCACGGGCTGTCGTTCCACCTCACGCCCTGGTCGCAGGCCTTCATCAACGCGATGGTCAAGTACACCTACGCCGCAAAAGGACAGGAACGAACGACCGTCGTTCTGTTCCGCGAAGAGAATCTCAGCGCGTTGGGGATTCACTACCCGGTGCCATACGCCGTGCACGCGGACATCATCGCGGCCCTCGCCTCGTACGAGCCACGCGCTGTCTTCGTCGACTTCGCGTTCATCGATCCCCGGCCGAACGACGACGTCGGCGAGCTGGCGCAGGCGCTCTGCGGGCTTCGGCGAGCCGGCCGGGCCAGGCCGATCGACGTGCTGCTCGCCGCGCCAACCGGCGGTTCCGTGCGCCCGGAGCTGTTGCAGTGTGCGCGGCTGGCCAGTCCCGAGCTGGACGACGCGGTCGGCGTCAGCGGTGTCCTGACCTATGCCAGCCAGGCCGGGCAGCCGCCTCGCCCGACGCCCGCATTTGCGCTCGCCAGCGAGGGGCTGGGAGTCGAGCCGGCTCGCGCTGCCCCCATGGAGATCATCTGGGGCAAGAGAGTCGCCGCGCTCAACGCGAAATGGATGAAATGCGACGAGCCGTCGCTCGCCGAGGCCATCCGCCTGGTGCTCAGGCACGGCCCGCTGGCGCTTCGCCTCGCCTGCCCGTACACGCGGACCATCACGGCGGTCCACCTCCTCAATTCCTCCGGTGACGCCGACATCCGTGACGCCCTGCATGGCCAGACCGTGCTCTACGGCGCCGGCTTCCGACTGACAGGGGATCGCGTGGACTCCCCGGTGTACGCCGACATGCCCGGCGTGTACCTGCATGCCATGGCGTACGACAACCTCGTCACGTTCGGGAAGGGCTACAAGCGCGCCGCGCGTCACGGCGTGATGGCCAGGGTCACGGACGCCGTCTTGCTGTTGATCGCGGCGATCCTCCTGGTGCGGTTTCCCCGTGAATCCCCCCCGGCGGCCAGGACGTTTGCCGAGCTGCAGGCGAAGCTTCGTGGCGGCGCGCTGGCGGCCGGCGTGGTGGTGCTCGTCGTGGCCGGCCTGGCGGTGAGCCGCGGCGTCGACGACGCGCTGCTGGCCTTGTTCGCGGCGTATGTGCTCTACCGGTGGCGGGGGGCCCGGGACCTGGGCTTCGTGTTGCTCACCGGAGTGACCCTGGTCACCGCCTTGTTCTACTACTACGTCGTGGATCTCGGGCCGCGGAACATCCTCGCGTTCCTGGTCTTCTTCGAGGTCGTCAGGCACCTGGAGGGCCGCCTCAAGGAATTCGCCGCGCGATATTTCGCGCTCAAGGCCGGAGCGACCGTCGAGTCCCGGGCGCCCTTGCGGATGATCGACAAGTTCTTCTCGCTGTATTCGGGAGGGAGCCGATGAAAGCGCGCAACCTGGTCCTGCTCGGTAGCGCCGGCGTGATCACTCTGCTCGCGGTGGGCCCTGGAACCGTGCCGGCCCAGGACACCGTTCAAGTCGTCAGCCTTCGCACCGAACGAGTCTTGCTCTACGACAAGCCCAACGGGATGAAGACGGGCGAGGTGGCTCGCGACCAGTTCAAGGGGCCCTGGCTCGTCATCACCACGTCGCCCGAGGGTTTCTTGCAGGTGGACGTCGGGGGCAAGACGTACTGGGTCCGGCCGTACGCCGTGGAGACGAATCGACCGGTGCGCGCCAGCGCGGACTGTGGCGGCGTGGTGGCCGCCCGTGAGCCTAAAGCGGGGGCGACCCGCGGCGTCGGCGAGGAGTGCAAGAAGTGATGCGGCGAATCGCTCTGGCGCTCGCGGCCCTGTCCGTTGCGGGATGCGCGGCCGCCGACGGCCAGTCGAGTGGCGCGGCCAGCTTCGTCTACGCGATCAAGCAGGCGGGCCGATCGCTCCTCGAGCCTCCAGGCGAGCGGAAGACGATCATCTCGGACGTCAAGCCCGCCCGCTACGAGGTCTCGACCCTCGCCGTCGGTGAAGAGAAGGATCTGGCGCGTCAGCGTGGCGAGGCGCTCGGCTTCGTCTCGTCGCCGGCGCTCGATCGTTATCTCGACCGGATTCGCGCCCGAGTCGCCGCGGCCTCCGGCGTGTCCGACATCCCCGGGCGAGTGGTGGTTCTCGCCAATCCGGCGTTCGCGGCCTATTCGACGCCCGACGGCAACATCTACGTCGCGATGGGCTGGCTGCCGTATCTGCAGAGCGAGGATGAGATGGCGGCGATCATCGCTCACGAGCTGAGCCACGTGGTGCTGACTCATCACAGCGCCGACCTCCTCTCCGGGTTTCAGCAGCGTGCGCAGTCGATTCAAGAGCTGGGGATGTCCGCGAAGATGGCGGTGGCGAACCGCCCGCCGTCCCGGGACGAGCAGCGCGCCCTGCAGGGCTCTCAGCTGCTGACCGTCGTCAGCGAAAAAATGATCATGCCGGCCTGGAACCGGCGGCAGGAAGCCGAGGCCGACCTCCTTGGCGTCGACCTGCTCGTTCGCGCCGAGTATTCCCCGGTGGCGATGGTGACCATGCTCGAGAAGTACCAGGCGTGGGAGAAACAGACGAAGGAGGCCGACGAAGCGTTCCAGGCCCGGGCTGGCGAAGTCATGAAGAAGGACGTGGCCGAGGGCGTGAAGATGACGCTGAACCGCCTTCTCGAGAACCTGTCCGCGAGCCATCCGGAGACCGGACGGCGCCTGTCCGACGTCGCCAGCTATCTCGATCGCCACTACGGCGAGCTGGCCTTGCCCGAGCCTCAGACGACGGCGTGGAGCGAGATGCGGCTGGTCCCCGAGGTCCGCGAGGTCACCCGCAACTACGATCTGGCGTTCTCGGCTCGCAAGCTGCTCGAGCGCGGCAAGCCCAGCGACGCCCATGCCTACGCCAGGGACGCAGCCCGGGGTCGGACGGCGACCGACGCATATCCGAACTGGATTCTCGCCAAGTCGGCAACGGCGGTCGGTCGGAACAGCGACGCCGTGGCCGCGCTGGAGCGGGCGATCAAGGCCAACGAACCGGTTCGCGAGGTCTACGACGAGATGATCTTCGTGAACGAGCAGCAGGGAAACGTGACCGCCGCGCTCGCGTGGACGGACAAGGCGTCAGCGACCTTCGGTGAGGCCGCCCGCTGGAGGCCGGCGAAGATCCGCCTGTTGCGGAAGAGCGGACGTCTCGCGGAGGCCACCGCGCTCACGCTGACGTGCACGGTCGAAACGCCCGAATGGCGACGTCTCTGCCAGGAGGCGAACCAGACGCCGGCCGGAGCCGCCGCGCGCTGAGCCGTCGCGCTCCATCCCGGCCGGCCCGGTCGCCAGCGCAGCGAACGCGCCGTGAGCCGGTCAGCCCCGCCACGTCCGATCGAGCCCACGGTACTGGATGGCTTCTGCGCAGTGCTGGGACCGTATGCGCTCGTCCCCCTCCAGGTCGGCGATCGTGCGCGCCACCCGCAGCACGCGGTCGTGGCCGCGTGCCGACAGCCCGAGCCGGCTCATCGCGGCGGCGAGCAGACGCTCAGCGTCGGGCGGAAGTGGGCAGATCCGGCGCAGCTGACGGGGAGACAGCTCCGCGTTCACGCGCACGCGCGCCTCGCGCGCGCGGCTCTGCTGGCGCGCGCGAGCGGCGATGACGCGTGCGCGCACGGCGGATGACGCCTCGGGGGCCGCGTCACCGGCGAGGTCACCGTGGACGAGTGCCGGCAGCTCGACGTGCAGATCGATGCGGTCCAGCAACGGCCGCGACAGCCGGCCGAGGTACCGTCCGCGCTCGGCCGGCGTGCACAGACAGCGATCGAGCGAGGGACAGCCGCGGCGGCAGGGGTTGGCGGCGGCGACGAGCTGGAAGCGGGCGGGGAAATCGCCGAGGCCGCTCGCTCGGGCAATGCTCACCCGGCCGTCCTCGAGCGGCTGGCGCAGGGACTCGAGGACGTGTTGCTGGAACTCCGGCAATTCGTCGAGGAACAGGACGCCGAGGTGCGCGAGCGTCACCTCTCCGGGATGGGGCGGCCCGCCACCGCCGATGAGCCCAGGGACGGAGATCGTGTGGTGGGGAGCGCGGAACGGCCGCGCGCGTACGAGCCCGCTGCGCGGTGCCAGCAGTCCGGCGACACTCCAGATCGTCGAGACCTCGATCGCTTCGTCCGGCGTGAGCGGCGGCAGGATGCCGGAAAGCCGGCGGGCCAGCATCGTTTTCCCCCCGCCGGGGGGGCCGATGAGAATCACGTTGTGGCCGCCGGCGGCGGCGATCTCGAGCGCGCGCTTGGCGTGAACCTGGCCACGCACGTCGGCGAAGTCCGCGTCGTCCACGATCGTCGCGATGGGCGTCTCGGCCGGGCTCTCGGCCTCGCCCGGCGCTTCTCCGTTGAGCAGCGCGACGGCCTGGCGCAGGGTCGACGCGGCGAGGACGTTCAGGCCGGGGACCGCAGCGGCCTCGGCGCGGTTCGCGACGGGGACGAGCAGTGTTGTGACGCGCTCACGACGGCAGGTGAGCGCGGCTGCCAGCACGCCGCGCACCGGCTGGATCTGGCCATCGAGTGCCAGCTCGCCGACGACCGCGAGGGACGCCGAGCGCGCCTTGAGGATCCCCGTCGCGGCCAGGATGCCGAGCGCGATCGGGAGGTCGAACGCCGCACCTTCCTTGCGGAGGTCGGCCGGCGCGAGGTTCACCGTCACGCGGTCGGCGGGAAACGCGTACCCGCCATTGCGGATCGACGTCCTCACACGCTCGCGGCTCTCGCGCACCGCCGAGTCGGGCAGCCCGACCGTCATGAACGCGGGCAAGCCGCTCGCCACGTCGACCTCTACGCGTACGAGCACGGCCTCGACCCCGAGGAGCGCCGCCGAGAGGATCCGCGCGAGCACGGCGCGATTCTTCGGCGAGCGCCGGCGCTCGTCAACGTCCCCGATTCGATACAATCCTGGGCATGCAGGAGACGTTGCGGGTCAAGACCAGGAAGAAATTCGAGGTCGTCGATCTCACGGCCGACGTGGCCGACGCGGTTGGCCGCAGCGGAGTGGTGGAGGGACTCTGCACGGTGTTCGTGCGTCACGCGACGGCGGCCATCGTGATCAACGAGAACGCCGACCCGGGCTTTCGCCACGACCTCGTCGCCGCCCTCGACAAGCTCTTTCCGGAGGGCGTGTGGGAGCACGACAAGGTCGACGACAACGGCGCCGCGCACCTCAAGGCCGCCGTGCTCGGCCCCTCCGAAGCGATCCCGATCGGCGGTGGGCGGCTGCTGCTCGGCACCTGGCAGGGGATCGCGCTCGTGGAGTGCGACGGCCCGCGCGAGCGCCAGATCGTCGTGGACGTTCGCGCGTGATACATTCCTGGGTCTCATGGCCCTCCGGGCAGCCGAGGCGAACGAAGCGTCCGCGGGCGTGCGGCCCGTCATCCTGGTCGTCGACGACGATCCGGGCGTTCGTGAGTCGTTCCGGCTGATCCTCGAGGACGCGTACGATCTGCTGGAGGCCGGCGACGGCCGCCAGGCGCTCGCGCGCCTTCGCACCAGCCTCGTCGACCTCGTGCTCCTCGACATCCGCCTGCCCGAGATGGACGGCATCGAAGTGCTCGAGCGAATCAAGGCCGTGGACGACGGTGTCGAGGTGATCCTCGTCACCGCGGTCAAGACCGTCCGCACCGCCGTCGATGCCATGAAGCTCGGCGCCTTCGATTACCTGACGAAGCCCTTCGACGAGGATGAGCTGCTCTCGCTCATCCATCGCGCGCTCGAGAAGCGCTCGCTCGAGCGGGAGGTCGCCTTCCTCCGCTCGGAGCTGGCCCGCCAGCACGACTTCGACGAGCTGATCGGCCAGCATCCCGAGATGCAGAAGCTCTACCGCCTCATCTCGCAGGTCGCGCGCACCACCACCACCGTGGTCATCTCCGGCGAGAGCGGCACCGGCAAGGAGCTGATCGCCCGTGCGATTCACCGGCAGGGCCCGCGCCGCGACAAGCCGTTCGTGGCGGTCAATCCGGCGGCGCTCTCGGACTCTCTCGTCGAATCCGAGCTGTTCGGTCACGAGAAAGGCGCCTTCACGGGAGCGTACCAGCGCAAGCTCGGCCGCTTCGAGCTGGCCCAGGGCGGCACGCTGTTCCTCGACGAGATCAGCTCGCTCAAGCCGGAGCTGCAAGCCAAGCTCCTCCGGGTGCTCCAGGAGCGCGAGGTAGAGCGTGTGGGAGGGACGCGGCCCGTCCGCATCGACGCCCGCATCATCGTGGCCACCAACGTGGATCTGCGGCAGGCGGTGGCCGACGGGAAGTTCCGCGAGGACCTCTACTACCGCCTGAATGTCGTGCCCATCGCGGTGCCGCCGCTGCGCGAGCGCCGTGACGACGTCCCGTTGCTGGTCGCCCACTTCGTGCGGCGCTACACCCAGGCCTTCAACAAGCGGATCGAGGGCTGGACGCCGGAGGCCCTCAAAGCCCTGCACGATTACCCGTGGCCGGGGAACGTCCGTGAGCTCCAGAACGTCATCGAGCGCGTGGTGGCGCTCGTCGATGGGCCGGTCGTCGGCCTCAACGATGTGCCCCTCGATCTGCTGCTGCCCGACTCCCGCGCCCGCCTTCGCGATACGGCCATGCTGCCGCTGAAGCAGGCCACCGAGGAGTTCGAGCGACAGATCGTCACCCGCGTGCTGGAGCGCGTGCACTGGAACCGGAGCGAGGCCGCGCGCATCCTCGGTCTCCACCGCAATTCGCTGAAGCTCATGCTCGCCCGCTGGGGCCTCACGGGATCCGGCGCCGACGACTAGCTGCCCGGTTCATGTGCATTTCGCACCATCTCTGTGCAGCCTCCGCAAGTGATTCTCGGACAACGTGTTGCCACCGTCGTGACGTCGAGAGACGGTGTCGCTGCACTGATCGTGTTCGCGACGTCGTGAGTGGTCGAGCATGCCGGCGCGTGGCGCAGCCTCGAATCGTCTGAAAATTCGCGTCATCTTCGCGTTGATCGCTGGCCGCGAATCTGGCCAGCGCATTGCTCTGCATTCGTCCTCGGGACGGGCCGTCATCGAGACGGACCCGAATCTCAAGGAGGAGAGCAATGGGCAAGCTCGTGGCAGCGCTCCTGGTCCTCGCGTCGTTCCTGCTGGCCGCTCCCGTGATCGAGTCGTCGGGCACCACGCAGTTCTTCCAGGCCATCGGCACGGCCGACGGCGGCGGCTCCTAGGTCACGACATGAGGAGGAAGGGGGTCGGGGTGGTCCCCTTCCTCCTCGTCATCGCGCTCGTCGTCGCGGCGCTGCCGATCGGCGCCGGCGCCGCCGACGACAGCGCCAGCGCCGGCGTCTACCGGCGACCGCTCGGCCACGAGCCGGCGACGCTCGATCCTGCGCGCATCAGCGACATCTACAGCCGCTCGGTGTCGCAGCAGATCTTCGACGGCCTGGTCCAGTTCGACCACACGCTGGCCATCGCCCCCGCGCTCGCCCAGTTCTGGAAGGCCTCGCGCGACGGGCTGACGTGGACGTTCATGCTGCGGAAGGGCGTGCAGTTCCATCATGGCCGCGAGGTGACGGCGGAGGATGTCGTCTACTCGTTCACGCGGATTCTCGATCCCCGCACCCGCTCGGGAGCGGCCGATCTCTTCAGCGCCATCAGAGGCGCCCGCGAGTTCCGCGAAGGCCGCGCACCCGCCGTGGCCGGCCTGACCGCGGTCGACCGTCACACCGTTCAGGTCGTCCTGAGTGACGCGCCGCTGCCGTTCGTCTCCGTCCTCGCCGTCGGCCACGCCAAGATCGTGCCGAAGGAAGTCGTCGAGCGTGACCCCGAAGGCTTTGGTCAGAAGCCGATCGGGACGGGCCCGTTCCGGTTCGTCCGCTGGGACCGAGGCAAAGAGATCACGCTGGCGGCCAACCCCGGGTACTTCGACGGCCAGCCCCGGCTGGCCCGTGTCGTCTATCGGATCTTCCTGGGCGAGCAGTTCGACGCCATGTACGACGAGTTCCGCCGCGGCAGTCTCGAGGACAGCCCGCTGCCGTCCCGCGACTACCTCCGTGCCATCGCCGCGGCCGGCCAGCAGTACATCAAGCGACCGATGATCAGCCTCCGGTTCTATGGCTTCAACGCGCGGATCAAGCCGCTCGACGACCGGCGCGTCCGTCAGGCCCTGAACTACGCCATCGACCGCGAAACGCTGCTGCAGACCGTCCACCTCGGCCGCTACACGCTCGCTCGCGGCATCCTGCCGCCCGGCACGCAGGGCTACAACCCCAGGGTGGGGAGCTACGGCTACGACCCCGACCGCGCCCGTGACCTCCTGGCCCGCGCCGGCTATCCGGAGGGGCGCGGACTGCCGCCGATCGCCATCTGGTCGAGCGTGAAGCGCGAGGAGATCGTGCGGGAGCTCGACGAGATCCGGCGCAATCTCGCCGCCGTCGGTGTGTCGGTCGATGTGCACTACCTCACCGATTGGCCGGCATTCTCGCGCCAGCTCGACGAGGGCCGGCTCCCGATGTTCCTCTACGGCTGGTACGCCGACGTACCGGATCCCGACAACTTCCTCTTCAAGCTCTTCCACTCGAAGAGCCCGCGGAACTTCTTCGGCTACGCGAATCCCACCGTCGACGACCTGCTGGTGCAGGCCCGAGCCGAGCGCGACGTCTTGCGGCGCGTCGACCTCTACCGTCGTGCCGAGCAGGCGATCCTCGACGACGCGCCCCTGATGCCCGTGCTCCACCACACCTACGAGCGCCTGTTTCAGCCGTACGTCCGCGCCGTCGAGGTCAACGGCCTCGGCGATCCCTACATCCCGCTCCGTCGGATCCGCCTGGAGCGAGCGCCGTGAGCCCACGAGCGGTCGACCTCGGACTCCGCTCGCTGGAGGCCAAGCTGCTGTGGGGCGCGGTGCTCCTTCTGTGTCTGCTCATGGCCACCGTCACGGTCGTGGTCGACCAGCGTCAGCGCGACGCCATCGTCGGTGAGTTCGACCGGCGCGGCGAGGTCCTGGCCCGGAACCTGGCCGCCATCTCGTCGGGACCGCTCCTGCTCTACAACTTCACCGCGCTCGAGCAGAATGCGGCACGCGTGGCCGGTGAGGACGACGTCGTCTACGCGATCGTGCTCGACGCCGAGGGCAAGGTGGCCGCGCACAGCCGTCGTCCCGAGCGGGTGGGCATCTCGCTGAAAGGCGACGTGCACGAACGGGCCGCCCGGGCGGAATCGTTGCTGGTCCAGCAGACGGTGACGGCGGACACACGGTCAGGGTCGGGCTCACCAAGCGTCGCATGGACGACGCCATCCGCAAGACCCGACTCGAGCTCGGGATGCTGGCTGTCGTCACGCTGGTCCTGGGCGGCGTGGTCGCCGCTGTCGTTGCCCGGCGCATCGCCGGCCCCGTACGCGAGCTGGAGCAACGGGCCGCCGCCATCGCCCGCGGGGAGCTGGATCAGCGCATCGAGCCCACGACCTTCGACGAGATCGGCCGACTGGCCATCGCCTTCAATCACATGGCGGCCCAGCTCCTCCAGCAGCGGTCGGCGCTGGAGGAGGTCCACTGGGAGCTGCAGCGACGGTTCCAGGAGCTGGCCGACGTCAAGAGCTACACCGACAGCATCGTCAACTCCATGACCAGCGGCATCGTGACCGTCGATCTGGAGGGACGCGTCGTCACCCTGAACCCGGCCGCCGAGCTGCTGACCGGGTTCTTCGCCGGCGAGGCGGCCCGGCGCTATTGCACGGAGGTGTTCGGGCTCACGCCGGAGATCGGCGACATCCTCATGGAGACGCTCACGAGCCGGGCCCCGATCGGCCACGTGCCGCTCACGCTGCGCCGGCGGAACGGCAGTGCGCTGCCCGTCGAGCTGTCCACGGCGCCGCTCAAGGGCGGCGACGGCAAGGACCTGGGCGCAGTGGGCATCCTGCGCGATCTCACGGTCGTACGCCAGCTCGAGAGCCAGCTCCGGCGCTCGGATCGCCTGGCCGCCGTCGGCACCCTCGCCGCCGGTCTTGCCCACGAGATCAAGAACCCGCTGACGTCCTTGCGGACGTTCATCAGTCGGGTGCCGAGCCGCTTCGACGACGCGCGCTTCCGCGAGCGCTTCCAGAGCGTGGTGCCGCGTGAGCTCGAGCGTATCAACCGGATCGTGGAGCGCCTGCTCGAGCTGGCCCGGCCGCCCCGCATGTCGTTCTCCCTTGTGCGACTCTCGGCCCTCGTCGAGCGCATCGTGGACCTGTACGCGGACCAGATCGAGACGAGCGGGATCACCGTCGTGCGGGAGTTCGCGCGTGACGTGCCGCCCATCCAGGCCGACGAGGAGGCGCTCTATCGGGCGCTCGTCAACCTGGTCGCCAACGCGCTCGAGGCCATGACGGCGGGCGGGCGGCTCACGCTCCGCCTGGGCTGGAGCGAGGGCGGCGATCCGCCGGCGCGCATCCGGCGCGCGTTCAATCGTCGGCTCCGGATCGAGGTGCAGGACAGCGGGACGGGAATCCCGTCGTCGGCGGCCGACCGCATCTTCAACCCGTTCTTCACCACCAAGGACACGGGGACCGGGCTGGGCCTGGCCATCACCCACAAGATCGTGCAGGACCACGGGGGTAGCATCGACTTCCGGAGCGTGGCGGGCGGCGGCACGATGTTCCGGATCGTGCTGCCGCTCGTTCCCGACCTGAACTTCACGGTGGAGCACGATGACGACCCGCGTTGAGCCGCCGCGGCTCGCCGATCTCCTCGCCGATAACGCGCGCCTGCGTGCGCTGGCCGCGAGCATCATCCATGACTTCAACAATTTCTCGGCGGCGATCGGCGGCTACAGCGAGCTGGTCCTCCAGCGGCTCCCGCCCGACGATGAGCACCTGCGCGCGGGCGTGCAGGGCATCCGCGACACCGCGATGTGGGGCGCTCGTATCACGCACCGGCTCATGGCCGCCGCCGGGCGGTCGCGGCTGGGCCCGACGCGCCTCTCCGTCGACGCCGCACTCACCGACGCCGAGCCCGCGCTGCGACTGCTCGTCGGAGACGCCACCCGTCTCACGGTGAACCGCCAGACCGCAACGGCCAGCGTGCAGCTCCACCCGGGGGAATTCGAGCAGATGCTGGTGAACCTCGTGGTCACCGCGCGCGAGGCCGTCGGCGCCGGCGGCGTCATCAGCATCCTCGCCGACACGGTGGAGGTGGACGAGGCCGGGCGCCGTGCCGCGGGCCTGCCGGCTCCCGGTGAATACGTCCGGGTGGCCGTCAGCGACACGGGGCGAAGCGTGAGTGAGACCACCCGTTCACGAGCGTTCCCGGGTGGCGACGGCCTGGCCACCGTCCACGACATCGTCACCCGCAACGGAGGCGCCGTCAGCGTGACGAGCGGCCCCGGCTCGGGCTCCACATTCGAAGTCTACCTTCCGCGGCTTCACAACGCCGTCCTGGAGAGACCCCTCATGCCCGACGTCGACCCGGACCACGGGACGGAGACCGTGCTCGTCGTAGAGAACGAAGAGCCGGTGCGCGACATGATTCTCGACGTGTTGAGCATGCACGGCTACACGGCGTTGGCGGCCGCCGACGGAGAGGAAGCGCTCCGCATCGCCGGCAACCATCACGGCGCGCTGGACCTGATCATCGTCGACGTCGTGATGCCGGGGATCAGCGGCGAGGCGCTCGCGCAGCGGCTCACCGCGGGCTGGCCGGGAGTCCGGATCCTGTTCATCTCTGGCTACACCGACGATCTGATCCGGCAGCACGGATTTCTACGAGCGTCCGGCCACTTCCTGCAAAAGCCCTTCAGCGTCGACGACCTGGTGCGGAAGGTGCAGGAGGTGTTGCGCGGGCGCGTCGCCTGACCGGAGCCGCGCGGCTACCGGTTCAGCGCGCGGCGGGCGAAGCCGAGCAGCCCCTGCGGCACGAACATCACCATCAGCGTGAAGATGATGCCGAGCGGGATGAGGTAGTACTCGGTCAGGAAGCGCGAGAGGCCCTCCCGGAGCAGCAGGAAGAACGCCGCGCCCGCAAACGGCCCCACCAGCGTGCCCATGCCGCCCATGACGTTGAAGATCACGACCTCGCCCGAGACGACGAAGAAGACGAAGTCGGGCGCGGCGAACTTGTTCTGGATCGCGTAGAGCGTGCCCGCCAGTCCGGCGAACAGCCCCGAGAGCATCACGGCCACCATCTTGTACCGCTCGACGTGGTAGCCGATGGCGCGCGTTCGTGGCTCGTTCTCGCGGATCGACTGGAGCACCATGCCGAAGGGCGACTGGGTGACGCGCCGGACCGCCAAGTACGAGAGCGTCACCACCGCCAGCACAAACCAGTGGAAGGTCACCGGGGTGAAGCGGGCGCCGTGGAGGCCGAACAGCGTCAGGGGCGGCTGGCTGAAGGTGAGGCCGTTCTCGCCGCCGGTGACCTCCGTCCAGGTGAAGATGATCACGTAGAAGATCTGCGAGAAGACGAGGGTGGAGATCGCGAAATAGATGTCGCGCAAGCGTGTCGCGAAGTAGGCGACGAAGACGGCCACCAGGCCGGCGCCGGCGAGGCCGTAGAGGACGGCGAGCCAGAGGCTCGGCGGCTTCACGGTGACGAGCGCGGCCGCGGCACCGTACATGCCGAGGCCGAAGAAGGCCGAGTGGCCGAAGGAGACCATGCCCGTGTAGCCGATGAGGATGTCGGAGGACATGGCCAGGAGCCCCCAGATGAGGATCTCGGTGGCGAAGCGCTGCCAGAACGGCGGCAGCACGAGTGGCGCCGCGGCGAGGAGCGCGAGCACGATCGCGAACACGATCCAGTAACTGGTCGGTGGCCGAGGCGTCATTTCGGCGTGGGCACGAAGAGCCCGGTGGGCCTGAAGAGCATCGTCAAGACCAGCACCACGAACGAGACGATCACGGCCTGCGCCGGGCTTACGACGAGCGCGGCGTAGGCCTCGATCAGACTGACGAAGATCGCGGCCAGGATCGACCCTCCGAGGTTGCCCATTCCCCCGACGACGACCACGATGAACGCGCGGAGCGTGAAGTCGGAGCCCATCGTCTGGGTCACGCCGGCGAAAGGGCCGAAGAGGACACCGCTGGCCGCCGCCATCGCGGAGCCGATCGCGAAGACCGCGGTATGGACCAGCGGGACCGGGATCCCCATGGCCTGGGCCATGACCCGGTCCTGGGTCGTCGCCCGGATCCAGATGCCGTACTTGCCATACTTGAGGAACAGCCAGAGGCCCCCGATGATGAGGCCGGCCAGGATCGCGGTCGCGACCCGGTACCACGGGTACTGGAGGTGGAAGAGGGCGAACTGCCCGGACACCGGCTCGCTGATCTTGCGCACGGTCGGGCCCCACTGCCAGAGGGCGTACTTCTGGAGCACCAGCGAGATGCCGAAGGTGGCGAGGATCGTCGTGAGCGGATCGCGGCCGATGAGCGGCCGGAGCGTCGTCACCTGGAGCAGCACGCCGAGCATCGCGATGACGATCGCCGCGACGAATAGCGCCAGCCAGAAGTTCCCTGTGATCCCGAGCACGGTCGCCCCGACGAACGCGCCCAGCATCATGAGGTCGCCGTGGGCGAAGTTGACGATGTCCATGATGCCGAAGATGAGCGTCAGCCCGGAGGCCACGACCGCCAGCACCATGCCGTTGACGAGGCCGTTGATGGTTTGGATGACGATCTGGTCCACGCTAGACCCCCAGGTACTCGTGGATGACGCGCTGGTCGGCGCGCAGCGCGGCCGCCGACGCGTGATGACGGACGACGCCCTTCTCCATGATGTAGAGGCGCTCGGCGGCCTCGAGGGTGAGGGGAACGTTCTGCTCGACGAGCAGGATGGCCACGCCGTCGCGGTGGAGCGCGTGCACGATCTCCCGGATTTGAGAGACCATCCGGGGCATGAGCCCCTCCGTAGGCTCGTCGAGGAGGATGATCTTCGGCTCCAGCATCATCGCGCGCGCGATGGCCAGCATCTGCTGCTCGCCACCGGACAGCGTGCCTCCGGCCTGATTGCGGCGCTCGCGGAGGACCGGGAAGTGCCGGTAGACCTTCTCCAGGAGCTCCTGTCGTTTTCGCTCGTCCAACCCCGGGCGGTCGAGGCCCGTCCGCAGGTTCTCGAGCACGGTGAGCAGGCGGAAGATCCGCCGCTCCTCGGGCACCCAGGCGATGCCGAGCGCAGCGAGCCCGTGAGTCGGCACCCCGGTCAAGTCCCGTCCTTCGAACGTGATCCGCCCGCCCGTCCGGCGCACGAGCCCCATGATCGCCTTGAGCGTGGTGGTCTTGCCGACGCCGTTGCGCCCGAGCAGGCCGACGACCTCGCCGGCACGGACCTCGACGGACACGCCGTGGAGGACGTGGGACTTGCCGTAGTGGGCGTTGAGGTTCTCGAGGACCAGCATCAGGTCTTGAGGTAGACCTCCTGTACGCGCGGGTTGGCCTGGATCACGGCCGGCGTCCCCTCGGCCAGCACCTCGCCGTAGTTCAGGACCGTGATGACGTGGGCGAGGCCCATCACGACCTCCATGTCGTGCTCGACGATGAGGATCGTAAGGTTGCGGGCGATACGGCGGACGAGCTCCACCGTGCCGTGGGTCTCGGCCACGCTCATGCCGGCCGTCGGCTCGTCCAGGCAGAGGAGCTTCGGCTCAGTCGCCAGGGCGATGCCGATCTCGAGGTTCCGCTGCTCGCCGTGGGAGAGGTTCGCCGCCAGCTCGTCCTCTTTGCCGGCGAGGCCGACGTCCGCGAGCACGGCGCGGGCGCGGTCGAGGACGTCGGTGTAGGCTCGGTAGTGGCGGAGGAGGCTCCAGTTGTGATGGCGCGACTGGGCGGCGATCCGGACGTTCTCGAGCACGGTGGCCCCGGGCAGGATATTGGTGATCTGGTAGGAGCGCGCGATCGCCTTGCGGGAAATCGCGTAGGGCGGCAGGCCGGTGATGTCCTCCCCCCGGAACACGATCCGGCCGCTCGCGGGCTTCAGAACGCCGGTGAGGCAGTTGAAGAGGGTGGACTTGCCGGCGCCGTTGGGGCCGATGATCCCGCGGATCTCGCCGGGGGGCACGGCGAGCGACACCTGGTTGAGGGCGGTCAATCCTCCGAACCGAACGGTGAGCTGCGCGGTCCGGAGGATTGGAGCGTCGCCGGTCACGCTACGCGAACTTGCACGCGGCTGGGACGATCGTCTTTTCCTTGGCGATCACCTCGATGAGCTTGTGCTTACCGCCCTGGATCGTGAAGATGAACTCGCGCAGGAAGGCCTGGTGGTCCTCCTTGCGGAGCGTCTTGTCGCCCTGGGGGAAGTCGTCGCTCTCCTTGACCTCCATCCCCTCGAGGGCCTCGATGAGCTTCATCGTGTCCTCGCGACCCCGGAAGCCCGACTTCTGGATCCCCAGCTTCAGGAAGTTCGTGGCCTCGAAGTTCGACTGCACGTAGCGATCAGGGAGCGGCCCGGACGGGTCGATCTTCTTCAGCGCGGCCACCGCCTGGTCGAAGAACTTCCTGTGGGCCGCCGTGTTCAGCGGCGGGTCGAGCACGGGGATATAGCGGTTGATCCCGACGAACCCCTCGATCTTCTGGCCCAGAGCCGCCAGGTGCGTGGACTCGGCGATGGCGCCGTCCCCCGCGTACTTGGCCTTTTTGGTCAGGCCGAGGTCGTAGATCGCGCTTGTGAAGTTGATGGCGTTGGCGCCGAAGAAGATTCCGAAGAGGCCGTCGAAGGAGCCGCTGATCTTCGAGACGAACGACGCCATGTCGGCGGTGCCGAGCGGGATCCCCGTGGTGCCGACCACCTCGCCGCCGTTCTTCTTGATCTGCTCGATGTAGGCGTCGCGTGTGGACTGGCCCCACGCGTAGTCGAGGTACGCGATGTGCCACTTCTTTCCCATCTTGTTGATGAGGTACGGCGAAATGGCGACGGCCTGGGCCGGAGCGTAGTCGAACGGCCGGAAGGTGTAGCGGCTGCACTTCGTCGTCGTGATGGTGGTGTCGAGGCACACGCTGACCATGTTGACGACCTTGTGCTCCTCGTACACGGGCATGCAGGCCAGGCAGACGTTGGAGAGATAGCCGCCCACGTGGGCGTCGACCTTGTCCTCCACCATGAGCTTCTCGGCCTTGCGCCGGCCTACGTCAGGCTTGGACTCGTAGTCGGCGATCACCAGCTCGATCGGCCGGCCGTTGAGACCTCCGCTCGTGTTGATGCGCTCGACGGCCATCTGAACACCGACCAGCGCGGTCTTCCCGCCGGCCGCTGCGGTGCCGGACAGCGGCTGGAGCGTTCCCACCTTGTACGGCTTGGCCTGACCGAACGCCTCGCGCCAGGGCGGCGGCACCAGCATGGTGGCGCCGACGGCACCGGCCGCGGCGGCCGACAGACTCAGGAACCGACGCCGGGTGGTTTTGCCGGTCCACCACAGATGTTTTGTCCAGGGCTCGTCCTGCCAGCGTTCAGCCATCGATCGTTCTCCTCTTGGGGTGCCCGCACGCGGGGCAGCGAGGGTGCGGCCAAAGTGTCTCTATCTACACCAACCACCAGGGGCCTGCAAGGGGTCCGGGCCGCTCCGGTCGCACAGCACCCGGGCTTGCGTGATGAGCCGAACGCTCGTCTGAGTGACCTCAATGAGCAAGCGCTTGTCGCGCCGCTTTTGCGCCCGCTCGTAATCCGCCTCGATGATCTCTATGACTTGCTCGGCCCGCTGCCTGCCCAGAGACTCAGCGCATCGAAAGTTGATTCTCCCGAGGCGACGCAACGCCGCCTGGCCTCCTCTCGGTACTCGCGCCGCAAGCTTCTTGAAATCTTTGTGGTTCCACGTAATAACGATCGCCCCATGCGGTCGGCAACTGCAGCAATGATCGGGTCCGGCGTGGCCGCAAGGTAAAGATCGCGCACGTGATCAACCCTATGCCCGCGCTCGCGAAAGAAATGTGTTACTGATTCCGGGACGTTCTCGTCAATGAGCAGCGGCATGACCACCATTGCGTGGTCTCGCCGCTATCCAGCTTTGGCCCTCTGCCGCTTCCGCTCGTAAGCGATTGCGGCTCGAACGTCGTCGGGGGTCAACCGCGGATACTCCCGAAGTATGGCCTCGACGTTGTACTTCGCAGCGTGGAGGTTCCAGACAGCCGCAGTAGGTATGCGAGTACCCGCCAGGACGGGCGAATTGTGCACAACAAAGCGCTGCCGCTCGATTTTTCCGATCTGGCTCCGTCGGCGTGTTTGAAAACGTCGAGCCTTTGCCTCGACATGGTGTGCAACCTTTTCCATCTCGATCGGAAGCACGCGCTGGCCGGGCTTCAACGTGCTGACGTACGCGTCCGGATCATTCGGATCCCGAAAGACAATCTCTCGACCCGCCACGAACAACGTAAGACTGGACCATGGGGTGTCGTGATGCTTGTTGAGATAGCGTCCCACGGTGCGGAGTTTCTGGAGCGAGAAGGCGAATTTCTTCCGAAGGATCGCAATGGTGTAGAGACCCACCACGTCACGAAACGTGTAGATACGACTGAAGGCGCCGTATCCGTAGTCAGAGCCGTGTTCCGGTGAGAAGAATTCAGTATGGTCCCAGTAGCGAAGTTGCCGCAGTGACAATCCTGTCAGGCGGCAGACCTGTTCGGCACTGAAGGCGAGGACGTCAATCCTGAGCATAGGGTTGATGCCGCCTGAATCTTACATCACGATCCCCAGCGCGGGGGGCCGGGAATACGACACGAGGCGCTGAGTCGCGAACGGCCTGCTGCGCCTACCGACTGAGACCGGCGGCCTCGAGCGCACGCTTGATCGCCTGGCGCTCGGCGCCGCTGACCGGCGTCAGCGGGGGGCGCACGTGGGCGGCGGGGATGCGGCCGAGGAGGACGAGCGCCTCCTTCATCCGGTTGTGCATGTCCACGAAGGGCGGCGCATAGAACACGGCGACGAGCGGGTCCAGTCGGTCGTTGATCCGTCGGGCACCCTCGACGTCACCCTTCTGGCAAGCCTCGAACAGCTCGGCCTGCAGATCGGCCGCCACGCTCCCCATCCCCGAGATGGCACCGTCGGCGCCGAGGAGGAAGCTCGCCATCAGCGACATCGTGAACGACGACAGCATCGCCACCGGACGGCCGGTCGCGCGCAGCGCGCGCAGGTTCTTCTCGAACGCGACGATGTCGTTCGACCAGTCCTTCACGCCCGCCACCTGTGGCATCTGGGCCAGGCGCCCCAGCGTCTCCGGCGCATAGCCGATCCCGGACGCCGGCGGGTACTCGAAGACGATGATCGGCATGTCCGACTTCTCGGCGATCTCGCCGAAGTGGCGGACGACCATGTCGGGCTTGAGCTGGGCGCCCCACATGAAGAGCGTCGGCGGGAAGACCAGCACGGCGGCGGCGCCCAGAGCCTTGGCGTCGCGCGCCAGCTCGACGGCTTCGGCGGTGCCGTCCGAGTAGACGCCGGCCACGATCGGGCAGGCCGAGCCGACCTCGTCGAGCGCGATGGCCAGCGTCCGCTTCCGCTCCTCGCGGCTCAGCGACGAGACCTCGGCGGCATGGCCGTTGGCGACGATGCCGGTGACGCCGCGGGTGTCGGCGAGCCAGCGCAGATGCTGGCGGTAGGCCGGCTCGTCGATCGACAGGTCGACCTTGAAGGGGAGGATGTTGGCCGGCATCACGCCCGAGAACGTCACCATGCGGTCACCTCACTGGCGATGTCCTTCGAGGATACGACACGCCCGTAGGCCCGGCCAATGATGTCCAGGGTGGCCCGCTGGATCTCCGGCCAGCGCGTGGCGACGGCGTCCTCGGCCACCGTGATGCGGTACTCGCGATTGAACGCGCCCACGGCGCTCGCCAGCACGCAGATGTCGGTCAGGGGCCCGGTGACGACGAGCGAAGTCACGCCGCGCGCCGTCCGGCCCGGCTCGAGCTTCAGCACCTGCTCGAAGTTCCGCACGCCGGGATATTACAGCGCGACGATCATCTGAGCCCGGCGAGGTACCAGCGAAGGAAGAAGTACTCGTTGTAGGGCCGGTCGTCGGACAGCGTCGGAACGTCGGGTGCGGGTGCGAGGAGCTGGGTGGGCATGAGCTCGTGATCCAGCATCCGGCGGAACTGCTCTTCCGGCGTACTGGCCGGGCCCCATTCGATCATGTCCGCGCGCGCGCGTTCCGGTACGCGGGAGGCGAGGACGGCCGCCGAGGGCAAGTCGATCGGCGTCATTCGCGCCAGGAAGTGCGCGCCCCAGCCTTCGACGGAGTTGAAGGCCCTCACGTACGGGAACGATTCTGTCAGCGCGCGCGTCATCGAGGCGATCGTCTGGGGATCGCGGCTGG